>NZ_JAIUGQ010000003.1:0-292372 GCF_020164715.1 Mesorhizobium sp. ESP7-2
GTACAAGTTTCCCGAGACCCACCCCCAAAAGATTGCAACAAAAGCTGCGTCTCGGCAAACTTGTACTTGCTGAATGCAACGCCGCCATCGCCATAGATAAGCACCCGATCGATTGCGTACCCAAGGCGTCCGCGCACCGAACCCAGATAGTCCTGCTTGGTTTGGCAGACCGACCCAGGCGTGGCCGGACATTGACTATCGCCCTTTACGGTAGAGCCTGCGAAGTTGCCCTCAATGCCAATGACGAATTGGTTGATCTGATAGTTGTAGCCGATCTGCCCGCCGTACACGGCTCCGGACCCGTTTGTATTAAAGGGAACGAAGCCCGGAGAGCTTGCCGGCGACCAACGGCTGTCATTCCAGGCGCCACCGACTTGAGCGCCGACATAGAAGCCTGTCCACGAGTACGGCATGGCGGCCACTGGCTCAACCAAGTCGGCCGCCAGGACTGGAGAAGAGGCTGCCAGAAACGCCGCGGAACAGATGAGCCTGAGTTTCATGCCTTCGTCTCCAAATCGTCAACTTCCAGTTTGGCGCATTTTCCCATGAAAAGTCTGCGCTACTTTTGCAACAAGGTGAAATATTTACCGCCGGGGCCACGCACCGGCCGGGCGTCGCTCCGTCGCCAGGCCTTTGATCTCCTTCAATCGCATGCTTCGCCCATATTAGCGGAAGCGCATAAGGGTTGCAGCCGACGCGACTAGGCAACAGCGCCGGTTAGGCCCGGTATTTGCTGGCCGCCCCCGCTCGCGAGTGCCGGGCCGCTGCAGAGGTGACACTATGGGAACGTCGGCTTCCAGTCGCGGTTGAGCGCCTGCTGCTAGCCTTCGTAGTCAGGAGTGAGTGTGAAGAACACCGGCCGGCGGTCACGGCCCGCAGCCCTGCAATCCGAGCAGCCGAAGAGCCCGACGATCCGCGCTTGGACGAAGCGAGTACCGCGCCTGGAACGCCAGCAATGCTCCCCTTCGCAAACCGCGGTTTTGGCAACGAACTGTTCCGTAGCATACCTTGATGAGCAGCCCCTCTCCGCACATGCGGGCGAGGTAGCAGCGAGGAACGCCGATGTCGGTCAGGTCTTTTGTCCGGACTTGGCCCTTCTCGACAGCGAGCAAGACGGCGCGCTCTCAATGTCGGCTTCGGACCACCGGCAAGCCGGGTCCGCTCGGCGAGGTCGCGATCACGCTTCCCAACCCGCACGGAGGGCTTTGGCGTAGTTTTGAGGAGGATCGGCAAAGCATAGTTCGCAGTTTCCCGGCCCGGGGAGCCACTTCGAGTTGAACCTCGAACGCCGTGGGCCGCCTCTTACCCTCTCGTTTCCTCCAGACGTCCAAGAGCCCGCTGGAGCCTAGTTGTTCATCTGTACAAAACTGGCCGGTGGCGAACAGTGGATAGGCTAGCGCAAATGATCGCTCGGCAAGCGCGTATGCAATAGGGCGCGTTGAGCGGCAACTCGGCTAGTCTGTCGCAAGAACGAAAATGGAAGAGAAGCAGAACTTTCGTGTGCGATTTTTGCACACGACCTTCCGCAACCATCTGATATTACTTATCTATCTGCCCTGTCCATCATCGGGGCGATTGCGAGTTTTGCATTCAACATGTTGTTCGGATTGGTTTTCCAGGCGATCCGTCCAGGCGGATCGGGTTCTGCCGCGACATGTAGCGTATTTATTGCCGCAATCAAACTGTCTGCCGTCCTTGGTCATCAGCGTAGGTGCGGACGATTGCTTGCTGAACCAAGGAATCCTCGACCTGCCGGGTATGTCTGAGCCAATTGCGCCGGACCCCGTCTCAACAATGGAGTTACGGCGATGAGCGACCCGAGTCTGAGAAACCCGGTCTACGATCCGCAGGAGCCGTTGCTGATTGCGCGGCAACATGCGGGCGACGTCGATGGTATGACGGCGCTGTTCGAACCGGATGGGGTGATCGACTGTGGCGGTGGATGGTTTCCGCGCGGCCACGAAGCCATTCGCAGCTACTATGCCGATGTCATCGCCTCCGGCCGCAGGTTTGCCGGGGACGGCTTGCCCCGAAGCGCAGCGCAAGCGACATCGCGCCCGCAACGGGCGCGATCCACCAACAGTAAAGGCCGCGGCGGCTACCGCCGCAGCGCGTGTATGCTTGCCTTGCTGTCGCTGCCCATCGGCAGAGCCGTGTCATCGTCGAGAAGCCGCGTGATCCGGGCAAAGCCGGTGAACGCCTTTCTTGCTTCCTCCGCCGACATCTGTCCCGACAAGGCGGCCGAGCAGCAATTCAGCGCGCACTGATACACAGGCCCGCGCCGTCCTGTCGGCCATTTGCGCAAGAAAACCATCGCCTCGGCGACGCTGTCCACTTCTTCTACAGGGTACCCCTGCCCGCGCGATATTCGCACGGGCGAAAAGAAATGCAGGTAGTCCATTGTTTCCTCCGGTCGATCGAGATGCGCTCGACCGAACCCCATATAACGCGCCGCCCGGCGGTTGGTTCCATGCGAAAAACTGAATTTTTGAAGAATCTGGCGGTCGGATGGATGAGCGATGTCGCCTATACCGTCGGAAAGTGGCACGCCACCTTGCGGCCGGGCCTATACTCCCTCAGCTCCGGCCGCTCTGTGCGGCAGCGCTCAACCGCTATTGGGCATCGGGGATGGAACCGGCAGCCGGATGGCGGCTTGAGCGGGCTCGGTACGTCGCCTGTCAGGATGATCCGCTTGCGCGTCCCGCCGGGCGTAGTCTCGACGACGGGAACAGCCGAGATCAGCGCCTGGCTGTAAGGGTGGGCCGGGGCTGAAAACACCTCTTCCGCGGCCCCCTCCTCGACGATCGAGCCGAGATACATGACCGCGATGCGGCTCGAGACCTGACGCACCACGGACAGGTCGTGGGCGATGAAGACATAGGTGAGGTCCAGCTTCTCCTGAAGGTCGGCAAGCAGGTTGACGATCTGCGCCTGTACGGACACGTCGAGCGCGGAGACCGGTTCGTCGAGAACGACGAGATCGGGATTGAGGGCGATGGCGCGCGCTATGCCGACACGCTGGCGCTGCCCGCCCGAGAATTCGTGGGGAAAGCGCATGACATGGTCCGGCAACAGTCCGACGAGGTCGAAGAGTTCCGCGACGCGGTTGGTGATCTCGCGCGATGAGAGCCTGCCATGGATGCGCAACGGTTCGGCCACGAGATCGCCGACGCGCCGGCGCGGATTGAGCGAGGCCGACGGGTCCTGGAATACCATCTGCAGGCGCCGCCGCAGGGGCCTCAGTTCAGACAGCGACTTCGAGGTGATGTCGTCGCCTTCGAACAGAAGCTCACCGTCTGAAATGTCGTAGAGTCTAACCAGACAGCGCGCCAGCGTGGACTTGCCACATCCGGACTCCCCGACCAATCCGACGGTTTCTCCGCGCCGCACCGTCAGGGAGACATTGTCGACCGCGTGGACGGTTCGCCTGCCTTCGGCGGAAAAACGGGTGCCGATCGAGAAGCGCTTACCGAGCGAGCGCGTTTCGAGGATTGGACGGTCGTTGTCGATCATCGGTCCGCTCATGTCTGCGCCACCCGAAAGCAGGCCGCCGCGTGCGTGGCGGCGCCAAGCTCGGGCTTGCCGGTTAGACAGGGCTCGTACCGGACCGGGCAACGCGGGCCGAAGGCACAGCCTTGCGGCAACCGCAGCAGCGATGGCGGTGACCCGGGGATGGCTGGCAGGCGGCGGGGTTTCGCACCAGTCAGCGGCGGGATCGAACCAAGCAATGCACGCGTATAGGGGTGTCGCGGGTCGGAAAACAACTCCGTGCGGCTGCCGCGTTCGACGATGCGGCCGGCATACATGACCATGACCCGATCGGCGAGTTCGGAGACCACGCCCATGTCATGCGTGATGAAGACGACGGCCGATTTGTGCGTGGCGCGCAGCTTGCGCACGAGATCGAGAATGCCGGCCTGCACGGTGACGTCGAGCGCCGTGGTCGGCTCGTCCGCCACCAGCAGCGCCGGGTTGCAGGACAGCGCCATCGCAATCACCGCCCGTTGGCGCATGCCGCCGGAGAGCTGATGCGGATAGCGCGACATCGCTTCGTGGGGGTTGGGGAAGTTCACCTCGGCCAGAAGTTCCTCCACCCGCTCCATTGCCTTCGATTTGCTGATGTTGCGATGCGCGCGGATCTGTTCGGCGATCTGCCAGCCGATGGTGTAGACCGGCGTCAGCGCCGTCATCGGATCCTGGAAGATCATCGCGATCTCGTTGCCCCGCAGGCGCCTGAGTTCGCGCGGCGGCAGTCCGACCAACTCGCGGCCCTTGTAGCGGATCGAGCCTTCGATGATTGCGTTGGGGTCGGTGATCAGGCCCATCACCGCAAGCAGCGACACTGTCTTGCCGGAGCCGGACTCGCCGACGACACCGAGAATTTCGCTTTCCGCGAGATCGAAGGAAACGCCATCGATGGCCCTCACCAGGCCGTCATCGGTCCGGAAGGATACCCGGAGATCACGCACCGACAATATCATGATGTCCTCAGGCGCGGATCGAGAAGGATGTAAACGAAATCGACAACCGCGTTGGCGATCACCACGAACATGGAAGCGTACATCACCGTCGCCATGATCATCGGCAGATCGAGGTTCTGCAACGCGTCATAGGTGAGCTTGCCAATGCCGTGCAGGCCGAACACCACCTCGGTCAGCAGGGCCGAGCCGCCCACCAGCGCTCCGAAGTCGAGGCCGAACAAGGTTACGAAGGCGATGAGCGACGTGCGCAAGGCATGGCGCAGCAGGATGCGGGTCTCCGACAGGCCCTTGGCCCGGGCCGTGCGGATATAGTCTTCCTGCAGGGATTCGATGATGGCCGCTCGCAACACCCGCCCATAGATGCCGATGTAGAGGATGGCCAGCGTGATCCAGGGTATGACCAGCGTCAGGAACCAGCCTTTCGGATCGTCGGAAAAATTCTTGTAGCCGAGCGGCGGCACCCAGGAGAACGCCCAACTGTCGTGGTAGCGGCTCTGGGTGATCAGGTTCATCACCTCTCCCAGCCAGTAGACCGGCATGGAAATGCCGAGCAGACCCAACGCCATCAGCAGCTTGTCCAGCCAGCTGTCACGGCTGGCGGCGGCGACGATGCCGATCATGATCGAGACAACCACCCACAGGATCGCCGCTCCGAACACCAGCGAGAGTGTGACAGGGATCGAATCCATCACCGCCGGCACCACCTTCCAGCCACGATTGACGAAGGAGGTCAGATCGCCCGTGACGAAGATCTTCTCCATCATTTTCACATATTGCACGTAGAGCGGCCGGTCGAAGCCGAAGCTGTGGCGCACCGCCTCCAGCACCTCCGGGGACGCATTGCGGCCGGCGATGCGCGCCGCCGGGTCGGCCCCCGGCGTCGCGAAGAAGATCAAAAAAACGATGACCGAGATGCCGAACATCACGAACAGCATCTGACCGAAACGGCGCAGGATGGCATAGATCATCAGTCGCGCCCCAGCCGAACCTTGGAGCGTGGGTCGAGCGCGTCGCGCAGGCCGTCGCCGAAGACATTGAGCGCCATCACGGAAACCGCGATCGCCAGGCCCGGTACAAGCGCCACCAACGGCCTGGTGTAAAGCAGCGCCTGGCCGTCCTGGATGATGGTGCCCCAACTCGCCGCGGGCGGCTGCACGCCGATCGACAGGAAGGAAAGCGCCGATTCCGTCAGCATGTTCAGTGCCATCATCAACGGCACGAAGACGATCAGCGTGGTGGTGATGTTGGGCAAGATGTCGCGCCACAGGATCCGCGGCCCCGGCACCCCCAGATTGATCGCGGCGAGCACGAACTCGCTGTGGCGCAGCGACAGGACCTGCCCGCGTATCGGACGCGCCACGTAGGGTATGTAGACGATGCCGATGATGATGACCGGCAGCCACAGACTGCCGGACTCGATCTCGATCGGCCCGATCGAGATGCCTTGCGCGATGGTGACGATGGAAAGCGAAATCGCCAGGAGATAGATCGGAAACGCCCACAGCACATCCAGCAAGCGCGACAGCACCGTGTCGGTGAAGCCGCCGAAATATCCCGCGATCAATCCCGCCGCCGTGCCTAGAATCAGGGTGAAGATGGTGGCCGCCCCGGAGATCAGCAGCGAGCTCAGCCCGCCATAGAGCATCCGGGCCATGACATCGCGCCCCTGGCTGTCGGCGCCTAGGAAGTAATTGCCGAGCCGCCATGTCGGCCCGAGCGGCGTGTAGCCGAGCCCGAGCCCCTCTGTCGATTGTTCCATCACCGGAACGTCGGCGCCGTCGATCTGGATGACGGCGTCGAGCGTCGAGGCGAAGGGGTCCACGCCAGCCCATTTCGCGTAGAGAGGCGCACTAAGGCAGGCGAGGACGATGAGGAGGAACACGGCCAGGGATGCCATGGCAGCCCTGTCCGTTGCCAGCTTCGCAAACGCGACGGCCCAAGGCCCTCGCGTCTTGCGCGGCATGGCGACAGCTTCGTTCGACACGGACGTGCCCCTCCGCGGTTCGTTACTGCACCCAGGCCATTACTGTACCCAGGATTGGGTGATCATCCAGTTGAACTGCCGGTTGAACTTGAAATTGCCAACGCGCTTGCTGACGAAGTCGAGCCGCTTCGGCGTGAAAAGGCCGACGGCCGGTGCCTCGTCCGTGACTTGCCTGTCGATTTCGGCCCACAATTTGTCGGCGGCTTTCTGGTCGGTCACGCCGAGGTCCAGTGCCTTCTGCATCTTGGCGTCGATATCCTTGTCGCAGAAGCCGGCGATGTTGATCGAAGCGTCCGAACCCTCGCGGAAGGAGGCGCAGCTGAACAGGATGTTCAGGAAGTCCGAAGCCGCGGGATAGTCCTTGTACCATTGGGTGACGGACATCTGCACTTTGTTGTTGGTGTTCTGAATGTAGGTGAACTGGATGTTGGAAGAGATCGGCTTGACGTCGGCGACATAGCCGATGGTGGTCAGCACGCTCTGCAGATAGACGCCGATGGACCGTGAAATGGCCGTGTCCTCGACGATGATGGTCACCTTTTGGCCCTTGGTGCCCGATTCCTCGACGAGCTGCTTTGCCTTGTCGAGGTCAGGCGCCGACCATTTGGCGCCGGGGTTCTTGGTGAAGGGGCAGTAATCCTCGTGGCCGGGGAAGTCCGGAGGCAGGACCTGGCATACCGGCGAAGCGAGCACCTTGCCGCCAAACAGCTTGACCAGCGTGTTGCGGTCGACGGCGTAGGCAACGGCCTGGCGCGCCTTTTCATTGTCGAACGGTGCCAGCCGATTGTTGAGCGGCGCATACCACCAGGCCGAAAGCGGCGAGATGTGCAACTGGTCCATGGCCTTGGTGCCAAGTTCGCCAAGGCGATCGCTGGGCAGTGCGTCGAACATCCAGTCGGCTTCGCCGTTCTGGATCGCGGTGACGGCAGCTTCCTCGGAGAGGCCGAAATCATACTGGACGACATCAGGATAACCGTCCGGCTGGGCTTCCTCGCTCCACTGTTTGAAGTTGGGGTTGCGGGTCACCGTCATGCCTTTGTTGGGATCGAAGGCGGAGATCATGTAGGCACCGGTGCTGGGAATGGGCTTGGAGCCCATGTCTTCCGCGGGCGTGTCCGCCGGCAGCACCACGGCGTGCGGCAAGGCGAGCTTGTAGAGAATCTCGGCGTCCGGCTTGGTGAGGTTCAACGTGACGGTGCCGGCCGCTTCGTCGCCCACAACCCCGCCTTCCAGCGTGCAGCTCTTGGTGTCGGCAAGGCATTTGTCGGCGCCGACGATGCCGGCATAAAAGGTACCGGAGGTCGGTCCGGAGACCTTGAAGATGCGCTGGAAGGAAGCAACGACGTCCTTCACGCCGAGATCCTTGCCGTCGGAGAACTTGATGCCCTTGCGCAGCTTGAAGGTGAAGGTCTTTCCGTCATTGCTGACCTGCGGCAGCGCCTCGGCCAGATCGGGAACGATGGTGAAGCCGTCCATGCCCTCGGCCTTGCGGAAGGCGACCAGGCCGTCATAGATCGGCTGATACATTTGCCAGCCCTGATCGGTGTAGTTGATATGCGGATCGAGCGTTCCGGCGGCCGAGCGGGCCAGCAGGCGAATAGTGCCGCCTCGGTGTTCTTTGACATATTCGGCCTGTGCCGGAGCCAGCCACATGCCGGCCAGCAATGCCGCGGCCGACGCCGCCAAGAGCAATTTCTTCATGTCGTAGTTCCCCTTTTCTCAGTTGTCGTTGTCGTCCAGGAAGTCTCCCACCACCCGCATGCATAGATCCTGCTCTTCGACATGCGGCATATGGCTGGAATGCTCGAATATCTGCCAGCGCGATCCCTTGATGCCGTCCTTGAAGGGCTGCACTGTCGCAGGCGTGGCCTCGTCGTAACGGCCGGAGATGATCAGCGTGGGAGCATCGATGGCTGGCAAGCGGTCGATGATGCTCCAGCTCTTCAGCGTTCCGATGACGTGGAATTCGTTCGGACCGTTCATGACGTTGTAAACGGTCGGATTGCGCACGACCTGGGCGAAAGTCTCAGTCACTTCGGGCGGGAACGGCACGACCCGGCAGACATGGCGCTCGTAGAACACCATCGTCGCTGCCTGGTAGTCCGGATGATCCGTCGTGCCGGCCTGTTCGTGCCGGGTCAGCGTCTCCTGCACGTCCTTGGGCAGGTCGGCGCGTAGCCGGTTGGCCTCCTGTACCCATAGCGTCATGGACGCCGGTGAGTTTGCGATGGTCAGCGACTTCAGGCCCTTCGGTCGCGTCACCCCATATTCAGCGCCCAACATGCCGCCCCAGCTCTGTCCGAGCACGTGGAAGCCGCCTCGGATCCCGAGATGATCGACGAGGTTTTCAAGTTCGTCGATGAACAGCCTGGGCGTCCAGAAATCGGCGCCTCTGTCAGGCAGCAAGGTTGAATTGCCGCAGCCCAATTGGTCGTAGTGGATGACGGCACGGCCTGTTCGGGCAAGAAGCTTGTAGGCATCGACATAATTATGGGCGGCGCCCGGCCCGCCATGCAGGATAACGACCGGAGCCTTGCCGGCATCGAGCTCGCCGCTGACCCGATACCAAGTTTCGTAGCCGCCGAATCCGGCCCGCCCTTCCCTGGTGACGATTTCTGATGACATCCCCGCTCCTTGCGCGGTTGAAGACATGTTGCTTGTCACTAGTTCGCCTCCCGGCTGGACCGAACCCATTCTTCCAGCATCTGCACGCCGAACGCCGTGGCGCCTTGCCTGCCAAGGGGCCGATCCGTGTCGGCCAGTTCCTTGCCGGCAATGTCGAGATGCACCCAGGGCCGATCCTCGGTGAAGTGACGCAGGAACGCCGCGGCGTAGGGAGCGTCGCCGTCTTCCATGTCCTTGGCGTGATGCCGCAGGTCCGCGAACGGCGATTGCAGCCCCTCGTCATAAGCCCGGTCGAGCGGCAGCCGCCAGAACCGCTCGCCGACCGCTTCTCCGGCCGCGATCATCCGCGAGGCGATGGCATCGTCGGTGCTGAAGAGGCCGGCGAATACCGATCCGAGACCGCGCATCACCGAATAGGTCAAAGTGGCGAGGTCGACGATCACCGACGGGTTGAAACGCGAGGCGGTATAATAGAGGCAGTCGGCCAGGATCAGGCGCCCTTCCGCATCCGTGTCGAACACTTCCACGGTCTGCCCGGACGCTGTCGTGATGATGTCGCGCGGCTTGAGCGCGGTGCCCGACGGCATGTTCTCGGCAATGCCGAGCACGCCGACCACGTGCACCGGGCTGCCTTGCCGGGCCAGCGCGATCAGCAGGCCGACCACCGCGGCCGCGCCGCCCATGTCGGCCTTCATGTCGAACATCTGCTCGCCGCGCTTTATGCAGAGACCACCGGAATCAAAACAGACGCCCTTGCCGACGAAGGCCAGCGGCTGTGCGGGGCCACCCTTGCCGCGATAGCGCAGGACCGCGACGCGCGGCGGTCGCACCGAACCTGACCCCACGGCCAGGATCGCGTTCATGCCGAGTTCCCCGAGCCTTGCCGTATCGAGTATCTCGACGTCGATGCCAGCTTCGTGCAACGGCTCCAGATGATCGTGGAAATTGTCGGGATGGAGATGGTTCGGCGGCAGGTTGACCAGCGTGCGCGCATATTCGACGCCATCCGCGATGGCATTGATCCGCGCCAGTGCCGAATTCAGCTCCGAACCGCCGGCCCCGACCAGTTGCACCCGCAGGGTCCGATCCGCCCCCGCCCTTTGGCGCCGGTTGCGCATGTCGAAACGATAGCGCCGCAGCCGCATGCCAAGCGCTATTCTTGCCAGGATTTCCGCTCCCGGCAGACCTATGCCTGCAATAGGGTCCAGGACCAGGGTAGCCGCGCATTCCCCTTTGCCTTCCAGATGCGCAGCCAGCAGGCCGCCGGCGTGCGCCAAGGAGAGCGCGGTGACGGCCTCGGCCTTGCCCAGGGCAAGTACGATCACGCGACGGGCCGATACCGTCTGGGGGGCAATGACATCGATACAGGTGCCGGATTCGGCCAAGACGGTCGTATCGGCACATGCCCGGGAGAGGATCCCGCCCATTTCGGTATCCAGTGCCATTGCCCGCGGACCAAAGCCTGTCTGGGCAGTCTGCAAGATCACGACGACGGAGGTTTCCGCGGAAATCTCTTCCGCCGTTTCAAAGACCGGCACTGGCGATTGAGGCATAAGTGGGCGTTCTCCTCATTGTGGGCTTTGGCCGAAGCGCCGATTGCAGCTTGCGCAATGCTTCGCCTGCCACCGGTGGAAGCCGGTCAAGCCGGTCGCCGCCGTTGGTGGAATGGTGCCGAAGTCCCCAAATAGTCGTTTTCGTAAGAAGACTTAGTTGCTCTTCCCTCTTGGGTATCCCTGAACCGGCCAAGCGATCAAACGCCAATTTTGTCCATGTCGATTGACAAAAACTCAACTGACAATTCATGATCGGCCAATGGCCCTACCCTCACTCAATGGCATGCGCGCTTTCGAGGCCGCCGCACGTCTCGGCAGCGTCAAGGATGCAGCGGAAGAACTGCATTTGACGCCCTCTGCCATCAGCCGTCACATCCGTGCGCTTGAAAGGAATCTCGGTCAGGATTTGTTCGAGCGCGGCTTTCGTCAGATAACGCCGACCATCCGGGGCTCTTACTATGCACGCAGCCTCTCCGAGGCGTTCGAGGCCATCTGGCGCGCTACCGACGATGTCAGTCTCGCCAACGGCCCGAGCCACGGCAGGACCCAGCGTGTCCGGGTCCTGTGCGTGCCGGCAGTTCTGAACCTTTGGCTGGCGGACCGGTTGCCGAGCTTTCGCCGGCAGCATCCGGCCGTGGATCTGGAGATATCGACATCGGGCAAGCGGGCCAATTTCGATCTGGCCATCGTCGACGAGTTCGTCTACAAGGCCGGCCCGGCGCTGACGCTGCTGATCCCGCTGGTTCTGACGCCGGTCTGCGCGCCCTCGCTGCTCGACGGGCCGATGCCGCTGCGATCGCCCGCCGATCTGGTCAATCACCATCTGATCCACGAATGCGAGACCATGCGATGGAAGCGCTGGCTGGAGCAGGAAGGCGTCTTGGACACGACGCCGAAATCCAGCACGACGCTGGATGATTGCACGCTGATCATGCGCGAGGCGATCAATGGCGCTGGAATAGCGCTTGCCGACACGATGATGGCCCAGGATCTGCTGCAGCAGGGCAAGCTGGTCGCCCCGTTCAGCGCCCGCCACACCTATCCGGCCGGCATCTACCTGCATCAGCGTCGCAGCATAGGCAACAAGCCGGGTACCGGCCTGTTTCAGGATTGGCTGCTTTCCGAAGTCGAGGACCACAAGCGGGTCATGGCCATCGCCTAATGCATGTCGCGCGGAAGCGTCCTCGGTTCCGGGATTACGACATGCATAAAATCAGAAGCTTACAGCAGGTCAGGCGAATCCTATTCGCCGCGACATGCTGTAAGCAGCCGCTCTTGCCGACAGATGTTGTGAACGCGGGTTCATCCAGCCTGAAGCCGTGGATCGAAAATTCGAATCGACAGGCAGGCCTTTTGAAAAGCGGCTCACCATCATGGCCCGTCGATAATCGCGGTTCGTATTGAATATCTTTAAGGCCAAAGCCGGCAAATAGCTTGCTTGTCGGTTCCCCCGCGTCAGGCGTAACCTCTGCGGTCAACGCGTGAGGGCGCGTGATGCAAGAAGGGGACATTGCAATGACGATACAAGGCGCATCGCCTGACCTGTATAATGAAGACCTCGCTCCCGCCAAGGTTCGAAACTGGGGACCGTTCTCGATCTTCAACGTCTGGACGTCGGACGTCCATAGCCTGTGGGGCTACTACCTCGCCGCCAGCCTGTTTCTGTTCTGTGGCGGCTTCGTCAATTTCATCATCGCCATCGGCATCGGCTCGCTGATCATCTACGCGCTGATGAACATGGTCGGCTACGCCGGTGTGAAGACCGGTGTGCCCTACCCCGTGCTCGCCCGCGCCTCCTTCGGCATCTGGGGCGCCAACATTCCGGCACTGGTGCGCGCCGTCGTCGCCTGCTTCTGGTACGGCGCACAGACAGCCGCCGCCTCCGGTGCGATCGTCGCATTGCTCATCCGCTCGCAATCGTTCGCCGATTTCAACGCCAATACCCATTTCCTCGGCCATTCCGGCCTGGAGGTGATCTGCTTCGTGGTCATATGGGCCCTGCAACTGCTGATCATCCAGAAAGGCATGGAAACGGTGCGCCGGTTCCAGGATTGGGCAGGCCCCGCCGTCTGGGTGATGATGCTGCTCCTGGCCGTTTATCTCTGCGTCAAATCCGGAACCTTCGCCTTCACCAGCGACATCCCGATGGACGTGCTTCTGGAAAAGACCAAGGACGCCGGCGTGCCTGGAACGCCGGGCTCGTGGACGTCGCTGTTCGCGGTGGCCGCGATCTGGGTGACGTATTTTTCGGCGCTCTATCTCAATTTCTGCGATTTCGCCCGCTATGCGCCCAATCAGGCGGCATTGCGCAAGGGGAACATCTGGGGTCTGCCGGTCAACCTCATCCTGTTCTCGCTGGTCGCCGGCGTCACCACCATCGCCGCCTACGACGTCTACCATGAGGTGCTGCTGCACCCCGACCAGATCTCGGCCAAGTTCGACAGCTTGTTCCTAGCTGCCCTTGCCGCCTTGACGTTCGCGGTGGCGACCTTGGGTATCAATGTGGTGGCCAACTTCGTCTCACCTGCGTTCGACTTCTCCAACGTCTTCCCGCGTCAGATCGACTTCAAGAAGGGTGGCTACATCGCCGCCGTCATCGCGCTCGTTCTCTATCCCTTCGCACCGTGGGAAGGCAGTGCCGCCTCCTTCGTCAACGTCATCGGCGCGACGATGGGACCGATCTTCGGCGTGATGATGGTCGATTACTATCTGATCCGGAAGGGCGAGGTCGACGTCGAGGCGCTCTATCGCGAGGACGGCGAGTTCCGCTTCCAGGGTGGCTGGCACGTCAATGCCTTCATCGCCGCCGGCATCGGCGCCATCTTCTCCTCGATCCTGCCGAACTTCACCAACTGGCTGCCGTCCTGGTGGGGCGTTTATGGCTGGTTCTTCGGCGTGGCGATCGCCGGCGTCATCTATTACGTGCTGCGCACCGCCGCCCTGGGTGCAGGCGCCAAGATAGCAAAAGCCTGAAAGGCATTTCTGGGGCGGCGCAACGCCGCCCCAGATTTATGCCCTTGTCATCTCGGCCAGCTTGCGCACCGTATTCCAGTTGCGCGAGGTTCCGATGCCCATGCGCTTGTGATTTGCGGCCGCAAGCAGCCGCGAGCTGGGCCTCTCCCGTGAAAAGACGACCCAGATGTCGCCGCCGACCAGAAGCACCTTCTCGTCCACTGCGGCATAAGCCTGAAAGCCAGATATCGCATCCTCGGCCACGGGTTTGCGCATCACGCGCACCACGACCTGGTCGCCGGCTTCCACCGACTCGCTCGGGAATGGATTGCCGTTTGCGAGTTTGCACCAGTCTCCGGCGGCACGGACGATGATGTCGACATGGCGGCCAAAGGTCTGCTCGAAGGCGGATTCCAGCCGCTCCTCGAGTCCGGCGACCGAGATCTTCTCGCTCTCGAAAACCAGATTGCCGGTCGCCAACAGGGTGCGGACATTCTTCAGGCCAAGGCCTTCCGCCATCGCCTTGAGGTCGGACATGACGACCCGCCGCCCCTCTCCCAGGGTGATGCTGTAGAGGAGCGCCACATAGGTCCGCATGGTAGCGATCAGACCAGCCGGCTCTGCTCCACCGCCGCCTCGATGAAGCTGGCGAACAGCGGATGCGGATCGAGCGGCCGGCTCTTCAGCTCGGGATGATATTGCACGCCGATGAACCAGGGATGGTCGGGGTATTCGACCGTCTCCGGCAGCACACCGTCGGGCGACATGCCGGCAAAGACCAGCCCGCAATCCTCCAGGCGCTGCTTGTAGTCGATATTGACCTCGTAGCGGTGCCGGTGACGTTCGGAAATCTGGGTGTCGCCGTAGATATCGGCGATCTTCGAGCCCTTGGCGAGCTCGGCCTGATAGGCGCCGAGCCGCATGGTACCGCCGAGATCGCCGCTCGCCCTACGCTTTTCCAGCATGTTGCCCTTCAGCCATTCGGTCATCAAACCGACGACCGGTTCCTTGGTCGGGCCGAATTCGGTCGACGAGGCATGTTCGACGCCGGCCAGCGATCGCGCCGCCTCGATGCAGGCCATCTGCATGCCGAAGCAGATGCCGAAATACGGCACCTTGCGCTCACGCGCGAATTTCGCCGCCAGGATCTTGCCTTCGGAGCCGCGTTCGCCGAAGCCGCCGGGCACGAGGATGCCATGCACCTTCTCCAGCCAAGGCGTCGGGTCCTCCTTTTCGAAGATTTCCGATTCGATCCAGTCGAGCTTGACCTTGACGTGGTTGGCCAGCCCACCATGCGAAAGCGCCTCGATCAGAGATTTGTAGGCGTCCTTGAGGCCGGTATACTTGCCGACGATGGCGATGGTGACCTCGCCCTCCGGATTGTGGATGCGGTTCGAGACCGCCTGCCACGGCTCCATGCGCGGCTTAGGCGCCGGGTCGATGCCGAAGGCGGCCAGCACTTCCGAATCGAGACCTTCCCTGTGATAGGCCATAGGCACGTCGTAGATATGCGGCACGTCGAGCGCCTGAATGACGGCGCTCTCCCTAACATTGCAGAACAACGACAGTTTGCGGCGCTCTTCCTTGGGGATGGCACGGTCGGCGCGCACCAGAAGAATGTCAGGCGCAATGCCGATGCCCCGCAATTCCTTGACCGAATGCTGGGTCGGCTTGGTCTTCAGTTCACCCGCCGTCGGGATATAGGGCATCAAGGTCAGATGCACGTAGACAGCGTTGTTGCGCGGTAGATCGTTGCCGAGCTGGCGGATCGCCTCGAGGAACGGCATCGCCTCGATGTCGCCGACCGTGCCGCCGATCTCGCACAGCACGAAATCATAGTCGTCATTGCCGTCGAGGACGAAGTTCTTGATCTCGTCGGTAACGTGCGGGATGACCTGCACGGTCGCGCCGAGATAGTCGCCACGCCGCTCGCGCTCGATGATGTTCTTGTAGATACGCCCGGTGGTGATGTTGTCCTGCTGATTGGCGGAACGGCCGGTGAAGCGCTCGTAATGACCAAGGTCGAGGTCGGTCTCGGCACCATCATCGGTGACGAACACTTCGCCATGCTGGTACGGCGACATCGTGCCGGGATCGACATTGAGGTAGGGGTCGAGTTTTTTGATGCGTGCGCGATAGCCTCGCGCCTGCAGGAGAGCCCCAAGGGCCGCTGCGGCAATGCCTTTTCCAAGTGAGGAAACCACGCCGCCTGTGATGAATACATATCGCGCCATGGGAGTCATCGCTTAACGCGGCCTGATTGATTCCGCCAGAGAAAAAACCGCCGCGAAGGCTTTTTCCCAAAAAGGCGCTCGGACCTTGATCCCCAAAAAGTGGGATCCGGTTTTCGGACGGGATCACGACCAAACGGGTTGACCGGGACCTTAGAGCAATTCCAAGAAAAAGCGCATAGCGGTCTTCCGTCCGGAATTGACATAAAAACAAAGACTTGGAGCGGGTTGGCGATTCTACAAAACGTTGGACCGCTCCAAGCAAAACAAAAGGGCCGGCTGAGCCGGCCCTTTCGGCATGATGATGGAGACGTCAGATGATGACGACTTTGGTGCCGACCCGGACTCGGCTGTAGAGATCCATGACGTGCTCGTTCATCATACGGAAGCAGCCATTGGAGGCGCTGGTGCCGATAGACTGCGGCGCGATGGTGCCGTGGATACGCAGATGCGTGTCCTTCTTGCCGTCATAGAGATAGATGGCGCGGGCGCCGAGCGGGTTCTGGCCACCGCCGGCCATGCCGTCCTTGTACTGGCCGTAGTGCTTGGGCTCGCGCTTCTGCATGTCGAGCGTCGGGATCCAGCGCGGCCATTCCTGCTTGTCGCCGACCGCGACCGTGCCCTTGAACTGCAGGCCTTCGCGACCGACCGCGATGGCGTAGCGACGCGCGGTCGTGGACGATTCGACGAGATAGAGCCGGCGAGCGCTGGTGTCGATGACGATTGTACCGGCATCATAGCCCGTGAATTCCACGTCCTGAGGCACGAATTCCGGCTTTACCTTGAACGGCTTCTTGGCGTTCTTCTGGGCAAGTGCCGAGTCGAGCGCGCGTGTCTCGGGCAGATAACTGATCGATGAGCCAGATAAGGTTCCACCGAACAGACCAGCAAACAGACCGCCGCTCGACTGCTTCTGGCCACCGACGACCTCGCTGCGCAATTCGCCATTGTTACCGGTCAAAGCGACATTCATCGCCTCGGCCGGGATCGGCTCGGCCGACTGGATCGGCGTGACCGGTTCAATCGGCTCGATGACCTTGATGGTCTTCTTGGCCGGTTTGGCATCGGCTACTTCAGATGCTGATGCTTTCTGGCCCTTGCTGGCCAGGAATGCCTTCCGGTCCGCGTCAGCCCTGGCTTTCGCCGCTTCGCGCATCGCCAGCTTCCTGGCTTCGAGCGCCTTGGCTTTGGCGTCTTCCTTGCCAGCGGCGATCTTGGCCTCGATCTTCTTGATCTGGGCGAGATCGTCCGGTGTCGGGTTTTTCTTCTTCTTGAGAAGCTTCAACTGCGCCGCATCGCTCTTGGCCGCGACGGGGATGGCGTCAGTTTTTTCAAGCGACACCGACTGTTGTGCGGCCATGTTTGCCGGCATGCCGGCGAAGGCCGGGGAACTCATGCCGATTGCGGCGCAAAGTCCCAGGAAAATGAAGCTGCGAAGCTGCATGGCGAAGATCCGATCGTTCAATGCTTGTTGCCCACGGCGTCGCCCGACGTCCCCCAAGGACGCCGAAAATGCCGCGTGCAATCTATAGTCGAATAAGCGCGGATGCCTCAAGCGCGAGACCACACTGCCGCCCGTCGAATCTTCGTGATCGCGCAGCATTTGCCGCGACTGTGTTCAAACGATCACAGATCGCGGTTTGGAAACGTGGAGGTTACTGGTTCGGAACCTGAGGCGCCGCCGGCGCGGTGTTGGTGGTCCCATTGGTCGTTGGCGCGGTGGCCGGGGCCGTTGCCGGAGGCTTTGCCGCGGCGTCGTTTCCGGACGGCGGCGTCGGCGTGGCGTTGCCGGCGGGTGCCGGCGTGGTCTTACCCGGCAGTTGGGTGAGCACGCCCTTGCCGTCCGAGGTCGTGGGAACCCGATCGAGAATGTCGATCGGCTTCTCGCCGTAGCGGGCAATGATCGACAAGGTCAGCGAGGTCACGAAGAACGCAGCCGCCAGGATCGCCGTCGCCCGGGTCAAAGCGTTGGCGGCGCCGCGCGCCGTCATGAAGCCCGATCCGCCACCAATGCCGAGACCGCCGCCTTCGGAGCGCTGCAGCAGCACCACGCCGACAAGGGCGAGCACGACCATTAGATGGATGACGATCAGTACGGTTTGCATAGTTTATCCTGGCAAGGCCTTGCCCGGCCGCGGACACGACCGGTGAATTGGAGGCGGCTCAATACAATGCTTTCACGGCATTTCCAAGCCCGTGGCCGGAATATGGGAAGCAACGCGCCCTTTGCAACGAATTTGGACGGGACGAGAGCCGCCCATCCTCGTGAATCTCAGCCTGCAATGCTGCGATAGGCTTCGGCGATATCCAGGAAATCAGCCGCTTTCAGGCTGGCGCCGCCGACCAGCGCGCCATCGACATTCCGGACGCCCAGCAGTTCCACCGCGTTGGACGGCTTGACCGATCCGCCATAGAGAATGCGCATTCTAGCAGCGGCGGTCCCCAGCTTTTCCGACAGCTTTTCGCGGATATGCGCATGCGCTTCAGCCACATCGGCGGCGGTTGGCGTCAGGCCGGTGCCGATCGCCCACACTGGCTCATAGGCAATGACGGTGTTGGAGTGCGTCGCGCTTGGCGGCACCGAGCCGGCCACCTGGCGCGACAGCACCTCCAGCGTGGCTCCAGCCTCACGCTCCTGCCGCGTCTCGCCGATGCAAACGATGGCCACCAGCCCGGCACGCCAGGCCGCGGCGGCCTTGGCCTGGACCGTCGCGTCGTCCTCGCCCCTTTGTTCGCGGCATTCGGAGTGACCGACAATGACATGGCTCGCGCCCGCGTCCTTCAGCATCTCCGCGGAAATGCAGCCGGTATAGGCGCCGCTTTCCTTGCTATGGCAGTCCTCACCGCCGGCATGGACAGGCGTGCGTGACAGGATCTCCGCAGCATGGGAAAGCAGCGTCGCGGGAACGCAGACCAGTGCTTCGGTCTCGGCGTCGAGCCCGCTCATGAAACCGTTGCCGATCATCCTGAGCTCGTTCAGCGAGGCGCTGGTGCCGTTCATTTTCCAGTTGCCGGCGACAAGCGGGCGAATTCCTGGCGTCATGGTGTGCTTCTCCGGGCGATATCAGGCTCTGGCCCTCACTACCAAAATCAGGCCACAAAGCAATCGACAGTGGACCGGAAGGGCGCTATTGCGCTTGTTTCAGACTCGGCGCACGCGAAAATGCGCATAAATCGGAAGTAACCATGCTTGGTGTATTGAGAAACGCGGCGGGTACCTGGGTCGCGAAGACCTTGCTTTCGCTGCTGGTGGTCAGTTTCGCTGCCTGGGGCATCTCCGGACGGCTGATGGGCGGCTTTGCGGGCCACGATTCGGTGATAATCGCTGGTGGCACCAAGGTATCGATCAACGAATACCGCCTCGCCTATGATCGCCAGCTCGCTGTCATGTCGCAGCAGTTCGGTCAGCGCCTCACTCATGAACAGGCAAAGGCGCTCGGCATCGACAACCAGGTGCTCGCGCAGCTCGTTTCCGGTGCCGTCCTCGACGAACAGGCACGCAAGCTGGGCCTCGGCCTCTCCAAGGACCGGCTGGCCGAACTTACCCGCGAAGATCCGGCTTTCAAGGGTCCTGGCGGTCAGTTCGACCGAAGGACATTCGACTACATGCTGCACGAAGTCGGTATGCGGCCCGAGGATTACCTGAAGAACCGCGCCCAGGTGGCGGTGCGCCAGCAGATCGTCGAGGCGGTCTCGGACGGCCTCAAGGCCCCGGACACGTTCTTCAAGGCGGTCGCGCTCTACCGCGGCGAAGACCGCACCGTCGATTATTTGACGTTGCCGAAGACGCTGGTCGAGCCGATCGAAGCGCCGAGCGACAGCGTGCTCCAGGCCTATTTCGAGGCCAACAAGAAAACCTACACCGCGCCTGAATACCGCAAATTCTCCTATGTCCGCCTGGAACCGGTGGACATCATGGATACGACCGCGGTCACCGACCAGCAGGTCAGCGACGATTACAACAAGAACAAGGCACGCTACACCACGCCCGAAATGCGCACCATCGAGCAGCTTGTGTTCAAGACGCCGGATGCGGCCAAGGCAGCGCTCGATTCGCTCAAGGCCGGCGCCACCTTCGACAAGCTGGTGACCGCCGAAGGCAAGACTCCGGCCGACACGCTGCTTGGCACACTCGCCAAGGACAAGATCGCCGATAAGGCTGTTGCCGATGCCGCCTTCGCGCTCAACGTCAATGAAGTCAGCCAGGTCGTTCAGGGTACCTTCGGTCCAGTGCTGCTGCGCGTGACCGAGATCAAGCCCGAGGCGGTGAAGCCGCTCGCCGAAGTGTCCGACCAGATCCGCAAGGACCTGGCGCTGGGTGAGGCAAGCCGCATCCTTTTGGATGTGCATGACAATTATGAGGACACCCGTGCATCGGGCAGTTCGCTGGCCGACGCGGCCGCCAAATTGAAGCTTAAGGACATCACCATCGATGCCATCGATCGCAATGGCCTGAGGCCCGATGGCTCGATCGTCAAGGATCTGCCGGAATCACCGTCGCTTATCAAGGCAGTCTTTGATGCGGAACCCAACACCGAAAACGAGGCGCTGACCACGGCGGATAACGGCTTCGTCTTCTATGAGGTCGGTTCGATCACACCGGCCCGCGACCGCACTCTTGATGAGGTGCGCCAGAAGGTTGTCGCCGACTGGACGGCGGCCGAGACCACCAAGCGGCTCGCCGCCAAGGCGGGCGAACTCGAGAAGCGCCTCAAGGCCGGCGCCACGCTCGATGTCATCGCCGGTGACCTCAAGCTGGAAAAACAGACCAAGCGCGGCTTGAAGCGCGAAGCCGATGATGCCGATTTCGGCAAGGAAGGCGCCGCCGTGATGTTCGGCGTCGGCGAAGGCGGCACCGGCTTGATCCCCTCGCCCACTGGCGACGGCCAGATCCTGTTCAAGGTTGCCGAAGTGTTCGAACCGGCCGGCGCCGACGCCAGCTCGGTGCCGGACGAGGCGCAGAAATCATTCACCTCCGGCATGTCCGACGACCTGCTCGATCAATTGGTGGCGCAGTTGCAGACGCAGTACGACGTCCGCATCGACCAGGCCGCCGTTGCCCAAGCCTCGACAAGATGAGCGCGCTGAAAGCCCATATCGCCAAGGTCGCGACCGGTACCGCCCTGTCCTTCGAGGAGGCCTGCGAGGCCTTCGACATCATCATGTCGGGCGATGCGACCCCAGGGCAGATCGGCGGCTTCCTGATGGCGTTGCGCGTGCGCGGGGAAACGGTGAACGAGATTTCGGGTGCTGTCGCCACCATGCGCGCCAAAATGCTGCGCGTCGATGCCCCTGATGGCGCCATCGACATCGTCGGCACCGGCGGCGACAATTCGCACTCGGTCAACATCTCGACGGCTTCCGCCTTCGTCATTGCCGGCAGCGGCGTGCCGGTCGCCAAGCACGGCAACCGCGGTCTGTCCTCGTTGACCGGCGCGGCCGACGTGCTGATTGCCCTCGGCGTCAAGATCGACATCGCGCCGGAGATTATTGGCAGATGCATCTATGAAGCCGGCGTCGGCTTCATGTTCGCGCCGGCGCACCACCCGGCGATGAAGCATGTCGGTCCGGTTCGCGGCGAGCTTGGCACGCGCACCATCTTCAACCTGCTCGGCCCGCTTTCCAACCCGGCCAGCGTCAAGCGGCAGATGGTCGGCGTGTTCATGCCGGAATGGATCATGCCGGTGGCGGAGACGCTGAAGGCGCTCGGCACCGAGCATGCCTGGGTCGCCCATGGCGATGGCTATGACGAGATCACCACTACCGGCGAGACGCAGGTCGCCGAATTGGTTGGCGGCGAAATCCGCAGCTTTACGCTGACCCCGGAAGAGGTTGGACTGAAGCGCCATACCAAGGATGAGCTGCGCGGCGGCGATGCCGCCTACAATGCCAAGGCCTTGCGCGACATGCTGGGCGGCGCCGCCGGCGCCTACCGCGACACGGTGTTGATGAATGCCGGCGCCGGACTGGTGATTGCGGGCAAGGCGACGACGCTCGGTGACGGCATCGCCATCGCCGCGCAGGCCATCGACAGCGGCCGGGCGCTGCAGGTGCTCGACCGGCTGGTCGAAATTTCGAACGGGTGAACCGTGTCTGACATTCTGCGCAAGATCGAAGCCTACAAGCGCGACGAGATCGCCGCCGCCAAGGCGCGCGTGTCGCTGGCCGAGATCAAGGCACGCGCAAAAGACGCGGACGCACCGCGCGGCTTTCTCGCGGCGCTCGAAGCGAAGCGCAGATCGGGCGGCTTCGCACTGATCGCCGAGATCAAGAAGGCAAGTCCGTCCAAAGGCTTGATCCGTGCCGATTTCGATCCGCCGAGCCTGGCCAAGGCGTATGAAGAAGGCGGTGCGGCCTGTCTTTCCGTGCTGACCGATGCGCCTTCCTTTCAGGGCGCGCCGGAATTCCTCACCAGGGCAAGAGCCGCCGTCGCCCTGCCCGCGCTGCGCAAGGATTTCCTTTTCGACCCCTACCAGGTCTACGAGGCGCGGGCCTGGGGCGCGGACGCCATTTTGATCATCATGGCCAGCGTCGATGACGCCATGGCCAGCCGACTCGAATCGACCGCGTTCGAACTCGGCATGGATGCCTTGATCGAGGTGCACGACGAAGCCGAGACGGAGCGCGCGCTGAAACTGTCATCGCAATTGATCGGCATCAACAACCGCAATCTGCGGACATTCGAGACCAGCCTCGATACGTCGGAGCGGCTGCGGGCGATGGTGCCGGGTGGTCATTTGCTGGTCAGCGAAAGCGGCATCTTCTCGCATGACGATTGCCTTAGACTGCAAAGGATGGACATTACCGCCTTCCTGGTGGGCGAGAGCTTGATGCGCCAACGGGATGTGACCGCTGCAACGCGCTTGCTGCTCACGGGCAAGGCGTCCGATGCATCGGCCCGAAAATCGGAATCGATTTTCGGAGAGCACGATGCATAGAGTCAAAGTGATAGAGCGCACTTTGTGCGTCCGAATGGACGCACGTCGCTCTATGGCGATTTGACGATGGCGGCCGGCCTCACTCATCTCGGTGCGCAGGGCGAGGCCAACATGGTCGATGTCGGCGACAAGGACGAGACGACGCGCACCGCGATTGCCGAGGGTTTCGTCTCGATGCAGCCAGAGACGTTGAAGACCATCCTCGCCGGCAATGCCAAGAAAGGCGATGTGCTCGGCACCGCGCGCATCGCCGGTATCATGGCGGCGAAGAAGACGCATGAGCTTATTCCGCTCTGCCATCCTCTGCTGCTGACCAAGGTTTCCGTCGACATCGAGCCCGACCATGCGCTGCCCGGCCTGAAGGTCACCGCCCTGGCGCGCGTCACCGGCAAGACCGGGGTCGAAATGGAGGCGCTGACCGCCGCGTCCGTGGCCTGCCTGACCATCTACGACATGGCCAAGGCGGTGGACCGCGCCATGGGCATCTCAGGTATCCGGCTGGTCGAAAAGACCGGCGGCAAGTCCGGCGACTACAAGGCAGATGCCTGATGGCGCTGGTTCCGGTCGCCGAGGCGCTCGAACGCCTGCTCGACGGCGCCATGCCGCTGGCCGGCGAAAGCGTCCCTCTCATCGAGGCTGTCGATCGTGTGCTGGCGCAACCGGTCATGGCGCTTCGCACCCAGCCGCCCTTCAACGCTTCGGCCATGGACGGCTATGCAGTACGTGCCGCTGACGTGGCGTCGGTACCGTCGAAACTCTCGGTGATCGGCATGGCGCCGGCCGGGCGTGGCTTTGATGGTACGGTCGGCCAGGCACAGGCCGTACGCATCTTCACCGGCGCACCGCTGCCTGACGGCGCCGACACCATCGTCATCCAGGAAAACGTCCGGGATCTCGGCGGTGGCAATATCGAGGTGGTCGAGCCCACCGCCGAGTGGCGCAACATCCGCCGCGTCGGTCTCGATTTTTCCAAGGGCGACGTGCTGTTGGAAAAGGGGCGCGTGCTCGACTCGGCGGCACTGTCGCTGACTGCATCGGCCAATCATCCCCAAGTGAGCGTGGTGAAACGGCCGCTGGTCGCCATCATCGCCACCGGTGACGAGCTGTTGCCGCCCGGAAGCGAACTCGGGCCGGACCAGATTATTTCGTCCAACGCTTATGGCGTCGCTGCGGTGGCACAGTCGGTCGGTGCCCTCGCGCTCGATCTCGGGATCGCCGCCGACCGCAAGGACGCCATCGCCGGCCTGGTCAGGAAAGCGGTCGCGGCGGGCGCCGATGTCATCGTCACGCTGGGCGGCGCCTCGGTAGGTGACCACGACCTGATCCATGAGGTGCTGACCGGCGAAGGCATGACCCTCGGCTTCTGGAAGATCGCCATGCGCCCCGGCAAGCCGCTGATGTTCGGACGCCTCGGCGATATCAGATGCATCGGCCTGCCCGGCAACCCGGTGGCAAGCCTGGTCTGCTCGCATCTGTTCCTGAAGCCGCTTCTGGCAAGGCTGGGCGGCCGCGCCTACCGTCAGGACGTCCGTCAGGCGCGGTTGGGCATCGCAATGCCGGCCAATGATCTGCGCCAGGATTATGTGCGGGCGGTGGTCAGGGAAGACCACGGCGAACTGGTGGCGACGCCGTTCGGCATCCAGGATTCTTCGATGCTGAGGATGCTTGCCGACGCCAATGGGTTGGTCCTGCGTGCGCCTTTTGCTCCTGCATCTGTTGCAGGAGACGCTTGCAGCGTTCTGATATTGCGCTGAAGAATTTTCCCATAATAAGCTGATAACAAGACAAAAATGATCTCGGCTATTCCGAGATCAAGGTCCGCGTCAATGCGTGCGCCGGGTCGGCCAGGCCATCGACAACGTCGTAATGATGCCGATCGGGCTCGATCACGGCGCTGGTGGTGGCGCCAAGCCCGGTCCAGATATTGGCCAGCAACGCATTCTGGCGCAGGAACTCGGAACGCTCCCCGCCGCCGGCCCAGCAAGTGATGCGGACACCGTCCATGGGCCGCAGCAGTGCCGGGCTTTCCGTCAGCGCCTCATGCTCGTCGATTTTCAGCACCGTGTTCATGTCCGTGCGCATCAGCGGACGCAAATCATGCAAGCCTGAAATCGAAACGACATGGCGTATGCGCCGCGCGACATCGGCCGCCAAAGGTGTTGATGTCGTCACCATGCGGCTGGCGAGATGTCCACCGGCCGAATGTCCGGTCAGCATCAGCGGCCCATCGACTAAGGCCGCCGCCTTGGCGATCGCCGCCCCGATTTCGCTGACAATGCCGGCGATGCGTATGTCCGGGCATTGCGTATAGGACGGCATCGCCACGGCGAAGCCGTTGCCGACCCCGCCACCGGCGAGGTGCGACCACAAGCTCTTGTCGGTCTCCATCCAATAGCCGCCATGGATGAACACCACGAGTCCTCTGGGAGCGCTATTGGGAAGGAAAAGGTCGAACCGATTGCGCGGCCGATCACCATAGGCGATGTCGAGCCGTGCCCGGCCCTGCGCCGACAGTGCGTCACGAAACGCTTGCGCGGGTTCCGCCCAGGCGGCCGGCCAACGGTCGCTGCCGGCGATATTGGCGCCGTTGGCGTAGGCATTGTCCCAGTCGGCAATGCGGTGGTCGAGCATCGGCACCCTCCCCGAAGCGGCATCGTTTCAACACTAGCAATGGCCGCCGCCACGTCTTGCGTCAATGCTCCACGGCAAAACATTTTAGGCTTGAAACAAATTTCGAGTGGTGCGATCCTGCCTACGGAACAGCCGACAAAATGGGAGGTCCGCTGTGCTGTCCGAACGTGTCGATGGTCACCTTTCCGGTGGCATGTCGACAAGGTGTTTTCCGGCTGCACGAAGCCTTTCGCGAGAGACAGGAATTCAGATCCACCGCCTCTGGTCACGTGTCCTGCACGCTGGCCGGGCAGCAGACAGGGACAGCGGCGACATGCTTGGGCCTTCAGCGCATACCGACACGTTCACGCGCGATCATCTGCCGCCGCCGGACCAATGGCCGGACTTCCTGCTCGACGGCTTCGACTATCCAGAACACCTCAACGCCGGTGTCGAACTGACCGACAGGCTGGTCGAGAAGGGCCTCGGCGACCACACCGCCCTGATCGGCAATGGCCGTCGCCGCACCTACAAGGAACTGTCAGACTGGACGAACCGGCTCGCCCATGCGCTGGTCGAGAATTATGGCGTCGAGCCGGGCAACCGGGTGCTGATCCGCTCCGCCAACAACCCGGCAATGGTCGCCTGCTGGCTGGCCGCCACCAAGGTCGGCGCTGTCGTCGTCAACACCATGCCCATGCTGCGCGCCGGTGAACTCACCAAGATCGTCGACAAGGCCGAGATCACGACCGCGCTCTGCGACACCAGGCTGATGGACGAGATGACCGCCTGCGCCAAGGACAGCGCGTTCCTGAAGCAGGTGATCGGCTTCGACGGCACCGCCAACCATGACGCCGAACTCGACCGCGCCGCGCTCGATAAGCCTGTTACCTTCACCGCCGTCAGCACCGGCCGCGACGATGTCGCCCTGCTCGGCTTCACCTCGGGTACCACGGGCGTGCCGAAGGCTACCATGCATTTCCACCGCGATCTCCTGATCATCGCAGATGCCTACGCCCGTGAAGTCCTGCAGGTGACGCCCGACGACATCTTCGTCGGCTCGCCGCCGCTCGCCTTCACCTTTGGTCTCGGCGGGCTCGCCATCTTTCCCCTGCGATTCGGCGCGGCGGCGACGCTGTTGGAGCAGGCGACGCCGCCCAACATGATCCACATCATCGAGACCTACAAAGCGACCATTTCCTTCACCGCGCCGACCGCTTACCGGGCCATGCTGAAGGCCATGGACGAAGGCGCCGACCTGTCATCGCTGCGCGTTGCCGTTTCCGCCGGCGAGACCTTGCCGGCTCCGGTCTTCGAAGAGTGGACACGAAAGACCGGCAAGCCGATCCTCGACGGCATCGGCGCCACCGAAATGCTGCACATCTTCATCTCCAACCGCTTCGACGACAGGAAGCCGGCTTCGACCGGCAAGCCGGTCGGCGGCTACGAGGCGCGCATCGTCGACGACGACATGCGCGAGGTGCCGCGTGGCGAGACCGGACGGCTGGCGGTGCGCGGGCCCACCGGCTGCCGCTACATGGCCGATGACAGGCAGAAGGATTATGTGCGCGACGGCTGGAATCTCACCGGCGACACCTTCACGCAGGACGAGGACGGCTTCTTCCACTTCGCCGCCCGTTCCGACGACATGATCGTCAGCGCCGGCTACAACATCGCCGGACCTGAGGTCGAGGCGGCGCTGCTGTCGCATCCCGATGTCGCCGAATGCGCGGTCATCGGCGCCGAGGATGGCGAGCGCGGGCAGATCGTCGAGGCGCATGTCGTGCTGGTGCAAGGTGTCTCGCCGGACGCGATGACCGTCAAGCGCCTGCAGGACCACGTCAAGACAATCATCGCGCCCTATAAATACCCGCGATCGGTCAAATTCATCGCAGCCCTGCCCAAGACCCAGACCGGCAAGATCCAGCGCTTCCGGCTACGCACGGAGAAAATCAATTGAGCGAGCCCTACGATCCGGCGTCCGAAGGTGCTGAGATGTCGTTCAACGAACGCATGTCCTACAGCGACTATCTGCACCTGGAGAAAGTGCTCGACGCGCAGGCGCCGCTGTCGTCGGCGCATGACGAGATGCTGTTCATCATCCAGCACCAGACATCGGAACTCTGGATGAAGCTCGCCCTGCATGAGATTGGCGCGGCGATCCGCTCGATCCGTGCCGATCGGCTCGAGCCGAGCTTCAAGATGCTGTCGCGCGTCGCCCGCATTTTCGAGCAGTTGAACAATGCCTGGGACGTGCTGCGCACGATGACGCCCAGCGAATACACCGAGTTCCGCGACGCGCTCGGCCAGTCCTCGGGTTTCCAGTCCTGGCAGTATCGCGCCATCGAGTTCATGGCCGGCAATCGCAATCTCGCCATGCTCGGGCCGCACAAGCACCGGCCGGACCTCAGCCAGAAGCTGGAGGTGATCCTGGCCGAGCCGTCGCTCTACGACGAAGCGCTGCTGCTTCTGGCGCGCAACGGCTTCGATATTGGGGCGGACGCAAAGCGCACGGACTGGCGTGAGACGCGAACGGAAAACGAAGAGGTCCTTGTAGTCTGGCAGACGGTGTACCGCGATCCGCAACGCTACTGGATGTTCTACGAACTGGCCGAGAAACTGGTCGACTTCGAGGACTATTTCCGCCGCTGGCGCTTCAACCACGTCACCACGGTGGAACGCATCATCGGCCTGAAGCGCGGCACCGGCGGCACATCGGGCGCCTCCTATCTCAAGAAGATGCTCGAGGTGGTCCTGTTTCCGGAACTCTGGAACGTCCGTACCCGGCTCTGAACTCTTTGTTTTGCGCAATTCCTGTGGGAAAACCGCGTCACAGTTTTCCCGCAGGAATTGCGCCGACTTTTCACGTCACCGCCGTCTTGACCGCGAAGCGCGCATCCTTCCAGGCGCCGGTGCGCAGGATATCTTCCAGCACCTCGACCGCCTGCCATACATCGGCGTAACCGACATAGAGCGGTGTGAAGCCGAAGCGGATCGTCGATGGCGCGCGGAAATCGCCGATCACGCCGCGCTCGATCAGTGCCCGCATCACCTGATAGCCGTGCGGGTGGAGGAACGAAACCTGACTGCCGCGCTGCTTGCCGTCGCGCGGGCTTTCCAGCTCCAGGCCGTAGGCGCCGCATCTGGTTTCGACGAGTTGGACGAACAGATCGGTGAGTGCAATGCTCTTCTTGCGCACCGCCGCCATGTCGACATCGTCCCAAAGGTCCAGTGCTCCCTTGAGCGCCCGCATCGACAAGACAGGCTGCGTGCCGCACAGAAACCTGCGGATGCCGCTGCCGGCCGCATAACCCTGTTCGAAGGCAAAGGGCCGCGCATGGCCCCACCAACCGCTGAGCGGCTGCTGGACTCTATCGTGATGACGTTCGGCGGCGTAGATGAAGGCTGGCGCGCCCGGACCGCCATTGAGATATTTGTACGTGCAGCCGATGGCGAAATCCGCATTGGTGCTGTCGAGTTCGACCGGCAAGGCGCCGGCCGTATGGCAGAGATCCCAGACGATCAGCGCACCGACCTGATGGGCCTTGCATGTCAGCGCCGCCATGTCGCGCAGCTGGCCGGATTTGTAATTGACATGGTTGACCAGGATGACCGCAACGCGCTCGTCGATCAGTTCCTCGATAGTCGGCGCATCGACGCCCTCGAGCCGCAGCACGGTGCCGGGCCGCGTCGAGGCCACGCCTTCGGCCATATAGAGATCGGTTGGAAAACTGTCGCCCTCAGCGACGATGACCGACCGGTCCGGCCGCATGCCAAGTGCGGCATGCAGCACCTTGTAGATGTTGATCGAGGTCGTATCGCAGACCACCGTCTGGCCGGCCGCCGCACCGATCAGGCGTCCCAGCTGATCGCCAAGCGCGACCGGCATGTCGAACCAGCCGGCGGTGTTCCAGGCGCGGATCAAATCCTGCGCCCACTCCTGCGTCGCTGCCTTCTGCAGCTCGTTGAAAATCGCGGGTGCCGCGGCGCCGAGCGAATTGCCATCGAGATAGATGACGCCTTCCGGCAAAGTGAACCGGTCGCGCATGGCACGCAGCGGGTCCGCCGCGTCCATGGCTTCGACGGCTGCGAGATCGAGCGTTGCGTGCATGATCTGTGACATTCCCTGGTTATTCACGTCCTGGTTACTCACGAATGGCTTCGCGTACCGGTGCGGCTCCCCGGCTGCGCTTCAGGCTGGGCAAGGCAAGCATGGCCAGCACGAACAGGCCCGTTGCAAGCTTCAGATCAGGCGGCGGCATGCCGGCGGCGAGGCAGAACGACACCAGCTGGTAGTAGATGATCGCGCCGGCGAAGGGCGCCAGCAACTGACGCCAGACCGTCTGCTTGCCGACGACGGCCTCGCCGATCATCAGCGCGGCAAGGCCGTTGATGAGAATTCCCAGGCCCATATTGACGTCGGCGAACCCCTGCGACTGCACCATCAGCGCGCCGCTTGAAGCCGAAAAAGCGCTCGCCAACCCGACACCGCCTATGGTCGCGGCCCAGACATTGATGCCTTGCGCCTCGGCCATGTCAGGATTGGCGCCCACGGCGCGCACGGCAGTCCCCTTCTCGGTCCTGAAGAACATGTAGAGCAGCATGAAGGCGACAAGCGCGAGAAGGCCCGCTACGGCGATCTTGCTGGCGGGGAAACCCGGCCGCGCGAACGGCACCCAGTCGAACACCGTCGGCGACCCGAACACGGAGAGGTTGGACTTACCCATGATCCGAAGATTGATGCTGTAGAGCATCGTCATCATCAGGATGCCGGCAAGAAGCGTGTGGATGCGGAAGCGCAGATGGATGAAGGCAGTGCAGCAGCCCGCCGCGAAGCCGGCAACGAGGGCGGCAGCGATGCCCATCAGCGGCGATGCGCCGGCGGCAAGGAGAACGCCGCAGACGCAGCCGCCCAGCGGAAAAGCGCCTTCGCTGGTGAGATCGGGAAAATTCAGCATCCGAAACGGGATCATGATCCCGAGCACGACAAAGGCCAGGATCAGGCTTTGCGCCAGGGTGACCGGCATGATCGCGACGAAGCTGGTGAGAACGTCCTCGATAAAGCCCATGATGATCAGCTCGCCAGCAGCATGCGGTCGGTCTTGACGGAGAAATGGCCGATCAGATCGATAACCGTGACCCTCGCCTTCTCTTCACCTGTGACCTCCAGGAGGACACGGCCGGCGTCGAGCATGATCACCCGGCTGCCATAGTCGACGGCGTGTTGCATGTTGTGGGTCACCATCAAGGTCGTCAGCTTCAATGCGCTGACGGCGCGCACCGTTGCCTGCATGACGATCTCGGCCGTGCGCGGATCGAGTGCCGCGGTATGCTCGTCGAGCAGCAGCAGGTCCGGCGATCCGCCGACTGCCATGATCAGAGACAGGGATTGCCGCTGCCCGCCCGAGAGCAGGTCGACGCGCGTGTCGAGACGATTTTCGAGGCCGAGGCCCAGTATCGACAGGCGCTCCCTGTAGGACGCAAGCCGGGTGGCGTTCAGCCCCTGGCGCAAGGTGCGCTTGCTGCTGCGCAAATCAGCCAGCAGCATGTTTTCCGCGACCGTCATGCTGGCGGCGGTACCGCGCATCGGGTCCTGGAACACGCGAGCCAGTTTCGCGGCGCGCTTGTGCACGGGCATGCCAGTCACATCGGCGCCGTTGATCAGGATCTGGCCGGAATCGAGGATCAGGGCGCCGGAAATGGCATTGAGCATGCTGCTCTTGCCGGCTCCGTTGGAGCCGATGACGATGCCGAACTCGGCCGTGGCAAGCGACAGGCTGAGACCGTCCAGCGCGACCTTCTCGTCGGCCTGGCCCTTGTAGAACACTTTGCGCGCGGATCGGATCTCGAGCATCGTTCCTCCCTGACCTCAAGGTGACGGCGTCCGCGCCGTCACCCCTGCTGCCCCGATGTCAGTCGACGATGCAGCCGCAATCGGCCATCGAAGCCGGTATCTCGATGCCGAACGCCGCCATCGCCTTGCGCGAGATCGTCGCCATGTGGTCCTTGTAGGCGGGGCGCGACGGCGCGATCGTCTTGGGGTCCTTGCCCTTCAGGATCTCGGCTGCGATGTTGCCGGCGTTGATACCGACCTGCGTATAATTGACCGCGAAGCTTGCCGGCACGGTGCCGTTGCGGACCGCGCTGTCATCTGAATTGACGACCGGAATACCGGCCTGGCGGGCAGCCGCGGAGACAGCGGCGATCGCCGGCTGGATCAGGTTCGAAGCCGGGCCGTAGATCACGTCGGCCTTGCCGGCGAGCGAGGCGATGCGCTGCTGGATGTCATTGACGTTGTCGATGCCGACTTCCACGACCTCGAAGCCGGCGGCGGGTGCCGCCGCCTTGATCTTTTCGACCAAGGCAACGTCGTTGGCCTCGCCCGGATTGTAAGGCACGCCAAAGCGCTTGGCGTTCGGCAGCAGCTTCTTGGTGAAGGCCATTACCGCGGCGACGTCCTGCAGGTCGCTGGCGCCGGTCATGCCTTCGTCTCCGGAGTCCCATGACGGTACCAGCTTGGCCGCCACCGGATCCGTGACCGCGGCAAAGACGATCGGAATGCCGGAGCCCGCGAGCGCCTTCTTGGCGATCTGCGAGACCGGCGTGGTGATGGTGTAGATCAGCTTGGGCTGCTCCGCCTGCAGCTTGGCGATCATCTGCGGCACCAGCGATGCATCGAAATTCGTATGGCTCTCCGTATAGACGACGTCCTTGCCCTCGACGAAGCCATTATCCGTCAGCGCCTTCTTGAAGCCGGCTATAGCGGCGTTGAGCTGCGGATGCTCGCCGAAATTGGCAATGCCGATGCGTATCTGATCGGCAGCGGCAGTACCCGCGCTCACAATCAATGCGCCGGCCAGGAACAAACCCGACAACCAAGCGGATTTCGACTTCAACATCATTTCCTCCCAGATTTGATCAGCGCCGCTTGGAGCGCGGCTACTGCGGCGATCATGGTCAGTCCGCCGGCCCGTGTCAAATATTATATATAATTCTTGCCACGCCCCCACATCATATATAATTTTTCACTGCCAGACGACGGATGGACCGCGATGCAGGATCAAACCAGCTCCACAAAGACGGAGGCAGCCTATCAGCTGTTGCGGCGCGATATCCTGACCACGCGCCTCATGCCCGGCGCCCCGCTCAAGCTGAGTGTGCTGCGCGGTACCTATGGCGTCGGCTGGACGCCGTTGCGAGAAGCCTTGTCGCGGCTCGAGGCCGAACGCCTTGTCACCGCCATCAGCAATCGCGGCTTTACCGTGGCTCCGGTATCGCGGGCCGAACTGGAGGACCTGGCGCGCGCCAGGATGGTGGTCGAGATCCCCCTATTCCTCGAATCGATGGAGAAAGGCGGCAAGGAGTGGGAGGATGCTGTCGTCACCGCCCACTACCGGCTCTCCCGCTGCAAGACCGCGGTCGACGATCCCTCGGATGCGGCCGTCGACAAATGGGACGAGAACCACGAGGCTTTCCATGCGGCGCTGCTGAGCGCCGCCACATGCGATTGGCTGCTGCGTTTCCGCTCGACAATCTCGGATCAGCTGCGCCGGCATCATCGCTTTCTTGGTCTGGCGCCGACATTGCGGGCCGCGGCTGGCCTCAAGAATGGCTATGAAGAGGCGATGGAGGCACTGCGTGAAGCGATTGCGATCGAACACCATACCGCGATCATGGAAGCGGCACTCGATCGTGACGTCGAGCGGGCCAAGGCGCTGATGACTGCGCATATCGGCTACACCCTGCATGTCTATGTCCACAGCGAAGACAGCGGCGCGACCGAGTACGCCGCCCGCGCCGGCAGCTTGAAAGCTGTCGCCGGATGACTTCAGCGCTTCCGCGACGCCTGTTCGCACGCACTTGATCGGAGCCGGCCGGACGCCTGGATCCGTCGCTGCCCCGAAGCTACAATCGTTGGCGTTTTGGTTTCGTTTCGTTCCGCGAATAATGGATCCATAATTTTTACGATCCATCCCCGGAAAAGCCCTCAAAAAGACTGATGCCAAGCCTCGGCGGAGGATGGGCCACAGCCCATTAACCAACACGATTTCAATGTCCTTGCCGACGGCGGAAAGGGTCGATTGCCGTCCGCTGTCGCGGGCAAAAAACTTCAGACGCCTTAACAAATTCATTAAACTTTAAACGGTTGCGGAACACAACTGGAACAGATAGTGTTTGTTCTGGGTTTGTTTTTCGATTCTGGTTCAGACCTTCGTTCACTGCCTTGGGGGCCGCCATGCTGACACGCAAGCAACATGAACTGCTGATGTTCATCCACGAACGGCTCAAGGAAAGCGGGATACCGCCCTCTTTCGACGAGATGAAGGAAGCGCTCGATCTTGCCTCCAAGTCGGGGATCCATCGCCTGATCACGGCGTTGGAGGAACGCGGCTTCATTCGCCGGCTGCCCAACCGGGCGCGCGCGCTGGAAGTGCTGCGGCTGCCGGACTCGATCGCGCCGGGCCTCAATGCGGCGAAGAAGTTCTCGCCAAGCGTCATCCAGGGCAGCCTTGGCCAAGGCGGTCTCGGCCGCCAGATCAGGCCGGCGGCGGCGCCTTCTCGCCTGCCCGCGGCCGGTAACGACGACGATGCGGTTTCAGCCGTGTCCATCCCGGTCATGGGCCGTATCGCCGCCGGTGTGCCGATCGATGCCATCCAGCATCAGACGCATTCGATTTCGGTGCCGCCGGACATGATCATGGGCGGCGAGCACTATGCGCTGGAGGTCAAGGGCGACTCGATGATCGAGGCCGGTATCTTCGACGGCGACACGGTCATCATCCGCAATGCCGATACGGCAAGTCCGGGCGAAATCATCGTGGCGCTGGTCGATGAGGAGGAAGCAACGCTGAAGCGGTTTCGCCGCAAGGGCGCTTCGATCGCGCTCGAAGCCGCCAATCCAGCCTACGAAACACGCATCTTCGGGCCAGACAGGGTCAAGGTGCAGGGCAAGCTGGTCGGGCTGATAAGACGCTACTGAACCGGTTTGCCATCAGGTTTGTCAGGCTTTTTATAGGGCGGCAGCCCCCTCGCCTCGCGTGAGAATTTTCGCTGCTCGTGCCAGGGCCGGTATGGTCCGTCGACGGCGAATTCGATCGCAGCCGGGCTCGTGGCCGACTGGGGATCGAAGAAGACGGCGGCACTCCCCTTGCGGGCGAGTTGCCGTTTCGTGACGACGAGAACCAGCGGATTGTGGCAGGCGTCATAGGCGGTAGCGTCATTGACGACGATCAGGTCGGCGAAGGCGCAGGCCTTCCAGGTGTTCTTGCGATCCTCGACATAGGCGATGATTGCGCCGGATGGGTGCCTGGCAAGACACAGGCCTTCGCGGCAATAGAACGGCGATCCCTGCGGCAGGTCGGTGGGACTAGCGATGTCGAATTGCCCGTCCGTCTTGTCGAACATTTCCGGTTTGACGATTGATTCTGAGACCAGGGCGCGTTTCCAGTTTTCGGCTGCGAATTCGTTCGGACGTTCCCGGTTGACGGCCAGTTCGCCATTGCCGATCGGCAATGCGACCAGCCGCGCATCTTCCGAGATCAGCACATCGGGCGTGCGCGTGTGCGACACGGTCAACAGGCCGGCAAGCGCGAATGGCAGCGCGGCAAGCCGCAGCCAGGTCGTCGCCATCGTCGCGATGACCAGCGCGACGGTGACCAGCAGCACGGATTGCTGCGAGATCAGCCCGACCCCATCGATCGGAGAGCGCTCCGATATCCACGCCGATACGGCGATCATCGCCGTCAGGCCCTTGCCCATGAGGTAGAGAGCCGGCCAATCCAACCCGAACGGCATCAGCAACGCGCTGGCGACAGCCAGGAACATCACAACCGATACGATCGGCATGACGGCCAGATTGGCGAACAGGCTGAGCGGCGACACCCGCTGGAAATGCCAGATGGCAAACAGCGCCGTTGCGCTGCCGGCGATGATGGATGTCACGGCCAATCCACCTGTCGCCAAGAGGAACTTTCGCGTCAGGAACCCGGGCAGGGATCGCTTTGGCGGCGGTGGCCTCGTCTTTCCCGCATGGTGGTCGGCCCAGCCGGCATAGGCGCCTACCAAGGCCGCTGTCGCAGCGAACGACATCTGGAAGCTCGGGCCGACGACCTCGTGCGGGGAAACCAGGATGACGGCGATCGCCGAGATCGCCAGGTTGCGCATGGTCAGTGCCGCGCGATCGAACAAGACGGCGACCAGCATCACCGCCAGCATGATGAAGCTGCGCTCGGCGGCGACGACGACGCCGGAAATGACGAGATAGGCGGCGACAGAGAAAAGTGCGGCGGCGGCCGCGTATTTCTTCACCGGCCGGCGCGCGGAAAAGCCTGGAAACAGCGCGAAGACGCCGCGTAACAGACCCATGATGGTGCCGGCCACCAGCGCCATATGCAGTCCCGAAATGGAGATGATGTGATAGATGCCGGTACGCCGCATCGCTTCGTTGATTTCATTGGGAATGCCGGCGCGCACGCCAACGATCAGCGCCGCCGCGATCTCGCCTTCGGCGCCGCCAATGCTGCCCCTGATATGGTCGGCGATGGCTTCGCGGGCATCTTCGATGCCAGAAAAAAGGCGTGTCGGCAGCGGCATCTCACCGTCGTCGGCGGAGACAACGGTTGGATTGCCGAGAAAGAAGCCGCTGCCGCCGATGCCGGCGAAATAGCTCTCGAAGGAGAAGTCGTAGCTGTCCGGCCGCACCGGACCGGTCGGCGGCAGCAGTTTGGCATAACCTGTGACAAGCGAGCCGGCGGTCATTTCCGGCGGTATCTTGCGTGCCGAGAGCCGGACCCTTTCCGGCGCATAGCGCAGTTTCGGGCGGGCCGTCGAAATCACGTCCATGGTCAGCCGGATGCGGCCGGTCTCCATTTCTTCGATCGAGACCACGCGGCCGGTCAGCTGCGTCGATATCTCCGAGCCCAGCATCCGGGTTCCGGCTCGCCATGTTTCGACCTTCGCCGCGAGCAGGCCAAGCACACACAACAGCACTGCCATGAAACACAGATGGGTTTTCGGCCAAGAGCGGGAGACGAATGCACAGATCGCCGCCAGCATCACGGCAGCGACGGGCCTTGCAAAATCGGGCTCGGACGCCAGCGAAAAGTAGCCGATCGCCCCAACGGCCAGGCAGACCGGCACCAGCAGGAAGGCGATGCCCCGGTCGAGTTCCAGCTCCGCCGCCTTGGCCACGCCGTGACGCAGGCGAGGCAAGGCAATCAGGCCGATTTGCCGGCGCACGCGCACAATCCCGCGCGCGGCGGGAGACGGAGTTGGCGCCGGGCTGTCCGCCTGCGGCGGCTGGGTTGCGGGCGCAGCCACGAGCGGCGATGGCAGTGGGATCGCCGGAGGCGTTGTAAACAGGGACCGCTCGCTGACGCCGACAATGGCGCCCTCGCCCCGATCCGAGCCCCGGCCTCGTCCAGTCATCGGGTCTGCCCCTTGCGCCCTCGACACCCTATGCTACATGAACGCGCGACGCGCGAAAGTCCGCGCACTCCGCACCCAGCTTCAGACGTTTTCCGAGAGTTTCATGCCCGACAAGGTCATCACCCGTTTTGCCCCCTCGCCGACCGGCTATCTGCACATCGGCGGCGCACGCACGGCGCTGTTCAACTGGCTCTATGCCAAGCACACCGGCGGCACGATGCTGTTGCGTATCGAGGACACCGATCGCGAGCGCTCGACCGAGGCGGCCACATCAGCCATTCTGGACGGACTGACCTGGCTCGGCCTGTCATGGGACGGTGAAGCGGTCTCCCAATTCGAGCGCGCGCCGCGCCACCGGGAGGTCGCCGAGGAACTGGTGCGGCTGGGCAAGGCCTATTACAGCTACGAGACTTCAGCCGAGCTCGAGGCGATGCGCGAGGCGGCCCGCGCCAAGGGCCTGCCGCCTCGCTATAACGGCCACTGGCGTGACCGCGTCCCGTCGGAGGCGCCCGCCGGCGTCAAGGGCGCCATCCGCATCAAGGCACCGACCGAGGGCGAGACGGTGGTGCAGGACCGGGTCCAGGGCGAGGTGCGCTTCCCCAACAAGGATCTCGACGATTTCATCATCCTGCGCTCGGACGGCAACCCGACCTACATGCATGCCGTCGTCGTCGACGATCACGACATGGGCGTCACCCACATCATCCGTGGCGACGATCACCTGACCAACGCCGCGCGCCAGACCGTGATCTACAACGCCATGGGCTGGGACGTGCCTTCGATGTCGCATATCCCGCTCATCCATGGCGCCGACGGCGCCAAGCTGTCGAAGCGCCACGGCGCGCTTGGGGTCGAGGCCTATCGCGCCATGGGCTATCTGCCGGAGGCGCTGCTCAATTACCTGGCGCGGCTCGGCTGGAGCCATGGCGATGACGAGATCATGTCGATCAAGGACATGATCTCCTGGTTCGATATCGGCGACGTCAACAAGGGCGCGGCGCGCTTCGACTTCGCCAAGCTCGAGGCGCTGAACGGCGTCCATATGCGCCGCATGGCCGATATCGAATTGTTCGACATCTTCATCGCCACCTTGCCTTATCTGGAGAGTGGCCCGGCGATGGCGGCGCGCCTCGACGAGAAGAACAAGGCGCAGTTGCTGGCAGCGCTCCCAGGCCTGAAGGAGCGCGCCAAGACGCTGGTCGAGCTCGTCGACGGCGCCGGCTTTCTGTTTGCCACGCGGCCACTGCCGATCGACGACAAGGCGGCTCTCCTGCTCAATGACGATGCCCGCAAGATCCTGCGTGGCGCTCACGAAGCTTTGAATGCGCTGTCCGGCGACTGGACAGCGGCCACGGCCGAGGCCGCGATCCGCGACTATGCGCTGGCCGGCGGCTACAAGCTTGGCGCCGTGGCCCAGCCGTTGCGGGCCGCTTTGACCGGTAAAAGCACCTCGCCAGGCGTCTTCGACGTGCTGGCCGTGCTGGGGCGCGAGGAAAGCCTCGCGCGCATAGCGGATCAAATCGATTAGGAGCAAACTGGCCCAAGAAGAAACTGGCCCAAGAAGATTGGCATTGAAAGGCGCGTTTCGCAGTGCAACATTAGGCCCTGGCCCAATCTGGCACGCACCTCCTAAAATGCGGTGGCGAATACGCGCATTGCGGTGATTTCGACGTGTCGCCCTGCGGAATTTGCCTTTGCCGGCATGAGGAAACAAGAAGGAGTTTGCAATGACCGAAGCTGCGAAAAAATTGGATGTAGGCGGCCAGGAGGCCACGGCAACGCTGGAATTCGCCGGCAAGACCCACGAATTCAAGGTGCGAAGCGGCTCGGTCGGACCTGACGTCATCGACATCGCCTCGCTCTACAGCACCACCGGCGCCTTCACCTATGACCCCGGCTTCACCTCGACGGCAAGCTGCGAGTCGGAGATCACCTTCATCGATGGTGATGCCGGCATCCTCCTGCATCGCGGCTACCCGATCGACCAGTTGGCCGAACACGGCGACTTCCTCGAGGTCTGCTATCTCCTGCTCTACGGCGAACTGCCCACCAAGGCGCAGAAGGACGATTTCGATTATCGCGTGACGCGCCACACCATGGTGCACGAGCAGATGTCGCGCTTCTTCACCGGCTTCCGCCGCGACGCGCACCCGATGGCGGTGATGTGCGGCGTGGTCGGCGCGCTGTCGGCCTTCTATCACGACTCGACCGACATCTCCGACCCGTACCAGCGCATGGTTGCCTCCATGCGCCTGATCGCCAAAATGCCGACGATCGCGGCCATGGCCTACAAGTACCACATCGGCCAGCCCTTCATTTACCCGAAGAACGAGCTGAATTTCGCCGCCAACTTCCTGCATATGTGCTTTGCCGTGCCCTGCGAGGAATACAAGATCAACCCGGTGCTGGCGCGGGCCATGGAGCGCATCTTCATCCTGCATGCCGATCACGAGCAGAACGCTTCGACTTCGACCGTTCGTCTCGCCGGCTCCTCGGGCGCCAACCCCTTCGCCTGCATTGCCGCCGGCATCGCTTGCCTGTGGGGCCCGGCCCATGGCGGCGCCAATGAAGCGGCGCTCAACATGCTGGGCGAGATCGGCCATGTCGATCACATCCCGGAATTCATCGCCCGTGCCAAGGACAAGAACGATCCGTTCCGCCTGATGGGCTTTGGCCACCGCGTCTACAAGAACTATGATCCACGCGCCAAGATCATGCAGAAGACGGCGCATGAGGTCCTGGGCGAACTCGGCATCAAGGACGATCCGCTGCTCGACATCGCGATGGAACTGGAAAAGATCGCGCTCACCGATGCCTATTTCATCGAGAAGAAACTCTATCCGAACGTCGATTTCTATTCCGGCATCACACTGAAGGCGCTGGGCTTCCCCACCACCATGTTCACCGTGCTGTTCGCGGTCGCCCGCACGGTCGGCTGGATCGCGCAGTGGAAGGAAATGATTGAGGATCCGCGCCAGAAGATCGGCCGCCCGCGTCAGCTCTACACCGGCGCGCCGGAGCGCGACTACGTGCCGATCGCCAAGCGCTGAGACAAGTTAGTGGTGAGTAGTGGGTAGTGAGATTGGAGAATGTGCTAACTCACTACTCACTACTCACTACTCACTACTCACTACTGCCTACTCACTCTCTTCCTCTCTTCACGCACCCCATCACCACCTGCGCTGCGATCTCACCAGACGGCTTGTCCGTCGCCATGCGCCGTGAGATCTCGGCAAACCCGTCTTTCTGCCACGCGCGCATGCCACTGTCGGCCAACAGCGCTTCCAGCTGGCGCGCCAGGTTGTTCGGTTTGACATACTCGTTGTAAAATTCCGGGATCAACGCGCGATCCGAGATCAGGTTGGGCAGCAGGGCCGACCAGACGGAAACGAGATACGGCGCGACGACGCGCGCGACCGGGTCGAGCCGGTAGCTAGAGATCATCGGCACCCCGGACAATGCCAATTCCAGGGACACGGTGCCGGACGCGATCAATGCGGCGTCGGCCTTGCCGAAGGCCTGCCATTTGCGCTCAGGCTCAAGGATGATCTCGGGTTTCTCGTCCCAGCGCGTGACCGCGGACCGCACGGTATCCGCGACATGCGGCACCGTCGGGAGCATCAGGCGGAGCCGATGCCCGCGAGCCCGCAACATCGACACTGTCTCGCCGAACGGCTCGAGCAGCCGCCGCACCTCGCCGCGCCGCGAGCCGGGCAGGACAAGCAGCGTCTTCACGCGGTCTGGTGAAAGATCACGCGGCTGGGCCTGCGCCTTGGCGGCCGACAGCACGCCCGGATCATGCGTCAGGCGATGCCCGACATAGGTACCGGGCGGACCACCCAGCCGATCGAGTTCCTTCACCTCGAATGGCAGGATGCACAGGATGTGGTCGACATAGGGCTTCATCGCCACCGCCCTGCCCGGCCGCCATGCCCAGACGCTCGGGCAGACATAGTGGACGATCGGGATCGACGGGTTGGCCGCGCGCACCTTTTTGGCGACGCGCAGCGAAAAATCGGGGCTGTCGATGGTAACGAGGCAGTCAGGCTTGGCGTCCGCAACGATCCCCGCCAGCTGGCCGATCCGCTGGACCAGGCGCGGCAGGTCACGCAGGACGGCACTGAACCCCATCAGCGCGACCTCGCCGGCGTCGAACGGCGAAATCAGCCCGAGCGCCTGCAGATGGCGGCCGCCGAGCCCGACGAGTTGCACCTCGCGACCTGTTGTCTGGCGGAGCGACTGGACGATGTCGGCGCCAAGCAGGTCACCCGACTCCTCGCCCGCGACGATCGCGATCTTCAGCGCCCTGTCAGCCATGTCCGGACTCCGCTGCGGCCAGGCCGACGATGAACAGCCCAAGGTCATTGGCACGCGAGAAAGTTGCGGGGCCTTCGAGGATCAGGGAGCGTCCCGCCTCGACGGCAATGCCGGCAAGCCCCGCGGCATGCGCTGCCTCTACCGTCTGTGGCCCCATGGAAGGAAGATCCGCGCGCAACTCCTGGCCAGGCTTGGCGCATTTGACCAGAACGCCGCGCGTCTTGCCGGCGATGCGGCCGTGGCCGCGCAGCACCCTGGCGCGGTCCAGCAATCCGGCCGTGCCCTCGATACCTTCAAGCGCAATGGTCCGGCCGCCGATCGCGATCGCCGCCTGGCCGATATCCAGCGCCCCGATGGCCTTTGCCGCCGCGAAACCCGCCTCGATGTCGCGCCAGTCCGATTTCAGAGGCTTAGTCTTGGTCAACACCCCTTCGGCTGCGACAAGGTTCGGCACGATCTCGTGGGCGCCCACGACCTTTATCCCCCGAGCTTCTAGCCCGCGCGCCACCACCTTGAGCAGCCCATCGTCGCCACGCGCCAACGCCATGACAACGAGGGGTACCACGGCGAGCAGGCTGAGGCTTGGACGCAGATGTGTCAGTCTTGGCCTGCGCTTTATCTCGCCGGCAAGCACCAGATGGGTAATCCGGTTGCGCTTGAGCAGCGGAACGAGCGATCCTATCGCCTCCAGGGCAAGGGTCTCATGCTCGTACTGGCGCAACTCGGCAAGGCGGTCGGCCTCACCGTCCATGAGCACGATGAAGGGCGGATGACCCTGTTCGGCCAAACCGGCAGCGACTTCGACCGGAAGGCTGCCGCCGCCGGCAATGATGCCGACCCTGGCATCAGGCGGGAGACCAAGACCAGCCGCGGCTGTCTCAGCCTTCGTCATCGGTATCGTCGCCATCGCCGCCCTTGAGCGATGGCACCGCATAGTGCCGCTTGCCGCGACTGCTGATGAAGTCGATGATCTTCATCGCTGTCGGCGACGAGGCGAACTCCGCCTTGGCGAACTCGGTGTTCTCGCCGACGGTGCGGGAGCGGTCGAAGATCGTCTTGTAGGCCTTGCGCAGTAGATAGATCTCGGAACGCGGCAGACCGGCGCGCTTGAGGCCGATGATGTTCAAGCCGCGCAAGCTGGCGCGGTTACCGACCGCGATGGCATAGGGAATGACATCACCGACAAAAGCCGAGCACCCGCCAAGAAAGGCGTTGTCGCCTACACGCACGAATTGATGAACGGCGCTGAGGCCACCGATATAGACATTGTTGCCGATCTCGCAGTGGCCGCCCAATGTCGCCCCATTGGCGAAGGTAGCGTTGTTGCCGACGACGCAGTCATGGGCGATATGGGCGTAGGCCAGAAAATTGCCATTGTCGCCCACCGTCGTCTCGCCGCGGCTGGTGTCGGTGCCGACATGCATGGTCACGCCTTCGCGGATGGTGCAGTTGGCGCCGATGACGAGTGTGGTGCGGCCGCCCTTGTGCTTGGTATTCTGCGGCGGTCCGCCCAGGATCGCCATCGGATAGGCCTTGGTCGACGCTCCGATAGTGGTCGCGCCCATCACCGAGACATGGCTGACCAGTTCGACACCGTCACCGATCACAGCGTCGCCGCTGACATGGCAGAACGGCCCAATGCGCACACCCTGGCCGATTTGGGCGCCTTCTTCCACGATGGAGGAAGGATGGATTGACGTCTTGATTTTCATAAGCACTCGATCGTCAGTCGCCGGTGACCATCATGGCTGAAATCTCGGCCTCGGCCGCCTTGGTACCTTCGACCAGGGCTTCGCAGGCGAATTTGAGCAGGTTGCCGCGCTTCTTGATTTTCTTGACATGGATCTTCAACTGGTCGCCGGGAACGACCGGTTTGCGGAATTTGGCGTTGTCGATGGTCAGGAAATAGACCAGCGACGGTTTCGACGCCCCGAGGCTTCGGATGCAGATGGCGCCGGCCGTCTGCGCCATGGCCTCGACGATCAGTACGCCCGGCATCACCGGCTGCTCCGGGAAATGCCCCTGAAAATGCGGCTCGTTTATGGTCACGTTCTTGATGCCGATGGCGGATTCGTCGCCATCGATGTCGACGATGCGGTCGATCATGAGGAAGGGATAACGGTGCGGCAGGAGCTTCATCAGCCCCAGTATGTCGACCGCTTCCAGCGTTGTCGCCGCCACCATGTCAGCCATTGTCCTTGCCCTGCTTGCGTGCCCTGGCCATCGTGCGCAACATGGCTATCTCTCGCATGGCTTCCGCCATCGGCTGTGCCGGATAGCCACCCCATATCTCGCCGGCGGGAACATTGCTCATAAATCCACTTCTGGCGGCAAGCTTGGCACCTGAACCAATCGTCAGATGATCCGCAAGCCCGACGCCGCCGCCCATGGTGACATTGTCACCCACCACGACGGAACCGGAAATACCTGAAAGCCCGGCTACTATGCAATTGCGGCCGATGCGGACGTTATGGGCGATCTGCACGAGATTGTCGATCTTAGTGCCTTGCCCGATGATCGTATCGGACATGGCGCCGCGATCGACTGTGGAATTGGAGCCGATCTCGACATCGTCCTGGATGATAACCCGTCCGATCTGTGGAACACGTTCCGGCCCCTTGGCGCCGCCGACAAAGCCGAAGCCGTCCTGGCCGATCCTGGCGCCACCATGGATGATGACCCGATTGCCGATCAGCGCGTACTGGATACTGGCGGCCGGGCCGACATAGCCGTCACGGCCAATCTGGCAGGACTGTCCGATGACGGCGTTCGGCGCAATGACGGTGCCGCCGCCGATCGAGACGCCTGGGCCGATGACCGCGCCGGCCTCGATGATAGCGCCGGCTTCGACATGCGCGGTCGGATCGATATGGGCATGCGGCGAAACGCCGGTCTCACCGGTCATTGGCCCCGGCGTGGCGGCTGTCGGGAACAAGAGGCGCCCAACCAGCGCGAAAGCCTGTTGCGGCCGTGGATGGATCAGGACAGCGATGCCGGCAGGCGCCTTGTTTGCGAAGTCCGCCGGACACAGAACCGCCGCCGCCCGCAGCGACGGCATCAGCGCAGAATTGCGTTTGCCGTCGACGAAGACGAGCGCGTTGGCGCCACCTTCATGAGCTGGCGCCAACGCTTCGATCGAAACGTCGGATTGGCCGGAATCGACAAGCACCGAGCCGGTCAGATTCGCGACTTCGGCCGCCGTATACCGGCGTGATGGCGCGAAGAACACCGGATCGGTCATTCCAGAAGCTATATCCAGCTAGGTCGGAACATTTCTCCCGGATCCAAAACCCGGGAGCATCGTTGGCCGCCGATCAGAAGCGGGTCGATATGCCGAAGTTGAATTCCTGCACGTCGTCTTTGGCTTCCTTCTTGACCGGGATCGCATAGTCGATACGGATCGGCCCGAACGGCGAGGCCCACATCAGGCCGACACCCACCGAGGCACGAAGCTTCATGTCGAGAGAAGCCTGGTCGACCGTCGTGCTGATCTTGCTGCCATAGAGCGTCGCAGCGTCCGCAAACACGGCGCCGCGGAGACCGAAGCTCTCGGGAATAACCGGCAATGGGAACTGAGCTTCGGCCGAGGCATTGAAATAGGTCACGCCACCCAGATGGTCACCCGTATTCGGGTCCACCGGACCAATGCCGTTATAGGCAAAGCCACGGATCATGCGGTCGGTGCTCTGGAACTGATCGAAGATGCGCAGAGTACCGTTGTTGCCATAACTCTCGACATGACCGGCGCCACCTGAAATCAGCCCGACCAGATCAAGCTGCTCGGACAGCGTCTGATAGATGCTGCCGCGCCCGGTAAGCTTCACGAACTTAGCATCACCACCAAGTCCGGCCACTTCGACGGTCGTGTTGGCGTAGATACCCTCGTGCGGGTTCTTCATGTCGTCGATCGTGTTGTAGACCAGCCCCAGGCTGATCGAAGACTTGATCCACGGACTTTGCTCGATGCCATCCAAGATGGCGGGCGAAATTGTACAACCGGCGTCAGGAATCCCGTCGCCATTGGCATCGCAATTGCTGTCCAGCTTGTACTTCTCTTGCGAGATGTTGTACGCCAGCTGGGTCGTGATGCTGTTGGTGATAGGCAGCCCGAAGCGCACCGTCGCACCCGTGGTATCGCTGTCGTAGTTGCTTTTGTATTGCCTCGTCGACTTGTAGATGTCGAAACCGGCAGCGATGCGCCGCCCGAGGAAATAGGGTTCGGTGAAGGACAGGCTGTAATCGCGCGAGTTCTTGCCGCCGCCGGCGGACACCTTGATGAATTGGCCGCGACCTAGGAAGTTGCGCTCGGTGATCGATCCTTCGACGGACGGTCCGGCCGTATCGCCACCGGTCGAATAGCCGGCACCAACCGAGAATTCACCCGTCGACTTCTCGACCACATCGACCACCAGCACGACCTGATCAGGGGCCGAGCCAGGCACGGTCGAAATGTCGACTTTGTCAAAGTAATTGAGGTTTTCCAGGCGCTTCTTCGCGCGCTGGATGAGCACCTGGTTGAACGCGTCGCCTTCGCTGACGTCGAATTCGCGGCGAATGACATAGTCGCGTGTACGGTCGTTGCCGCGGATCTCGATGCGCTCGACATAGGCCTTGGTGCCCTGGTCGACCGTGTAGACCACCGAAATCGTATGGTTCTCGAAATTGCGGTCGCCACGCGGCGTCACCTGCGCGAACGCGTAGCCGGAACCGGCCACCTTCTCGGTCAGGGCAATGATGGAGTCTTCGACATTCTTGGCATTGTAGACATCGCCCTTGCGGGTTTCGACCACCGATTCCAGAGACTTGGAGTCCACTTCCGGGATCGTGCTTTCGACGCTGATGTCGCCAAAAGTATAGCGCTCGCCTTCCTGGACGGTAATGGTGACCGTGTACTTGTTAGTCGCATTGTCGAGCTCGCCGACAGCGGACACGACCTGGAAATCGGCGTAGCCGTGATTGAAGTAGAAGCGGCGCAGCAGTTCCTGGTCGGCGCGCAGCTTGTCTTCATCATAGACGTCGTCGCGCAGGATGAACGAGACCCAGGATGAGCGCTTGGTGTTGATCACGTCCGACAGGCGGCGGCTCGAATAGGCGCTGTTGCCGACGAAATTGATTGCCGCGATCTGCGTGCGATCGCCTTCGGTGATGTGGAACACCACATTCACGCGGTTGTCGCCGAGCTCCATGATCTGTGCGGTCACGCCGGCATCGTCACGGCCGATGCGCCTGTAAGCGGCCTTGACCGCCTCGACGTCCGAATCGAGCGTAGCCTGAGAGAACGTGCCGCGCGGCTTCAGCTGAACTGCCGCCTGAAGCGCGTTGTCCTTGAGCTTCTTGTTGCCCTGGAACAGCACCTGGTTGACGACCTTGTATTCCGAAACCTTGACCACCAGGGTCGAGCCGACCTGGTTGATCTGGACATCCGAGAACAGTCCGGTGCCGAACAGCGCCTTGACCGCGCTATCGACATCGGAGCTGGAGAAGGCCTTGCCGGGCTTGATGGTGATGTAGTTGCGGATGGTATCGGCGTCGACACGCTGGTTGCCGCTCACCTCCACCCTGCTTACGACAGCGGCTTCGGCCGCCGATGTGGCAACGAACTGCACTGCGAACGCACCGGGTACGACCAGAGCGGCGGACAGTGCCGCCGCTGACGCGGCGTTTAGAAACTTGGATGCTGCCTTCATCGGGCTTAATAACCTTTTCTCGTAGTCCCCACGGCGAGAAAACCGGACGTGCGGTCATTTCCCCTACCGTATTAACCGGATTTTCCCTACACGCAAGGCTTCTGGTTAATTTGTATTTACTTAACCCTGTTGCGTGGCTTTCGCGTCACTCATATCCCCGTGCATGGTAAACGGCGTCTCAACATCGACCATGCCCGGGCCAAATTCCTTCATGATTTCAGCACCCAAAGAGATCGTTCCAGAACACGAACCCCATGAAGCACAGCACCAGAAGCAGACCGGCCCGATAGGCCATTTCCATCATCCGTTCCGACACCGGCCGGCGGATGACGGCCTCCACCCCGTAGAACAACAGGTGGCCGCCGTCGAGGGGGGGAATCGGCAAAAGGTTTAGAATGCCTATCCCAACGGAGAGCAGCGCGACGAGCTGCACCAGCCACTCGAAACCGAGTTTGGCAGCCTTGCCGGCCATGCCTGCGATCTTGACCGGGCCACCCAGCTGGCACTTGTCCTCGCGCCCGACGACGAAGCGCTGCAGAAACTGGCCAGTGCGCTCGATGACGTGGCCCGTTTCCTCAACGGCCGCCGCAACGGCTCCCACCGGAGTGTATGTGATGAGACGAGGCTGGCCGAGTTCCTTGTTGTTGACGACGCCGATTACCGCGACCTTGATCTTGTTGCCGAGCGCGTCCTCCTGCTCCATCAGCTGCGGCGACGCGGTCACCGTGACCTCCTTGCCGTTGCGCAGCATGACGAAGGTGATGGTATCGCCTGCGCGGCCCGAGACCAGCCGCTGCACGTCGCCGAAGGTTTCGACCTTGCTGCCGTCGACGCTGACGAATCGGTCTCCAGGCAAAATGCCGGCCTTGGCCGCGGGACTGCCTGTTGTAACCTCCGCCACCATTGGCTCCGCGACATAACGCCCATAGGAGGCAAACAGCACGGAAAAGACGACGATCGTCAGCAGGAAGTTGAACAGCGGCCCGGCCACCACCGTTGCCGCGCGCTTCCAGATCGCCTGGGTGTGGAAGGCAACCTTGCGTTCCTCGTCGGTCAGCGTTTCGAGCTCATCCGATGTCGGCTTGCTGGAGGTGGCGCTCATGTCGCCGACAAACTTGACATAACCGCCTAGCGGTATGGCGCAAAGCTTCCAGCGCGTACCGTGCCTGTCGTTGAAGCCGACGAGCTCCGGACCGAAGCCGATCGAGAAGGCCCTGACCCCGATGCCGCACCAGCGGCCGACGAGGTAGTGGCCCATCTCGTGAACGAACACCACCACGGTCAGTACAAAGAGAAACGGCACGAGCGTGCCGAGAAAGAGGCCTTCCGTGCTGAAAATCGCGTGAAGAATCTCGTTCAACTCAAGCCCTCAAATTCTTCCGCGGTCGCTGCATGACTGTGACATCAATACAGGCGAATCCAAGGCACGTTCGCGCCAGATCGTGGAATGACACCGTTCAAATGGGAAACAGCCCCTGTGCCGGATGATCGGCGCCCACCAAAATCCAACCGATGACGTATAGGGCAAGAGCGGCCGCGACAAGCCCGTCGACACGATCCATGATGCCGCCATGGCCAGGAATGAGCACGCCCGAATCCTTGCGGTCGTGCCGCCGTTTGACCCAGGATTCGAACAGGTCGCCAGCCTGGGCGACAACGGACAGCACCAGCGCCACAAGACCGAGCAACGCCAGGTTGGCGGCGCCGGCAAAGGCTGCCAGCAGAAGTCCCGCGACGACGCCACCGACCGCCCCGCCGAGCGCGCCGCTGCGCGTCTTGCCTGGCGAAATCGACGGCGCCAGTTTGGGCCCGCCGACGGCGCGCCCAACGAAATAGGCGAAAATGTCGGTCGCCCAGACGACAGCGAACAGGAACAGGATGGCGATGAGGCCCGAATGATCGCCGTCGCGCAGCAGGGCAAGCGACAGGCCCGACACGCAGGCATAGGCAAGACCGCCGGCGTCCCACTGGCCGATCTTGCGGATTCCCGCGGTGGCTGCCGCTATCGCAACCAGAATCACCACGAGCGGCAGCAGCCAAAATGCGGACAGGCCGGCAATCAGGGCGCCTACGAAAATGACCATCAGCGCTTCCGGCAGGAAACCAAGCCCGTCGGCCGCGGCGGGCCGCGCCATGCGTGTCCACTCATAAAAGATCATTGCCGCCATCGCGGCGCACAGCAGCCGGAAAGGCAGGCCGCCAAGCCAGGTCAGGCCAAGGGCGACAATGGCCAGCACGACCGCCGAAATCACACGCAGCTGAAGGTTGCTCATCCCGCGGCCGGTCGCGAAGCGACGTCTTGCGGGCCCAGTCCGCCGAAGCGGCGCTCGCGGCCGGCATATTCACGCAAGGCCTCGGCGAAGTGCTCACGGTTGAAGTCCGGCCAGTAGCACGGCAGGAAGACGAGCTCGCTGTAGGCGGCCTGCCACAAGAGGAAGTTGGACAGGCGAAGCTCGCCGCTGGTGCGGATGACCAACTCCGGATCGGGAATGCCTTGCGTGTCGAGAGAGCCGGCAAAGCTTTCGGCGGTGATCGCCTCGCTGTCGATTTCACCGCGCGCCACCGCCTCGGCGAGCTTGCGCGCCGTGCGGACGATCTCGTCGCGCCCGCCGTAGTTGAAGGCAATCACAAGCGTCAGCGAGGTGTTGTGGATCGTCAGCGATTCGGCTTCGTCGAGCAGCCCTCTGATGTCCGCCTGCAGCCCTGCCCGGTCGCCGATGATCCTGACCCGCACGCCGCTCTGGTGCAGCTCGGCAAGGTCGCGACGAATGAACAGCTTCAACAGACCCATAAGGTCGCTGACCTCGGACTTCGGCCGTGACCAGTTCTCCGACGAGAAAGCATAGACGGTCAGGAAGGAGATGCCGAGACCAGGGGCGGCACGCACAGCCTTGCGCAGCGCCTCGACGCCGGCGCGATGACCCGCGAGCCTCGGCATACCGCGCGCCTTGGCCCAGCGTCCATTTCCATCCATGATGATCGCGACATGCGCGGGCGTTGTCATGATCTCGCTTTCGGGTCAGCCAAGGGCCAACCCTAAACCTGCATGATTTCAGCTTCCTTGTCGGAAAGCAGATGATCGATAGTGCTGATGGTTTCGTCGGTAAGTTTCTGGACCTGGTCGGAACGCTTGCGCTGATCGTCCTCGCTGATGTCGCCGTCCTTCTCCGCCTTCTTCAGGAAATCCATGCCGTCACGGCGCACATGGCGCGCGGCGACACGCGCGTTCTCGGCATAGCCGTGCGAAATCTTGACCAGCTCCTTGCGGCGCTGTTCGTTGAGCTCCGGCAGCGGAATCCTCAGGTTGGTGCCGTCGACGATCGGGTTGAAGCCCAGATTGGATTCCCGGATCGCGCGGTCGACCGCACCGACCATCGACTTGTCCCAGACCGAGACCGAGATCATGCGGGGCTCCGGCACGGTAACGTTGGCCACCTGATTGATCGGCATGGTGGTGCCATAGGCTTGCACCTGGATCGCGTCGAGCAGGTTGCTGGAGGCGCGACCGGTCCGCAGCGAGGCCAGATCATGCTTGAACGCCGCGATTGCCCCATCCATGCGTCGCTTGAGATCGTCGTACTCACCACTCATGTTAGTCTCCTCGACCCGTCTGCCGCGGGTTCACTGCTTCGGGGCAAAGCCCCGTGTTCGAGCCCGATTTCGAAATCCGGTTTCCCTTCTTCGGGCCCGGATCACTCGTCCGCGACGACCGTACAGCGGCCGCCGCCCCTCAGAATATCGCCGAAACCACCTTTTTCGTGGATCGAATAGACGATTATCGGAATGTTGTTTTCGCGCGCAAGTGCAATCGCAGCCGTATCCATGATCGAAAGCCCTCGATTTATGACCTCGGCATGGCTGATGCGCTCGAAACGTGTCGCATTCGGGTCCTTTTTCGGGTCGGCAGAATAGACGCCGTCGACTTGCGTGCCCTTGAACAGCGCGTCCGCGCCGATCTCGGCCGCGCGGAGCGCGGCAGCCGAATCAGTGGTGAAGAACGGATTGCCGGTGCCACCGGCGAAGATCACCACCTTGCCCTGGTTCATGTAGGCGGTCGCCTGGCGCTGCGAAAAGCTCTCGCAAAGCTCGGGCATGGCAATCGCGGACAGCACGACGGCGTCGACGCCGATCTTGTTCAGAGACGTGCGCAGTGCCAGCGAATTTATGACCGTGGCAAGCATGCCCATATGGTCGCCGGTGACGCGGTCGCCGCCCTTGGAGGCGACGGCCACGCCGCGAAAGATATTGCCACCGCCAATGACGACACCCACCTCGATGCCCAGCGCGCGCGCCTCGGCGATATCGGCGGCGATGCGGTCCACGACCGAGACGTCGATGCCGAAATGCTGTTCGCCCATCAACGCTTCGCCCGAAGCTTTGAGCAGAACACGTCGGTAGAGGGGCTTCGCCGTCATCTGGTTCCTCGAAAATCCCGGCGCGGCAAGCTCCGAAGGCGAAAGAGGCCTCCTGGTTCGCCGGCGGTGCTGTCATGACGGGTTGACCGGATACACGAAGGGCGCAGCGATGTCACGCCGCGCCCTTGTGCAAAATTCCAGGCTTTTTGGATCAGTTGCTGCTGATGGCAACGGCCTCGCCTTCGACCACGACCGGCAATGCATAACCGGACGGCTTGTCGCCGGTCACGACACCGCCGGCGACACGAACCTGGATCTCGGGACCGAAATACGAATGCGGGAATGGCGCCGGCGTGCCGCTCACCTTGTCCAGCCGCTGACGAAGCGCTGGCGGTATGGAGAAATCGAGCGCCGCAAGATTGTACTGCAACTGCGAAAGCCGCGTTGCCCCAAGGATGACAGTGGCGATTCCCGGCTGTGTCGCCACCCAGTTGAGCGCCACTTGAGCCATGCCGCGGCCGAGTTCGGCGGCGACTTTTTCCAACTCCGCCACGACAGTCCAGTTGTGCTCGGTGAATTTCTGGAAGCCCGGATGGGTGGTGTTGCGGAAACCGTCGAGCCGGCCGGCATTGCCCGCTTGCACCGGGCGGTATTTGCCACTCAACAGCCCGCTGGCCAGCGGGCTCCAGACCATGATGCCGGCGCCATGGCGTGTCCCGAACGGCACGAATTCATGCTCGATGGCACGCTCCGCCAGCGAGTATTCGAGTTGCAACGCCGAGATCGGCTCATAGCCGCGCAGTTCGGCGATCGCCTGCGCCCGCCCGGCATACCAGGCCGGCACGTCGGACAGGCCGAGGTGACGTATCTTGCCTGCCCGAACCAGATCGTCGAGCGTACGCAGCACCTCCTCGGCCGGCGTCAGCTTGTCCCAGATATGCATGAGATAGAGATCGATGTAGTCGGTACCCAGCCGCTTCAGCGAGGCGTCGACGGCACGCATGATGTTCTTGCGGCCGTTGCCGCCGGCGTTCGGATTGCCGGGGTTCGAGTTCATGGTGAATTTGGTGGCGATCACCGCCTTGTCGCGCAAGCCCCGCTCGGCCACGAATTCACCGAGCCAGGTCTCGGCGGTGCCGCCGGTATAAAGGTCGGCGGTGTCGAAGAAATTGCCGCCGGCCTCGACATAGGCGTCGAACATCGTTCGCGCCGTGTCCCGGTCCGCGCCCCAGCCCCATTCCGTGCCGAAGGTCATCGTGCCCAGTGCCAGCCGGCTGACGCGCAGGCCGCTGTTGCCGAGTGTGTAGTAGCTCATCGTCATTGTCTTCTCCGATCCTGATCCGGTTGACGCGGGCGTCATTGGCCCGGGGTCGTCTTGACCCAGGGATTGCCGCGTTCATGCGTCATGCGGAAGGTGAAGCCGTCGACCTTCCAGGCTGTGCCGGAACGTGTCAGGTGGTGCTCATATGTGCCCCAGACTTCCCAGAGTGGATCGCCATTGCCCTCCATTCGGTTCCAGGCATAGCCGTTCGACAGAACAGTCGCCGTGTCCGCCCCGAGGACGACCTGGTGATTGGTGCGCAGGTGAAGGCTGGTCTTGCTGCCCTTGAGGTTACCGGCCCAGGCGCCGATCAGATCGTCGGAGGCAATGTTGGCCGCGGGCTGACCCGACAGGCTGCTGAAGTCGGCGGTGACCCGGTCGGCGAAATAGCTGCGCGCGCGTTTCCAGTCCTGCGCGTCGACGGCGCGATCGATGGCATCGGCGATACGAATGACGGCGCGTTCATCGGCAAGGGCCTGCCAGCCGGTCGGTTCGGCACCACCGGCATCGACGGGTGCCAAGGCAAGGCCTGCGGCGAAGGTAACGTGTTTCAAGGCATTCATGTCTCTTCTCCTTTGTGCCACCAGCCCGATCGCCGATGTGTTGGCGACAATGTGGACCTCTGCCTCGGCGTCGATAAGATTGCATGATCTGCATGGACTATGCGATGTAGGTCATGAATGGACCGGGACCTGCTCGCCCACCTGCCTGTCATCGTTGCCGTCGCCCGGCGCGGCGGTTTCGCGCTTGCCGCGGCTGAACTCGGCATGAGCCCTTCGGCGGTCAGCCATGCGGTGCGCCTCGTCGAGGAGCGGATCGGCCAGCCGCTGTTTGCGCGCACGACTCGCAGCGTTTCGCTCACCGAGGCCGGCAAGGCGCTGGTGGAAACGGCGGCCCCTGCCCTCCAGGATATTGCCGAGCGGATGGAGCGTATCCGCAGCGTCAAGGGCAGGCCGTCCGGCCTGCTCAGGATCAACGCCTCCAACATCGCGATCCCATTGGCTGTGACGCAGGTCGTCGCCGCGATGGCCGAGCGCTATCCAGACATTACGGTCGAGATTTTTGCCGATCAGGGATTGGTCGACATCGTCGGCGAAGGCTTTGACGCCGGCATCCGGCTCGGCGAGATGATAGCGCAGGACATGGTGGCGATCCGACTGACGCAGCCCTTCAAGGTCGTCATCGTCGCCTCTCCCGCCTATATCGGGCGACGTGGCCGTCCGCGCCGCGTAGCCGATCTCGCGAACCATAATTGCATCGGGTACCGGCTTGTCCGTTCGGGCGCTCTCTATCGCTGGGATTTGACCGAGGATGGCAAGGATGTGGTCATGGAGACCAGCGGTACGGCCATCGTGACGGACTCGCTCGCCGCCATTGATCTGGCGCTCGCCGGCGTCGGCCTCGCCTATATGTTCGAGCCGCTGGCGCGCGCGGATCTTGCGGCCGGGCGCCTGGTGCAGGTCCTGCCGCAATCGGCGATCGAGGAACCCGGCCTTTTCCTCTACTTCCCGCGCCGCGCGGCAATGGCGCCGAAGCTCAGGGCCTTCATCGACACCGCAAACGAAATCGGCCGGGCATCCCCGCGGACGCCCGGCCGAAAAACACAGTCGCAATAATGCGGTAGGACGCTTACTTCTTGACCGCCGCCGCGACTTCCGCGGCGAAATCGGACTCTTCCTTCTCGATGCCCTCGCCAAGCGCGAAGCGCAGATAAGCCGTGATCTTGGCCGGCGCGCCGATTTCCTTTTCGGCATCCTTCAGCGCCTTCTCGACGGTGATGTCGGGATTGAGCACGAACGCCTGCTTCAAGAGCACGACTTCCTCATAGAACTTGCGCAGGCGACCCTCGACCATCTTTTCGATGATGGCTTCCGGCTTGCCCGACTGACGCGCCTGGTCGGAGAAGATTGCCTTCTCGCGCTCGACAGCTGCCGGGTCGATCTGCTCTGCGGTCAGCGCCATCGGGTTGGTGGCGGCGACATGCATGGCGACCTGGCGGCCAAAGGCGTTGGCGGCGTGCTCATTGCCCGTGGTCTCGATCGCGACCAGCACGCCGAGCTTGCCAAGGCCGTCGGCAACCGAATTGTGGACGTAGGTAGCAACCGCGCCGTGCGGAACGGTCAGCTTGGCCGAGCGGCGAAAGCCAAGGTTCTCGCCGATGGTGCCGACAGCGTCCTTGATGGTGTCCGTGACCGACTTGTCCGAACCCGGATATTTCGCGGCGGCCACAGCTTCGGTCGTGCCATAGGCAAGCGCGACCTTGGCGACGTTGGCGACGATTTCCTGGAAGGCGGCATTGCGGGCGACGAAATCGGTCTCGGAATTCACCTCGACGACGGCGGCTTCACGCACGCCGTTGTCGACGCCGATCAGGCCTTCGGCGGCGGTGCGGCCAGCCTTCTTGTCGGCCTTGGAAATGCCCTTCTTGCGCAGCCAGTCGACGGCCTCTTCCATGTTGCCGTTGGTCTCGTTCAACGCCGCCTTGCAGTCCATCATGCCCGCGCCGGTCAAGTCGCGGAGTTCTTTGACCTGTGCAGCCGAAATGCTCATTGTCGCCTCTTTGTTTCAAATGCGCCGACGCACCATCGAATCTCGACGGTGCGTCTGTTTAGCGTGCCAAAATATGAGAAAGATGAAGGCCGCAAGCCGGCCTTCGATTATCAAGCCTCGGGGGCTTCCGACGCCGGAGCCGGATCGAGCGCCGGTTCGACCGGAGCTTCGACGGAAGCGCCGATGTCGACGCCGAGCGCGCCCTGCTGACGGGCGATGCCGTCGATCGCAGCCTTGGCGATCAGGTCGCAATAGAGCTGGATGGCGCGGGCCGCGTCGTCATTGCCGGGGATCGGGAAGTCGATCTTGTCCGGATCGCAGTTCGAATCGATGATAGCGACCACCGGTATGCCCAGGCGCTTCGCCTCGAGGATGGCGATCGCCTCCTTATTGGTGTCGATCACGAACATCAGGTCGGGCGTCGAGCCCATGTCCTTGATGCCGCCGAGCGCCTTGTCGAGCTTCTCGCGCTCGCGGTCGAGGTTCAGGCGTTCCTTCTTGGTCAGGCCTTGCGCCTCGCCGGCCAGCATCTCGTCGAGCTTGCGCAGGCGCTGGATCGAGTTCGAGATCGTCTTCCAGTTGGTCAGCATGCCGCCGAGCCAACGCGAATTGACGTAGTACTGGGCCGAACGCTGCGCCGCATCGGCGACGATGTCCGACGCCTGGCGCTTGGTGCCGACGAACAGCACGCGGCCGCCCTTGGCAACGGTGTCTGAAACCTGCTTCAGCGCCTGGTGCAGCAAAGGCACCGTCTGCGAGAGGTCGATGATGTGGATGTTATTGCGGGCGCCGTAGATGTAGGGCGCCATCTTCGGGTTCCAGCGGTGGGTCTGGTGGCCGAAGTGAATGCCAGCTTCCAAAAGCTGACGCATGCTGAAATCAGGCAGTGCCATTCTCATTTCCTTTCCGGTTAGCCTCCACGGACACAGGCATTTTTGGACCGAAGTCCTTGAACGCCACCGGAGGTTTCAGCCGGATTTCTCCCGGGCAGACACCAAAGTCCGTGTGTGGAATGAGCGGGCATATAGAGGGGAAGTGCGCTAAACGCAAGCGCCGCGGCATCCGTGGCGTGACATGCGACGATACGGCCCTGTCCTCAGCGCTTTACCTTTCCGTTGGGTACCCGCACGCGCCTGAAGATCGCGACGATCTCCTCGCGGCTGCATTCGATGGCGCCGAGCCTCACCGCGCGGTCGCGCTCGAAGCCGGTTATGTCATAGTGTGGCGCCGATGTCCTGGGCGGCCCCTGGTAGGACGAGCGCTTCACGCCAAGCTGGGCTGCGAACCGATGCAACTCTTCGGTGTCGTCGGCCATCAGATGGCACCAGCGATGGCCTGCCCACTTCCAGATCGCCGCATCGACATAGACCGCCATCAGGCCCGCCGCGGTCAACTCAGTTGCGCATCGTTGCTATTTCGATACCGGACAAGGCTTTGTCTGGTCGAACAGCGACAGGTTGACCAGCTTGCCGGTCATGGAGAAGTCGCCATAGTCCATGACGAGATCACGGGTGATGCCGTTCTCGTGCAGCTTGAAGCTGATCCGGTATTCCGGCACTTCCTCGCCCTTCTGGGCGCTGTCGTCGAAATAGGCGATGTCGACAGGCCAATAGTTGTCGGTGGCAAGCTTCGCCAGAGCCGGCGCTTCCGGATCGGCCTTGTCGGCTTCGGTCTTCTTGCCGACGACAACCGTGGTCGTCATCACTTTGTTGGCGTCCTCCGAGCCGTCGAACAGGTTGGTCTGGTAGAAGGTTTCGCCTTTTTCGGCCTTGCCGATCAGCTCGACCAGATGCTGGGTCGGAAACTGGGTGGCAGCGAGTTCAAGACTGTTCTTCTCCGGCTTGTCGATATCGACCTTCAGCCCCTTGGCATTCTTTGTCGCGACGCCCTTGACCTCCTTGTCGAGGTTCTGGTCGACGAAGGACTTCGTCACGAAAGAAAACATCTTGCCTTCCGCATCCTCGAAGGTGGTGGTCTGCTGGTCGGTCAGCTTCGTGTTGTCGCTGGTCGCGATCTGCGTGACGAAACGGAATTTCACCGTATAGCCCTCGCAGGCGGAGCCGTTGAACTCGTAGACCATACGGCCGGTGATACCGGTGATGCCGGATCGATCATCCGCTTTCTTGAGGGTGAGATCGTAGACGGCGCGATGCGCCTGCAGCGCCGGTACGGCGAAAGCGGAGCCCACAGGAAAGAGCGCCGACAACAGAACGGCGTGGAATGCAAGGCGCGCTGCGCGCATGAGGTACTCCAATCGTCGCGGCTGATGGCAGACCGCAGGGAAAGATGGTCCAGCTTAAAAAAAGTCATGGCGGAAGCGAGGCAAAAATAGCAATTTCGGCCCAGCCAGCGCGGCACCTTCCAGCAATAGGGAAAAGCAATGAGTGAAACAATCGAAAAGCGGCTAAGCGATCTCGGCGTGACGCTTCCTGTTGCCGCCGCGCCTGCCGCCAACTACGTGCCCTATTGCAGGACCGGCAACTTGCTGTTCACGGCAGGACAATTGCCGCTCAAGGACGGCAAGCTGCAGGCGAGCGGCCTGCTCGGCCGCGACGTCGACACGGCAAGCGGCAAGGACGCGGCGAAATACTGCGCCATCAACATCCTGGCGCAAGCCAAGGCGGCACTTGGCGACCTCGAGAAGATCCGCCGTCTGGTCAAGATCACCGTCTTCGTGGCGTCGGCTCCCGACTTCGTCGAGCAGCATCTGGTCGCCAACGGCGCCTCGGATTTCCTGGTTGCCGCGCTTGGCGAAGCCGGCAAGCACGCACGCTCCGCCGTCGGCACCGCCTCCCTGCCGCTTAATGCAGCGGTGGAGATCGAAGCGATCCTCGAAGTCGATGAGTGAAGGTGCGGACATGACCGACCTCTCCTGGCTGACTGCCCGGCCGGTTGCCCATCGCGGCTTTCACGACATGAACAAGACGCGCTGGGAAAACACGCTTTCCGCCTTCGCCGCCGCGGCCGAACGCGGCTACGCGATCGAATGCGACGTGCATCTGTCGTCGGATGGCGTTCCCGTCGTCATCCATGATGACGATTTGCAACGGCTGACCGGGCAGGACGGTTTCGTCTGGCAACGCAGCGCGGCCGAACTTACCGCGCTCAAGGTTGGCGGCACGGCGGATCGCGTGCCGACGCTGCAGGAAACGCTCGATCTCGTCGATGGTCGTGTGCCCATGGTCGTCGAACTGAAAGGAACTCCCGGTCGCGACGAAGGCCTGGTGGCGCGCGTAGGCAAGATGCTGAAGCGCTACAAGGGCAAGGCGGCGATCATGTCGTTCGATCACTGGCTGATCCGCGATTTCCCCCGGCACGCGCCCGGTATTCCGGCTGGATTGACTGCCTATGGGAAGGACGCCAAGCTGATCGAAGCACACTTTTCCATGCTGGCGCACGAACTCTCCTTTACCTCCTACGCCGCCGGCGATCTGCCGAACCCGTTTGTCAGCTTCGTGCGTGAAAAGCTCAAAATGCCTGTCATCACCTGGACGGTGCATGACCAGCCGGCGATCGACCTGACCTTCAGATATGCCGACCAGATGACGTTCGAAGGGTTCGAGCCCGACATGGTCAAAGTCGCCTGAGCAGGGTGCCCGAAACGTGACTTGTAGCGGCCCGAATGGAGCTTAAATAAGCCTCATGGATCAGGGCGACGACTGCGACGGACAAACGGCGAATGCGGACTATTCGATCCGCATCGCCGCGGGCATAGGAGCCTTTACCTCCGATGAATGGAACGGCTTTGCCGGCACCACGCGCGGCGACGCGGAAGCCGGATATAACCCGCTCGTTTCATTCGCTTTTTTGAGCGCCTTGGAGGGTTCCGGCTGCGCCGTGCGGCGCACCGGCTGGCAGGGCCATCACCTGCGGCTGGAAACCGCGCAAGGCAGGCTGCTTGGCGCTGTTCCCTGCTATCTCAAATCGCACAGCCAGGGCGAATATGTGTTCGATCACGGCTGGTCGGATGCCTTCGAGCGCGCCGGCGGCCGTTACTATCCAAAACTGCAAAGTGCCGTGCCGTTCACGCCCGTCACCGGCCCTCGCCTGCTGGTCGGCAAAGGCGAGGATCAGGACGCGGTCAAGGCGGGGCTTGCCGCCGGGCTCAAAATGGTGACCGACAAGCTCGGCATATCCTCGGCGCATGTCACTTTCGCGCAGGAGAGCGACGTCGCGACGCTGGAGGCCGCAGGCTTCCTGCATCGCACCGACCAGCAATTCCATTTCTTCAACGAAGGCTTTTCCACCTATGACGACTTCCTCGCCACGCTTGCTTCGCGCAAGCGCAAGGCGATGAAGAAGGAACGGCGCGAAGCGCTTGCCGATGGCATCACGATCGACTGGCTGACCGGCAAGGACCTGACCGAAAAGGCCTGGGACGACTTCTTCGCCTTCTATATGGACACCGGCAGCCGCAAATGGGGCCGCCCCTACCTGAACCGCCAGTTCTTCTCGCTGATCGGCGAACGCATGGCGGACGACATCATGCTGGTGATGGCCAGGCGCAACGGGCGCTACATTGCCGGCGCCATCAACTTCATCGGCTCCGACGCGCTCTACGGCCGCAACTGGGGTTGCATCGAGGATCACCCCTACCTGCATTTCGAGGTCTGCTATCACCAGGCAATCGACTTCGCCATCGAACGCAAGCTGAAGGTGGTCGAAGCAGGCGCGCAAGGCGAGCACAAGCTGGCGCGCGGCTACCGGCCGGTGACCATGCATTCGGCGCACTACATTGCCCATCCCGGCCTGCGCAAAGCGGTCGCCGATTATCTCGGGCGCGAGCGGCGCGAGGTGGAGCGGATGGGCGAATATCTGGAAGAACATACCCCGTTCCGCAAAGATCTCGAGGAATAGCAGGCTTTTTCGACACGCCTGCCGACGCTGTTTACCCTGCGGCAGGTATCCACCAAGCCATGCCTCGGGCATGGACGCGCAAGCGATCTCGGCTGATCGCAGCGCAGCTTCGTCTTGCCGCTCGGAGGCGGCTTCGCTACACCGGAGGGCAAGGCACACTCCGGAGCGTTCACCATGACTGAGGCCGCCTATGACACCGACAACATCTTCGCAAAAATCCTGCGCGGCGAAATACCCTCGCAGCGTGTGTACGAGGACGAAGCCGTCGTGGCTTTCATGGATGTGATGCCGCAAGGACCGGGCCATACGCTGGTGGTGCCGAAAGCGCCGTCGCGCAATCTGCTCGACGCCGACCCGTCGACATTCGGCCCCCTTTTCGTGGTCGTTCAGAAAGTGGCACGCGCGGTCAGGAAGGCTTTCAATGCCGACGGCGTCACCATCATGCAGTTCAATGAGCCTGCATCCGGACAAACCGTCTATCACCTGCATGTCCATGTCGTCCCGCGTTTCGACGGCATCCCTCTGAAGCCGCACACAGGCGCGATGGAGAATCCGGAAGTGCTGGCGCAGAACGCAGACAAGATCCGCGGCGTCCTCCAGAGCTGATCTTAATCCTTTATAAACCGGCGGATCATCTTGTCGCCTGTATTGCTGCCTGCGATTACTTTGTTCATATCTTTGCAAGCCTTCCCGATGCATCTTTTCGCTAGGGATGGGCGGCGATGCAGGACCTTTCGGAAACTATAGGCAGGCAGCCTGACGCCAGCGCGAGCGGCGTCTTTCTGCATCTTTTGGCCGAATCATTTTTTCGCCACCGCGTTGTTCATGCGGTCGCCCTGTTTACTCTCGGATTAAGTTTCGTGATTGGCGCCCGGGTCGGCAACCTGCCGGATTTCGGACTGCTTGCCGAATACGGCTTCTACCTGGTGGTGTATTTGTGGGTCGCCGGATGTGTCTACGCGGCATTCCGGCTGTTATGGCTGGCGTTTGTCGACGGTGCCGCATCGCCACTCCGCCTTTTCCTGAATTCGTTCTGGCAGTTGCTGTCCGATCGAAGGCGCATCGCCAACAGCGTGAACGGACTGGTCGCGATCATGGCTTTCGTATCCGGCTTCGCAGTGCTGAAAGGGGCGATCGCGTTGCTGGCGCCTTTCTCCTGGGACCAGGCCTTTGCACAATTCAGCGTCGGCCTGCATTTCGGCCGCCCTACCTACCAATGGGTCTGGTGGATCATTGAAAGCCCCCAGGCCGTTCGTTTTCTCAATCTTTGCTACAATCTTTGGTTCGTGGTGCTGCTCTCGGCGATCTTTTCGAGCGTCGCCGCCGCTCGCGATTCCCTGCTGCGCCATCAGTTTCTGCTCAGCTTCATGCTGCTATGGCTGATAGGCGGCTTCGGCATTGCCCTGATATTCTCGTCCGCCGGCCCTTGCTACTACGCCAGGCTCGGCCTTGGCGATCTCTATCAACCGTTGATGGACGCACTTCAATCGGCAAATCAGCAATATCCGATCTGGGCTCTGTCCCTGCAGGACAGGCTGTGGGGCGGCTATCAGGGCTTGCCTTCGGGCAGCATGGGCATATCGGCATTTCCCTCCATGCATGTCGCGTCGGCCGTGCTCATTGCCCTTCATGCGACAAGGCTATCCGCCCGCCTTGGCATCTTGATGTGGATATTCGCGGCGCTGATCATGCTCGGTTCGGTGGTCCTTGGCTGGCACTATGCCATTGACGGCTACGCCGGCGCCCTCATTGCCCTTGCGATCTGGAAAATCACTGGCGCAGCATTGTCCCGAGCGCACGCCGGAACGGTCACGATTTCGGAAGGGCTGTCCGACCTCGGCGCCCCACTCATTCGTTTGAGGCCGCAACCGGATCATGGCCTGGCCATGGCGGATGGCGCTTATCCACGTGAAATCATTTGCGGACAGATGGATCAGGAAGGCCGGAGCTCGGCAAAAGACGGATCCGAAAGCCTCTGAAATGCCGTCGGCGGCATCATTCCCGTCAGAAGCCGCTGGCGGATCGCATCCGCGCATTGCCCCGGATCCAGGCGTGACGTATCGACTTCCAAATCATACACGCCAGGCCGGTGCACCTCTTCCTGCCACAGGCGTATAGGCAAAGGCACGGGATCACCGGCCATGCGTCACCCCCATTATTCCATGAAAAAAGCCCCGTTTTGAACTGACCCCCGAAGTTGTGTCCAACTTTCGGGGGTCAGTTCATTTCCGGGGCTCTTTTCGACTTTTTGTCAGGCTCAGCCCTTTCTGGGCAGTTGCGGTACGAGGCTGCGCTTACCGCCGTCCTTGCCCTTGGGCTCGGGCTTCTGCGCAACGACCTTCTTTGCCGCGGGCTTCCTGGCCACGGCCTTGGGTGGCTTCGGCGCGTCTTCCGGCTCTTCCTTCTTCGGCTTCACCGGCGCCTCGTCGGCGAGCGATTCGAGCTTGAGGCCGGTCTCGCCGGTTTCCTTCTTCTCGACGGTGACGCGCACCGTGCCGCCCTTCTTGAGCTTGCCGAACAGCACTTCGTCGGCCAGCGGCTTCTTGATGTGCTCCTGGATGACGCGGCCGAGCGGACGCGCGCCCATGCGTTCGTCATAGCCCTTGTCGGCGAGCCAGGCGATCGCGTCGGGCGACAGGTCGAAGGTAACGCCACGCTCGGAAAGCTGGGCTTCCAGTTGCATGACGAACTTCTGCACCACCTGATGGATGACCGGCACCGGCAGCGAGCCGAACGGAATGATCGCATCGAGACGGTTGCGGAATTCCGGCGTGAACAGCCGGTTGATCGCCTCGACATCGTCGCCTTCGCGCTTGGTCGAACCGAAACCGATCGCCGCGCGCTGCGCATCGGATGCGCCCGCATTGGTGGTCATGATCAGGATGACATTGCGGAAGTCGATCTGCTTGCCGTTGTGGTCGGTTAGCTTGCCGTGGTCCATTACCTGCAACAGGATGTTGAACAGGTCCGGATGTGCCTTTTCGACCTCGTCGAGCAGCAGCACGCAGTGCGGATGCTGGTCGACACCGTCGGTCAAAAGGCCGCCCTGGTCGAAGCCGACATAGCCGGGAGGGGCGCCGATCAACCGCGAGACGGTGTGGCGTTCCATATATTCCGACATGTCGAAACGGATCAGTTCGACGCCGAGCGAGGCGGCCAGTTGCTTGGCAACTTCGGTCTTGCCGACGCCGGTCGGGCCTGAGAACAGGTATGAGCCGATCGGCTTTTCCGGTTCGCGCAGGCCGGCCCGCGCCAGCTTGATCGCCGAGGTCAGCGCGGTGATGGCGGTGTCCTGACCATAGACGACGCGCTTGAGCTCGATGTCCAGACCCTGCAGCACCTTCTCGTCATCGGCCGAGACCGTCTTCGGCGGGATGCGCGCCATGGTGGCGATCGTCGCTTCGATTTCCTTGATGCCGATCGTCTTCTTGCGCTTGGCCTCAGGCACCAGCATCTGCGAGGCACCGGTCTCGTCGATCACGTCGATCGCCTTGTCCGGCAGCTTGCGGTCGTTGATGTAGCGCGCCGACAGCTCCACCGAGGCCTTGATTGCCTCGTTGGTGAACTTCACCTTGTGGAATTCCTCATAATAGGGCTTCAGGCCCTTCATGATCTCGATGGCATCCTCGACGGTCGGCTCGTTGACGTCGATCTTCTGGAAGCGCCGCACGAGCGCGCGGTCCTTCTCGAAGAACTGACGGAATTCCTTGTAGGTGGTCGAACCAATGCAGCGGATCGCACCCGACGACAGCGCCGGCTTCAACAGGTTCGACGCATCCATCGCGCCGCCCGAAGTCGCGCCGGCGCCGATCACGGTGTGGATCTCGTCGATGAACAGCACTGCGCCCGGATAGTCCTCGAGCTCCTTGACGACTTGCTTCAGCCGCTCCTCGAAATCGCCACGATAGCGCGTGCCGGCCAAAAGCGTGCCCATGTCGAGCGCGAAGATGGTGGCATTGTGCAGCACCTCAGGCACGTCGCCCTCGACGATGCGCTTGGCCAGGCCTTCGGCGATCGCCGTCTTGCCGACGCCAGGGTCACCGACATAGAGCGGGTTGTTCTTGGAGCGGCGGCACAGCACCTGGATGGTGCGGTTGATCTCGCTCTCGCGGCCGATCAGCGGATCTATCTTGCCGGCCTTGGCCTTGTTGTTGAGGTTGACGCAATAGGCGGTCAGCGCGTCCTGCTGCTGCTTCTTCTTACCGCCTTCTTCCTGCGGCTCGGCGCCGTTCTGGCCGCCCTGCTCGTCATCGGCGCCGCGCGGGGTGCGGCTCTCGGACGCGCCCGGGCGCTTGGCGATGCCATGCGAGATGTAGTTGACCGCGTCGTAGCGGGTCATCTGCTGTTCCTGCAGGAAATAAGCGGCATGGCTTTCGCGCTCGGCGAAGATGGCGACGAGCACGTTGGCACCCGACACTTCCTCGCGGCCAGATGACTGCACATGGATGACCGCGCGCTGGATGACGCGCTGGAAACCGGCCGTCGGTTTGGAATCCTCATCGTAGCCGGTGACCAGATTGTCGAGCTCGGTATCGATGTAGGTCAGAACAGTATGCTTCAGCTCGTCGAGGTCGACGTTGCAGGCGCGCATGACAGCGGCCGCCTCGGTGTCGTCGATGAGCGCGAGCAGCAGGTGTTCAAGGGTTGCATATTCATGGTGCCGCTCGTTGGCGAGCGTCAGCGCTTGATGAAGCGCCTTTTCCAGGCCTTGGGAGAAAGCCGGCATGTTACCTCACTTCTTCTCCATCACGCATTGCAGCGGATGCTGATTCTGTCGGGCGAAATCCATGACCTGGGACACTTTGGTCTCGGCCACCTCGAATGTATAGACCCCGCACTCGCCCACTCCATGATTGTGAACATGAAGCATGATGCGTGTGGCAGCTTCGCGGTCCTTCTGGAAAAAACGCTCCAGCACGTGAACCACGAACTCCATCGGAGTGTAGTCGTCGTTGAGGATGAGGACCCGGTAAAGGCTGGGCTTCTTGGTCTTGGTTTTGGTGCGCGTGATAACGGCCGTCCCGCGGCCGGCCTCATTGCCGTCGCCGCCTCCATTTTGCATCCGCGCCACTCGTCTCGTGGCAGTCAAACCGATCGTCACGTAGTCCTGCCTCTTCGAATCCTCATGCGAGTTTCACATGTAGGTGTTCGATGGACGATTTTAAGCCCTTCTGGTTAGCTGACAATATGGCTAGGTGACCAACTTGGCGGATTTTCGCGATCGTGAAGCGTTGGCATGAAAAAACCCGGCCGCGTTTCCACGACCGGGTTTCCTTCCCACGCCCAAAGGGCCGGATCTAGAATTCTCAGGGCGAAATCATCCGCCCGAGCAAAAATTACTTCGCCTTGGCAACGATCGATTCGAACGGCTTGTAGGCTTCCTTGGCGAGTTCGGCATAGAGGTCGCCAATCTTGGTGGCCTCGGCGACGAACGCCTCGTAGGACTGTTTGGCATAGTCGGATTGAATCTCGATCGCCTTGTCCAGTGACTTGGCCGAGAACAGCTTCTCGAACGCGGCGCTACCGGCTTCGAAGCTCTTCTTGGTGTATTCGCCGGCCTCGGTGGCGATCGCCTGCGCGCCCTTGGACAGCGAAGCGAAGCTCTTCAGTCCGGAGTCGGCAAACTCTTTGCCGTATTTGCTGAAATCTTCGTAGGTCTGGGTCATTTCCTGATTCCCTTGACGGTTGCCTGTTCATAGGACGCGCCCTAGCCGGGCGGCGTTTTGTGCAGCGCACGTAACATATTGTGCGATGCACAAAAAGTCAACATTTCGCCCGCATGGAGGCACTACCCGAACGCCAATGGCTAAAATTCGAATAAAGGAAGGCTCAAACCACCGGAAAATGGTGAACGCGGCGGTTACCATAAACGGATTGGTAACGCTGCCCCGTTAGCTTGGCCGAAAGTGAGGCAGGATCCCTTTGCCGCCTCCAGCGCAACGAGAAATTCAAAGGAACTACCAGTGCGTCAGGCGTTGTCGGGCATCGTTTCCAAATCCGCGTCCCCTCTCAAAACGATCATGATCCTCGCCATGGCGATGACATTCGTCGTCGCGGGTGCCGCCTCGTCGTTCGCGGCAAAGTCGGCAGCCATCGTCGTCGACGCCAAGACCGGCAAGGTGCTCTACTCGGCCAATGCCGATGGCCGGCGCTATCCTGCCTCGCTGACCAAGATGATGACGCTCTATCTGACCTTCGAAGCGATGGCGAAGGGCAAGATCAGCAGAAACACGCCAGTCGTGTTTTCGGCCCACGCATCCGCCGAGGCGCCGACCAAACTCGGCGTGAAGCCGGGCGGATCGGTCGCAGTCGAGACCGCGATCCTGTCGATAGTCACCAAGTCGGCCAACGACTCGGCGACCGCGCTCGGCGAAATGCTCGGCGGCAACGAAACCAATTTCGCCCGCATGATGACGGCCAAGGCGCGGCAGCTCGGCATGAACGGCACCGTCTTCCGCAACGCCAACGGCCTGCCCGACCCGGGGCAGTTCACCACGGCGCGCGACATGGCCACGCTCGGCATCGCGCTCAGGGAGCATTTTCCCCAGTACTACGGCTATTTCGCGCAGCGATCCTTTCTCTACGGTCGCCAGCGCATCAATGGCCACAACCGCCTGCTCGGGCGCATCAAGGGCGTCGACGGCATCAAGACCGGCTATACCCGCGCCTCCGGCTTCAATCTTGTCTCGTCCGTCAATGACGGCAACCGCCGCCTTGTCGCCGTCGTCATGGGCGGCACGTCGGGCGGCAGCCGCGACAACCAGATGGCAGGCCTGATCAACACCTATTTGCCGAGGGCTTCGACCCGCGGTGGCGGCGATCTGATCGCCAAGGCGGACAGCAATCCCGTCAGCGCGTTGGCTAAGGTTCTCCTGCCCAAGCATGACGCGCCGACCCCGGACGAAAAGCCGGTGGCCGTTGCGGAAGCCGATACGGCCGTCACTGACGACGCGACCGTTGCCCAGGGCGACAGCGAGGACGAGGATACAGCCGAGGCGGAGGCGCCCAAGCTGGTTGTCCCGGCAACGAAGGTGAAGACGGTCATCGTCTCCGCTCCCAAGGTCGCCACTGCACAGGTCGTGGCCGCCTATGCCGAACCCACCCCGGCCGTTGATCCGGTCAGCACCGCGTCGGTTCCGTCGGGCTGGGCCATCCAGGTTGCCTCCTCGCCCAAGCAGTCCGAGGCCCAGGCTCTCCTCGACAAGACCACCAAGCAGGCTCCCAAGGTGCTGGCCGATGCTTCCGGCTTCACCGTCGCTTTCGACAAGGACGGCGTCACCTACTACCGCGCACGTTTCGGCGGCTTTGGGTCGAAGGACGCCGCCTGGAAGGCCTGCACCGCTTTGAAGAAGAAGAAAATCGAGTGCTACGCCGTCCAGCAATAGGATGGCGTGGAAGGATATCTCCCGGAAAAATTTTGCGTCGAAGGAGACTAGTTGTGATTGGAGAGCAAGACGTCCTTGGCTTCGTTAATCCGCGCCGCCAGGAAAGACGTGCCGCCGATATCGGGGTGCAGGCGCTGCATCAGGCGGCGGTGCGCCTTGCGGACATCCGCCGCGGCGGCCCCCGCTTCAAGACCAAGGACCTTGTAGGCCTCCTCCTTAGTCATGGCGCCCGGACCTGGCGCAATACCCAGCCCTTCGCCACCGTTCGTCTCAGCGTTTTTGCGCCAGACGGGAAGTCTGCCGTCAAGATACGTCTCTAGCAATTGGCGGCTCTCCGGATCGCCGGAGAGCTCGCGGTAGAGATGCTGCAATTCCGCAAGGGTCATCGAGCCAAGCATCTTGCCATCGTGACGTCCGGCCAGAACCAGCCCTTCAAGGCCGCCCGTATTATGATCGAGTTCCATCTCGAGTGCCGCTGTCCGCACGGTTGAGCGTTTTGCAGCAACCGGCCTGGCATTTGGCCGGCGCGTACGTGTGGCGCCGTACCAGGCGATTGCCACGAACAGGATGATGCCGCCAATGCCTTGACGCCCGACCACGAGTACAGCGCCGCCGACCAGCGCCAGCAGGATCGGCCCCAAGGTTCTCATCCCGCTTGCGAGTTGCGCCGGATCCGCGCGGAGAAAGGCCGTGGCTACCCCCAGGAGCACCAGCAACAACGCCACCACAACGATAATCGCGCCTAACATTTCCCATCGCCCCCGCAGGTATCCTGTCCGCCTGGACAGCCGCGTGATGTCCTTCAACACTTTTTCTGCGCCAGAATCATGGCCTTTACCCGGGCTGGAAGAGGACCATCATGCGAACTGCGTCTTCAACGCCGCGGCCTGTGTCGATTTCGACGGTTGTTCATCGCGCATGATTCAAGATGTGGCGTTGTCGCGTCGCTTGCAAGTCCAGCGCCAGGCAAGATTGAGGGCCAGAAAGGTCCGGGCAGAAACAGGCAATCCTTCCACTCAATGTCTAGAGCAAGCCGAGATCGGCCAGCTCGCGCCTGAGTTTCGGCGGCATCTCGACCAATCCCGCCTTGCCCTTGCCGAGATCGGACGGGACGTCCGCTGGCTTCAGATAACGCCAGCCCTGGAAGGCGCGGCGCGGCTGCCAGTCGGTCCGCACCACCTCGGGGTCGAGCATCAAATGGCAGCGGCCGATGCCGTCGTCATCGGTGAACGGCCGGATTTCCGTGATCAATTGCCGGCATTGCACGCTGCCCTTGATCACCCAGTAGAGCGAGCCGCCATCGGTGACCTCGTCGCCACGTGTCGGCACCATGCGGGTGGTGTGCCAGTGTTCGGCTGGTTCGCCGGCGCGGCGGCGCTCTTCAAGACGGAAGGCGATCCACTCTTCGAGATCCTCGACACTGTCGCAGCCGACGCAAAGCTTTAGGAGGTTGAGAGCCATGCACCAAGGTTAGTCCGGGGCGCCGAGACGTCAACGGCCTGGCGGACTTCTCCACAGTGCCGGCTTGGGCCAGCCCTCAACACTCCACGACATTGACCGCCAGCCCGCCAAGGCTGGTTTCCTTGTACTTCTCGTTCATGTCGAGGCCGGTCTGGCGCATGGTCTCGATCGCTGCATCGAGCGGCACGAAATGCACGCCGTCGCCTTTGATGGCCAGTGACGCGGCTGTCACCGCCTTGACGGCACCCAGCGCGTTGCGCTCGATGCACGGCACCTGCACCAGCCCGCCGACCGGGTCGCAGGTCATGCCGAGATGATGTTCGAGCGCGATTTCGGCGGCATTCTCGACCTGTTCGGGCGTGCCGCCCATGACGGCGCACAGGCCGGCGGCCGCCATCGCCGAAGCTGAACCCACCTCGCCCTGGCAGCCGACTTCCGCGCCGGAGATGGACGCGTTGGACTTGATGATGCCGCCGACCGCCGCTGCCGTCAGCAGGAAGTCGCGAATGCTCGGCTGGTCCGCCTCGGGATGGAAATGCAACCAGTAGCGCAGCACCGCCGGCAGCGTGCCGGCAGCACCATTGGTCGGCGCGGTGACGACACGCCCGCCGGCCGCATTCTCCTCGTTTACGGCCATCGCATAGATCGATAGCCAGTCATTGGCTAGCAGCGGATTCGGCCGGTTCTGCTGCCACTGCTCCTGCAGCTTGTCATGGAGCTGTCTGGCACGTCGCCGCACCTTCAGCCCGCCCGGCATGATGCCGTCCTGCGACAGGCCGCGGTCGATGCAGCCCTTCATCGCGTCCCAGATAGCGTCGAGACCGGCGTCGAGCGCCTCGCGCGACATCTGCGTCTCCTCGTTGGTTCGCTTCATGTCGGCGATGGACAGGCCGCTCCTGGCCGCCATCTTCAGCATCTCGACCGCGTTCTTGAAGGGATACGGCACTTTCTTGCCCTCGGTCGTGACCGAGCCCTTGGCCTTCATCCGCTGCAGCTCTTCCTCCGAAACCACGAAGCCACCGCCGATCGAATAGTAGATGCGCTTGAGCAGCAACCGGCCGACGGCGTCGTAGGCATAAAACGCCATGCCATTGGCATGACCGGTGAGCGGTGTCTTGCGGTCGAGTACCAGATCGGTGGCCGGATCGAAATGGTAGGATGGGTGGCCGGGCGGTGAAACCAGCTTGTCGGCGGTGATGCGGCTGATGATGCCGTCGGCCTGGTCAGGGTCGACCGTTTGCGGCGTCTGACCGGCAAGGCCGAGAATCACGGCACGGTCGCTGCCATGGCCGATGCCGGTATAGGCGAGCGAGCCATGCAGGCTGGCGCCGATGCGGTCGACCTTGGCGCCGGCGGGGCGCGGCCAGTCGTCGCCCGCGACCTCGTCGAGGAAGCGCCGCGCAGCCGTCATCGGCCCCATCGTATGCGAGCTCGAGGGGCCGATGCCGATCTTGAACAGGTCGAAAACCGAAAGGAACACGCTGTCTCCTGGATCACGTCGAGGACTACATATAGGAATTCCCGGGATGTTTCCGCTCTTTTGACGATCGCGGCGCAGCACCTGCCGACCTTGTTTGCTCCGGCAGCGACATTGATTGCCCGACGCTGCGGGGGCGATCGAAGCGATCAAGATGTGATAAATTCACCCTATGGGCGATTCCTCCTACCTTTCGACGGCCGATCTCGCGGCGCTGGGCTTTTTCGTCCTCGTATGGGTGCTGCACACGCTCGCTTCCGACGGCAAGCTGGTAAGCCGCATGTCGCTGACGACCGCCATGAATGCGCAGCGCGAGGCCTGGATGCGCACTATGGCCGAGCGCGAGATCCGCATCGTCGACACCGCCATCATGAGCGGCCTGCGGCAAGGAACCGCCTTCTTCGCCTCCAGTTCGCTGATCGCACTCGGCGGCTGTTTCGCCCTGCTTGGCGCGTCCGACCGGGTGCTTGAGGTGTTGAGCACCCTGCCCTTGGGCGGCGCGCCGTCGCGCTCGGCCTTTCAGATCAAGGTGCTGGGACTTGTGCTGATCCTAGCCTTTTCCTTCTTCAAATTCGGCTGGGCCTACAGGCTGTTCAACTACTGTTCGATCCTGATCGGCGCGGTGCCGATCCCGCATGGCGAAGCCTCGCGCAATCCGGTCACGCAAACGGCTGTGTGGCGCGCGACGCAAATGAACATGCTGGCCGGCAAGCATTTCAACTCGGGCTTGCGCGGCGTGTTCTTCTCGATCGGCTATCTCGGCTGGTTCGTTGATCCGGTGGTGTTCGTGCTGTCGACGCTTCTGCTGCTCGCCGTGCTGGTGCGGCGCCAGTTCTTCTCGGCGGCGCGGCGCGCCGTCATCGGTCAGCCGCCCGGAGCCGGAAACGGCTCATCGATGCGCCCGGAAAGCCAATAGGCGAAAAGTCCGATCCACTCACGAACGGCAATGGTCGTGTTCTCAAGCGAATCGGCCGCATTATCGCGAAAGAAGCCGACGCCTTCCTTCCCCGTGGTGCGATAGTCGACCGGCCATGGAATGGTTGGAAAACCGGCCTTGTCGAATAGCCCCTTGGCGCGCGGCATATGAAAGGCCGACGTCACCAGTAGCCATGTTTCGCCCGGTTTGGGTTTGACCAGTTCGCGGCTGAAGACCGCATTCTCGTAGGTGTTGCGGGACTTGTCCTCAAGGACGAGACGATCTGCCGAAACGCCGAGCGAGCCGAGCAGGCGCGGCGCGGTGTCGGCATCACCTTCGCCGTCGAGGAACAGTGAGCCATTTCCGCCTGACACCACCACTTTGGCCTGCGGGAAGCGCCGGGCGAGGATTGCGGTCTCGACCATGCGATCGCCGCTGCTGTTCAATTCATAGCCGCCACGCGCGAGGTTGATAGCGCCCTCGAAGCCGCCGCCGAGCACAACGATGCCGTCTACCTTCGCCGGCAAAGGCGGCTTGGGAAAGCGTTCTTCCAACGGATTGAGCATCATGGCGCCCAGCGACGTCCAGGCCGATAGCGCAAGGATCGCAAACGCCAGCACGCTGCCGGTGACGGCAAGTCGCCGCCGGCCGAGCATCCCGGCGATCAGCCCTGCCAGAAGCAGGAAGATCGTCAGGTTGAGCGGCTGGATGAAGAACCAGAAGATCTTGGAGAGATAGTAGAACATCGCTCAACCCCTACAGCGCCAAGGACGCTGCAATGCTTTAGTTTTGCGCATGCCCCCGGAAGTCGATCGCAATTTCGGGGTCATACGTCAGGCGAGCGATATCCTTACCACCACTTCTCCGGCTGGAATGTGCCGGCCGCCTGCTCGATGACGGCAGCGGTCTGGAACAATGTCTCTTCCTCGAACGGCCTGCCGATCAGCTGCAGGCCGAGCGGCAATCCCTTGGGATCGAGCCCGGCGGGCACGGCGATGCCCGGCAGGCCGGCCATGTTCACGGTGACCGTGAAAATGTCGTTGAGGTACATCTTGACCGGATCGGCGGCCATGTCCTCGTCGGCGATGCCGAAGGCGGCGGACGGTGTCGCCGGGGTCAGGATGACATCGACGCCGGCAGCGAAGACGTTTTCGAAGTCGCGCTTGATCAGATTGCGCACCTTCTGAGCCTGCAGATAGTAGGCGTCGTAGTAGCCGGCGGACAGCACATAGGTGCCGATCATGATGCGGCGCTTGACCTCGCGGCCAAAGCCGGCGGCGCGGGTCTTCTCGTACATCTCGACGATGTCCTTGCCCGGCACTCGCAAGCCGTAGCGGACGCCGTCATAGCGGGCGAGATTGGACGAAGCTTCCGCGGGTGCCACGATGTAATAGGCCGGCAGCGCGTATTTGGTGTGCGGCAGGGAGATGTCGACGATCTCGGCGCCGGCATCCCTGAGCCAGGCAATGCCCTTCTGCCACAGGGCCTCGATCTCCTCCGGCATGCCTTCGACGCGGTATTCCTTGGGAATGCCGACCTTCATGCCCCTGATCGGCTTGCCGATCGCAGCCTCGTAGTCCGGCACCGGCCTGTCGACTGACGTCGTGTCCTTCGGATCGACCGAGGCCATCGACTTGAGCAGGATCGCGGCGTCGCGCACGTCGCGGGCGATCGGCCCGGCCTGGTCTAGCGACGAGGCGAAGGCGACGATGCCCCAGCGCGAGCAGCGGCCATAGGTCGGCTTGATGCCGACCGTGCCGGTGAAAGCGGCCGGCTGGCGGATCGAGCCGCCGGTGTCGGTCGCCGTCGCACCGGCGCAAAGGAAGGCTGATACGGCGGTCGCCGAACCGCCGGAAGAGCCGCCCGGCACCAGCTGTGCATTGTCGAGGCTGCGCTGGGTTTTCGTGCCACTGGCCGACACGAAGCCGCCATCACCCTGATGCGTCGTCGGCATCACCACCGTATCGAGGCGCGAACGTCGCCACGGGTTGATGACCGGGCCATAGTAGGAGGTTTCGTTGGACGAGCCCATGGCGAATTCGTCCATGTTGAGCTTGCCCAGCATGACCGCGCCGTCGGCCCACAGATTGGACGTGACGGTTGATTCGTAGCGCGGCTTGAAGCCGTCGAGCACGTGGCTGCAGGCTTGGGTATGGACGCCTTCGGTACCGAACAGATCCTTGATCCCGAGCGGAATGCCTTCCAGCGCACCGCCCTCGCCCTTGAGCAGCCTGGCGTCCGACGTCTTGGCCATGTCGCGCGCCTTGTCGCCGGTCACCGCGACATAGGCATTGAGCGCCGGATTGGCGCGATCGATCGCCAAGAGATAGGCCTCGGTGATCTCGGTGGCGGTGATCTCCTTGGCGCGCAGCTTGGCGCGGGCCTGCGAAATCGTCAGATGGGTCAGGTCGCTCATCAAAGGCTCTTTTCGTAAAACACCGACCACTCGGAATCGGGATAATCCAGCACCGGGCCGCAGCGCGAGAACCCGGCACGTTCATAGACGATCCAGGCGGCGGGATGGCGATCGCCGGTTTCCAGCACCAGCCGCTTCAACCCTTCGTCGCGCGCCAAGGCTTCAACGCGTTCGACAATCCTGGCGCCGATCCGCTGACCGCGATGCGACGGCCGCGTGTACATGCGTTTCACCTCGCCGGTGGCATCACCATGCCGCTTCAAGGCGCCACACCCAACGGCGATACCATTGTCGCGAGCGATGAAAACCGTCGTGTCCTGGCCCGCCATCTGCTCGACCGTCAAATGGTAGCAATGCTCCTGCGGCGTCAACTCGAGCAAGGTTTCGTTGAGTTCCCTGACTAGGCCGCGCACGTCATCCTGCAGCGGCGTCTCGATGGCGATCTCGATTGCCATCGGCGCCTTACTCCACGACCTTCGGCACGAGGAAGAAATTCTCGTCGGTCGCCGGTGCGTTGGCGACGATTTCGGCCGCCTTGTTGCCGTCGGTGACAACATCCCCGCGCTTCTTCATCTCCATCGGAGTCACCGAGGTCATTGGTTCGACGCCGGAAACATCGACCTCGCTCAACTGTTCGACGAAGCCCAGTATGGCGTTCAACTCGCCGGTCATCCGCTCGGCATCTTCCTCGCTCACCGCGATGCGGGCGAGATGCGCGACGCGCTTCACTGTCTTGACATCAACGGACATGTCTTTTGCCTCGGGGAAAACCAGTCCGGGCTATAGCGGCGCGGCGCGCGGCGCGCAACATGCGCCGGCCGACAATCGGGCAAACAGCTTCATGGCAGGGCAACACCCTCGCACAGATAATAGCTGCCGCTGTTACCGCTCGCCTCGCTTTCATCGTCGATGGGCCGGACCGAGACGAGATCGAGGTGCGTCGGCCTGATCCGCGTTACCGACAGGACACGCGTCGCCTTGCTGACATGAACGAATTCGCATTGTATTCCACGCCTTGCAGGCCATTCTTCGAAAGTACGATGTTGCCGGTATCGATCAGCGCCTGCAGCGTGTCCTTCCTGGCCTGCGCGCAAAGCTCCTCGGACTGCAGATAGCGCCTTCGATGAATTCATCGGCGGCGAGCGCGGGCGACGCCGCGACAACCATCGATACGCAAAGAGATCGCCCCAACGCCATGGATTTGTTCTGTTTTGGTTGTTTCTAGATGGTTATCGTTTCACCAATCTTCGGCAATGCGACCTTGACGCCGGATCCTTCCATGCCGGCTTCGAATTTCTCAGCCGTCGGATCGATCATTGGAAACGTGCCGAAGTGGCAAGGGACAACCGTGTCGAACTTGAAGAAGCGGCGGCAGGCAAGGGCTGCCACCGCGCCGCCCATGGTGAAGCGGTCGCCGATCGGAACAATGCCGATCTTGGGCTCATGCAGTTCGTTGATCAGCGCCATGTCGGAAAAGATGTCGGTATCGCCCATGTGGTAGAGCGTCCTGTCTTCCGGGAAATGCAGAACCAGTCCGCCCGGATTGCCGAGATAGACGTTCTTGCCGCCGTCTTCGCCAAACGAGGAGGAGTGCAGCGCCTGGACGAAGGTGGTGGTGAAGCGGCCACAATCGACCGTGCCGCCGATATTGCCGGGATTGATCTTCTTGTCGCTGACGCCCTTGCCGACGAGGTACATGCAGATCTCGAAATTGGCGACCAGTTGGGCGCCGCTCTTGCCCAGCACTTCCAGCGCGCCGCTGATGTGGTCGCTATGCCCGTGCGTCAAAAGAACATGCGTGACCCCTTCGGCCGGCTCTTCCCACCCGCCCGTCCAGGACGGATTGCCGATCAGATAGGGGTCGATCAGGATTTTCGCGGCACTGGTTTCGATGCGGAAGGCCGAGTGGCCGTACCAGGTCAGTTTCATGAATGCATTTCCTCGATTTTTGCCGAGCCTGACGATAGAACGCCGATAGCCCCGATATCAAAGGGTATAGTGTCCGCTGCGCATCCGAAAAGACGCGTGCTACCGAAAAGACGAGAGAAAACCGTTGGCCGTCATCACGATTGAGCAATTGCCGGCACTGCTCACCGGCGGCAGGACCCTGGCGGGGCTCGATCTCGGCGACAAGACGATCGGCGTCGCGGTTTCCGACCGCGGTTTCTCCTTCGCTCATCCCCGCCCGGTCATACTCAGAAAGAAATTCTCGCTCGACGCCGCCGTCCTTTTGGCCTTACTGGAGAAAGAAAATGTCGGCGCGGTGGCGATCGGACTGCCGATCAACATGGACGGATCCGAAGGCCCACGCGCACAGAAATCGCGCGCCTTCGTGCGCAACATGGCGCAACTGAGCGACCTGCCCTTCGTGTTCTGGGATGAGCGGCTATCGACGGTCGCGGCCGAACGGACGCTGATCGAAATGGACTTCTCGCGCGCCAAGCGCGCCGGCAAGATCGATTCGGCGGCAGCCGCCTTTATTCTGCAGGGAGTTTTGGACCGGCTTCAGTCGCTCGACGCAGCCGATCGAACGGAACCGGACCCGTCCAGCGGCGCCTGATCCAGCCCAAAATCTCGCGACGCCTGCGAAACACCCATATCGCAACAAGCAGCAAGCCATCGAACACGCAGGCTTTTGCCACCATGCCGGGGATGATTGCCGGATCGATGCCGAGCAGCTGGCCATAGAGCTGGAACACGAAATCGTGCAGCTGCCGGGTGAGCATCACATAGCCGAAATTCATGTCGTTGAGCGACAGGTAGAACCAGCCCCAGAACAGCGCCATCGGGCCCGCCCACAATGCGAAGATGTAGCGCATCAGCGACCTACCTTGCCGTTCGGCCCGGTCCTGCCCGATATCAGGGAGAGCAGTGAATTATGCGCCGCGGCCTTTGCCATGCTGTGAGCCGTGGCGTGGAAATCGTCCTCATCCAACGCAGCCACCGAACGCCGTTCGGCGAGCATCGCGACATAGGAGGCCAGAAGTGCGGCCAATTGCACGGCCACCACCATGAACAGGCCGTCGATGCCTTGGGCCGCGCCGCCGATCAGGATCATCGACATCACGCCCGAAGCGGAAATAAAGGCGATGCGAACGACGCTGTCGGCGCCCGGGCTGGACGCGTCGTTGATCAGCGTATCGACAAAGGCCCAGAAGAACAGCACCGCCACGACCAGCAATGCGGTTGCCAGCGGAGCGACCACGACGATGTTCTCCAGATTGATCAATCGGGCGCTTTGGACGGCGACGCCGAGTACGCCAAGAGCCGCCGCCACACCTCGATTTCCATCGATACAGATCAGCGCGAGCAGAGCGAAAACGATCGCCCAGTGCACCGACAGAAAGGAGGTCAATACGTGTCGCATCGTGATTCCTGCTTCGACAGGAATGACAGTGGGCTTTGCGGTTCGTCGCCGCAATGGAAACCATTTGTTAAGGTTAACGGCGCCGGCCAAGATTACGTCATCGGACGATGAATGGCTTCGTCGTCAATTCACCGGCGGATAGAGCGTATCGATGATCATGCGCGCATCGTGACGCGAATCGAGCATACCGTAGGTATTGCGCCATTGGCCCGCGAGCCGCGTCTCGACGAAAGCATCGGCGATCCGCCCTGCCCCCAGCCGGCGTAGCTCGGCGGCCGCCGCCGACAGTGCAAGCTGTTCCGTCAGCAGCCGGGCCGAGCCCTCGTCCGTCGAAGCGACCTGCATGGCCGCCTTCAGAACACCGATCGTGCCGCGCCCGCCGGTGCCGAGGTCGCGGTCGATGCCGCCCAGCACCTCGTCGAAAAGGCCCGGCGCGCGGCCAAGCACGCGCAGCACGTCGAGCGCCATGACATTGCCCGATCCTTCCCAGATCGCGTTGACGGGCGCTTCACGGTAATAGCGGGCGAGCGGAGCTTCCTCGACATAGCCATTGCCGCCAAGGCACTCCATCGCCTCGTAAAGCAGCGGCGGCGCGATCTTGCAGACCCAGTATTTGACGACCGGCGTCATGGCGCGGGCGAACGCCGCCTCGCCGCGATCGCTCGCCGCCTCGTCGAAGGAACGCGCCAGCCGGAATGACAGCGCGGTCGCCGCGGCGACATCGAGCGCCATGTCGGCCAGCACGCGCTGCATAAGCGGTTGCTCGATCAGGTTGGTCCCGAACACCTGGCGATGGCGGGCATGATGGATCGCTTCGGCCAGCCCCGCCCGCATGATCGCCGAAGACGCCACCGCGCAGTCGAGCCGGGTCAGCGTCACCATGTCCATGATCGTCTTGACGCCGGCGCCGGGCTCGCCGGCCATCTCGCCGATGGCATTGACGAACTCGACTTCGGAAGACGCGTTGGAGCGGTTGCCGAGCTTGTCCTTCAGCCGCTGGAAGCGAAAGCCATTGCCCGACCCGTCACCGAGCACGCGTGGCACCAGGAAGCACGACAGCCCCTCCGGCGCCTGCGCCAGCACCAGGAAGGCATCCGACATCGGCGCCGACATGAACCATTTGTGTCCCGTCAGGCGGTAGAACCCGCTTCCGACGCGTTCGGCCCTGGTCACATTGGCACGCACATCCGTGCCGCCCTGTTTCTCGGTCATGCCCATGCCGAGCGTCAGTCCGGTCTTCTCTACCGGCGGCTTTTGGCTCTGGTCGTATTTGCGCGTCGTCACGCGCGGCGCCCATTCGCGAAACAGTTTTGGGCTGGCCATCAATGCCGCCAGCGAGGCGCTGGTCATGGTGATGGGGCAAAGGTGTCCGGTCTCGAGTTCGGCGGTCAGGTAGAAACGGGCGGCCCGCACTTGATGGCGGCGGCCAATCTCGGCGTCGCCATTTTCCCAGATAGAAGAGTGCAGACCGTTGGCCACAGAACGGCGCATCAAGGCGTGGTAGGCAGGATGGAATTCGACCAGGTCGATGCGCCGTCCCTGGCGATCGTGCGTCCTGAGTTTCGGCGTCTCGACATTGGCGAGACGCGCCAGTTCCTGCGCTTCTTGCGTGAGCACGAAACGGCCAAGCCCGTCGAGATCCTTGCGCACCGGATCCGAAAAGCGCTCGGCAAGCTGGATCAGCAGCGGATCGCCTCGCCAGGCGTTGCCGCCCGTCAGCGGCGGCGGCTGGTTCGTCACGTCGTCGGTCACGCCCAATCCTTCTAGCCAATCCTTCTGGAAAGGCCCTATCGTCGGGAAGCCTCGAATCCGAGGCCATCGGCTAGATATAGCCAAGCGTTGCTGCGCGCGCGACGAAAATACCGGGGAGAACGGCGTCAATCCAACGCGGGTGCTTGCGGGCGCGAAATCCGCACCCTATAGCAGCCCCTTGAGATGACCGACGCTTCGTCCCTGCCACTCTATCCTCACCGCCATCTTCTGGGCATCAGCGATCTTTCGCCCGCCGACATCGAGCTGTTGCTCGACAGGGCGGATCGGGCGGTCGCGATCTCGCGGCAGTCCGAGAAAAAGACCTCGACATTGCGCGGCCGCACCCAGATCAACCTCTTCTACGAAGCCTCGACCCGCACGCAGTCGTCCTTCGAACTGGCCGGAAAACGGCTCGGCGCCGATGTCATGAACATGTCGGTGGCGAGTTCTTCCGTAAAGAAGGGCGAAACGCTCATCGACACCGCGATGACACTGAACGCCATGCGGCCCGATATATTGATCATCCGCCATCAGTCGGCGGGCGCGGCGGCCCTTCTGGCGCAGAAGGTCGGCTGCTCGGTGGTCAATGCCGGCGATGGCGCGCATGAACACCCGACACAGGCGCTGCTCGACGCGCTCACCATCCGCCGCGCCAAGGGTCCGCTGTCGAAGCTGATCGTGGCGATCTGCGGCGACATCCTGCATTCGCGTGTGGCGCGCTCCAATATCATGCTGCTCAACGCACTCGGCGCACAGGTGCGGGTGGTGGCGCCCTCGACGCTGTTGCCCTCGGGCATCGACAGGATGGGCGTGATCGTCTGCCGCTCGATGGCGGAAGGCCTGAAGGACGCGGATGTGGTGATGATGTTGCGCTTGCAGCGCGAGCGCATGGAAGGCGCCTTCGTGCCGTCGGTGCGCGAATACTTCCGCTATTTCGGCCTCGATGCCGAGAAGCTGAAGGCGGCCAAGGACGACGCGCTGGTCATGCATCCCGGCCCGATGAACCGAGGTGTCGAGATTGCCTCCGAAATCGCCGACGGCCCGCAAAGCGTCATCCAGGAGCAGGTGGAAATGGGTGTCGCCGTGCGCATGGCGGTGATGGAAGCGCTGCTCGATCCCCGTCGTAATCAAGACGGTTGCAACCAAGAGGGGCGCAGTCCAGAGGGCCGCGGCGCATGAGCATCACGGTCTTTGAACGCGCCCGCATCGTCGACCCTTCGCGCGGGCTCGACGAAGTCGGCTCCGTCATAGTCGATGGCAAGAAAATCGTTGCCGCTGGCAAGGTGGCTCTGAACCAGGGCGTCCCCGACGGAGCCACGGCAATCGACTGCGCCGGCAAGGCGATCATGCCAGGTTTGATCGATGGCCGCGTCTTCATCGGCGAGCCGGGCGGCGAGCATCGCGAAACCATCGCTTCGGCAAGCGTCGCCGCTGCCGCCGGCGGGGTGACGTCGATCGTCATGATGCCCGACACCGACCCGGTGATCGACAATGTGGCGCTGGTCGAATTCGTGCTGCGCACCGCCAAGGACACGGCCGTCGTCAACATCTTTCCGGCCGCCGCCATCACCAAGGGCCTCCACGGGCGCGAGATGACGGAGTTCGGCCTGCTGCGCGAGGCGGGTGCGGTCGCCTTCACCGATGGTCGGCATACCATATCGAGCGCGCTGGTGATGCGCCGCGCGCTGACCTATGCGCGCGATTTCGGCGCCACCATCGTCCATGAAACGCAGGATGCCGACCTTGGGTCGTCGGGCGTCATGAATGAGGGCCTGTACGCCAGTTGGCTCGGTCTCTCCGGCATTCCGCGTGAAGCCGAATCCATTCCCCTCGAGCGAGACCTTGCGCTGGCACGGCTGACGCGCGGTTCGTACCATGCCGCGAAGATATCGACGGCAATGGCGGCAAGCGCCGTGGCGCGGGCGAAGGCTGACGGCGCGGCAGTGACATCGGGCGTATCGATCCACAATCTGTCGCTCAATGAAAACGACGTCGGCGAGTACCGCACCTTCTTCCGCCTGACGCCGCCGCTGCGCGCCGAAGAGGACCGGCTGGCGATGATCGAGGCGGTGAAGGACGGAACGGTCGATGTCGTTGTCTCTTCACATGATCCGCAGGATGTCGACACCAAGCGGCTGCCCTTCGCCGACGCGGCAGCCGGTGCCATCGGCCTCGAAACCCTGTTGGGCGCGGCCTTGCGCCTCTACCACAATGGCGACGTGCCGTTGCTCAGGCTGATCGAGACCTTGTCCACCGCGCCGGCGAGGTTGTTTGGATTGCCCGGCGGCACGCTGAAGCCGGGCGCGGTAGCCGATCTCGCCATTGTCGACCTCGACGAACCCTGGATCGTCAGTGAAAGCGGCATCCGCTCGCGCTCGAAAAACACCTGCTTCGAAGGCGCACGACTGCAAGGCAAGGTCTTGCAAACGCTGGTGGCGGGCCGCACAGTATTTTCCGCCTGAGCCGGCGGTAGCCATGCGGCATCGAGCATGGTTGTGGAAAATGCGGGGGAAACAATGACTTATGGCCTGATCCTGGCGTTGGCGTTCGGTTATTTGCTGGGCTCAATTCCGTTCGGCCTGCTGCTCACCCGTGCGGCCGGCCTTGGAGACGTACGCAATATCGGCTCCGGCAATATCGGCGCCACCAATGTGCTGCGCACCGGCAACAAGGGGCTCGCCGCAGCGACCTTGCTGCTCGATGCGATGAAAGGTACGGCAGCCGTGCTGATAGCAGGCCATTTCGCGCCTGAAACGGCGATCTGGGCTGGCCTTGGCGCCTTTCTGGGCCATCTGTTTCCGGCATGGCTGGGGTTCAAAGGGGGCAAGGGCGTCGCGACCTATCTCGGAGTGCTGGTTGGCCTTGCCTGGCAGGTGGCACTGATCTTCGCCGTCGCCTGGCTGGTGATGGCTTTTCTTTTCCGCTTCTCCTCGCTGGCAGCGCTGGCTGCGGCCGTCGTCGTCCCGATCGCCCTGTATTTCATGAGCACCCCGCGGATTGCGGTGCTGTTCGTGGTGATGAGCATCATCGTTTTCATCATGCATAGAGCCAACATTTCGCGGCTGATTGCCGGCACCGAAGGCAAGATCGGAGCCAAGGGGTGAGCGAACCGGCCACCGGGCCGCGTCTCACCGATCGCCAGCGGCTGAGCTGGCTGCGGCTGATCCGCACCCAGAATGTCGGGCCGGCCTCCTTTCGCGACCTGATCAACCGCTTCGGTTCGGCCGAGGTCGCGTTGGAAATGCTGCCGGAACTGATGATTTCCGGTGGCGCCAACCGGATCGTGCGCACCCCTTCCATCGCCGAAGCCGAGGCCGAGATGGAGGCCGCGCGGCGGATCGGGGCACGCTTCGTCGGCATCGGCGAGGCAGACTATCCGCCGCTTCTGCGCAACATGGACAATCCGCCGCCGCTGCTGGCGGTCAAGGGGAACGCCGCGGTGTTCCGGCTGCCGGGGGTCGCGATTGTCGGCGCCCGCAACGCATCGCTTGCCGGCATCAAGATGGCGCGCATGCTGGCAGCCGATCTCGGAAGAGAGGGCTACGGGATCATCTCCGGCCTGGCGCGCGGCATCGACACGGCGGCGCATCAGGGCAGCCTCTCGACCGGGACGGTCGGTGTTCTTGCCGGAGGCCTCGACCTGCCCTACCCGCCCGAAAATGCCGGACTGTGCGATGACATCGCCGAACGTGGCGCCATCATCTCGGAAATGCCGTTCGGCTGGCAGCCGCGCGCCCAGGATTTCCCGCGCCGCAACCGCCTGGTCGCGGGCGCTGCCCTTGGGTTGGTGGTGGTCGAGGCGGCGCAGCGCTCAGGCTCGCTGATCAGCGCCAGGCTTGCCGGCGAGATGGGCCGACTGGTCTTTGCCGTGCCAGGCTCTCCGCTCGATCCGCGCGCAGCCGGTACCAACGGCCTGCTCAAGGACGGCGCCACGCTGGTGACAGAAGCTTCAGACGTTTCCAGGGCGATCCTTCCGCTGACCGGCATGCGAGCACCTGATCTGCCGCCGTTTGAAGATCCGCCCGATTTTTCGGCAACACCGCCACCAGGCGAGAGCGACCGGACCAAGGTGATTGAGGCGCTGGGACCGACACCGGTGCCGGTCGACGAAATCATCCGCCACACCGGCCTGCATCCCGCCCAGGTGTTCATGGTGCTGCTGGAACTCGATCTGGCCGGCCGCCTCGAACGTCACGCCGGCGGCAATGTTTCGTTGGTTTTCGGGGAAGGCTGACCGCCCTCAGTGGCGGCTGGTCTTTCTGTCCCTGGTCTCGGCGTAATCCTGCGTGTTGGCGCCAAAGAGATCCTTTTCGACAACCTGGCGCCAGACCTCGTCAGCGTCCTGCGGGCGTGGCGGATCGAAACTCGGCTCGCTCTCGTACGCATTCGGGAGCGACCGCCGGCGTAGCCAGGTGGGCATGATCTCCCGGATGAGACTGGTGAATTGGGTCATCACCGACTCCTTTGTTTCAAGGAACGGAACGGACCAGACCTGTCGATCCATTCCCATTGCGCTGGCTCACCGCACCCAGCCAAGCCAAAGCCTCGCCAACGCCTGCAAGCGCATGGCGTGCGGCGGTCGGTCCGCGCGGTTTGATGCGGATCGAAATGCCGTCCATCTCATTGACGGCCTCGAAACCATTCTCGTCGGACGTGTCGTCGCCCAGAAACACCGGCCGCCTCCCCTCGAAAGCCGGCAGGTCCAAGAAGCGCCTGATTGCTGCTCCCTTCGCTGCCTCCAGCGGCATCAATTCGACGCCGGCATTGCCGGCCAGCACCCGATATCCCCTGGGCAACCTGTCCAGCGCCTGCTCGACCAGTTGCGTGGCGCGCTGCAACAATTGCGGTGCCGCGCGTGTGTGGATTGCCAGAATCGGGCCCTTGCGCTCGATATAGATGTCCGTATTGTCCAGCTCCGCCTCGATTTCCTCGGCTAGTGCTGCAATGTCGGCCGGCTCTCCCGCCGCCTCGACCGGGCCATCACGCGTGAGCCTGTGCTCAAGGCCGTAAAGCCCGGCAGCGCGCAGTCTGAGGGGCTGGAAAAGATGGTCGACCGCAGCGATCGACCGCCCCGTGATGAATGCCAGAGCTCCGTCCAATTGCAATTCGAGCCGTGCCAACAGCGTCCGCAACTCATCGCCGACAACCACCGCATCGGGATGCGCGGCATGTTCGAGAAGAGTGCCGTCGATATCGAGAAACAGGGCCCACGCATCCTGCGGGACGTTGGGTTCGGTCAAGTTTGACAATGTCGACATCACAGCGCTGCCACGCGCTTGCGGTCGTGCAGCGATATCACATTGCCAGGCGAACCGGGGCCAGGAGAACCGGGGCCAGCAGAACCGGGGGCACCGTTCACGGCACGATCGACCGCATCGCGTTTGCGCAGGCGCGCCGCGTCGAACAGCATGCTGCCCGCCCATCGATAGACATTGTTTTCACGCACGACCTCGCGCAAGCGCCGCATGCGCTGACGTTGCTCTTCCGATGACATGGTCAAGGCCTGCAGCAGGGCATCGCCCATCATCGCCGCGTCGTAGGGATTGACGATCAACGCTTCCAGCAACTCTTTCGACGCGCCGGCGAACATGCTGAGCAGCAGCACGCCCTGTTCGTCCTCGCGCGCCGCCACAAACTCCTTTGCAACTAGGTTCATGCCGTCGTGGAGGCTGGTGACCATACAGACGTCGGCGGCCCGGTAAATCTCGTAGACCTGTACTTGCGAGTGATGTTCGGTCACCAGCACTACGGGCGTATAGCCTTCACGACCATGACGCTGGTTGAGATCCTCGGCATGGCGCAGACATTCCTCGTACAATTGTTGGTAGGCGGGCAAGGTACCGCGGCTGGGCGCGGCGATCTGCAGGAACGCCACCTTGCCAATCCATTCCGGATGCAGCGTCAGCAGCTCGTCGAGCGCGTTGAGGCGATCGAGGATGCCCTTGGTATAGTCGAGGCGTTCGACGCCGACGCACAGCCTTACGTTTTCGGCCAAGCCGAATCTCTCGCGAATGAGTTGGCGACATTCTGCAACGGCAGGCAGTTTGCTCAGATGCGGCGGCTCCCATTCGATTGAAATCGGATAGGCGTGAACCAGGCTGATCTGGCCGCCATAGGAGATGGCTGAATCCTCGCGCTCGATCCTGCTCTCCAGGAAGCGGTCGACGCTATCGATGAAGTTGTTGCAATGAAACTGGGTGTGAAAGCCGACGATCGAACTGCCCAGCAATCCTTCGAGAATCTTCTCTCGCCATGGGCAGATGCTGAACACCTCGGAATTCGGCCACGGAATATGCCAGAAGGTGATGATGATCGCTTCCGGCAGGCGCTCCCGGATCATCCGCGGCAACAGCGCGAAATGATAGTCCTGGACCAGCACGATGGGCCGCTCGTTGCGGGCCTCCGCGACGACGGTGTCGGCGAATTTGCGGTTGACCGCCTCATAGGCTTCCCAGTCGGAGGCGCGGAATATCGGCCGGGTAAAGGCTATGTGGCACAGCGGCCAAAGCCCTTCATTGGCAAAGCCGAGATAATAGCCTTGCTGTTCTTCCTCGCTCAGCCAGACGCGGCGCAAGGTGTAGGAAGGATTTTCAGGCGGCACCTCGACGCGGTCATTTTCGTCGACGACAAGCGCATCGGCCGAACCGCCGCCATAGGCGATCCATGTGCCGGCGCAGGCGCGCGTAATCGGCTCCAGCGCGGAGACCAGCCCGCTGGCGGGCACGACCAGCTGGATATCATCCCCCTTGCGGTTGTGGATGTAGGGTTCGCGATTTGAAACAACGATCACCTGTGCATCGGGAAGTTCCTTCGCCAAAATGTGACGCAAGGTTTCCGGCGACCACTGGACGAGCGCGGCGGTCGCGGATTGCCCGTTCTTTTCGAATTCCGGCAAAGGACCGCGAACGGGTTCTGCTTCGAGGCGGGCGAGCTTGGCGCCTCTGGCCCGAAGCCCTCGCGCCATTACCACCGCAAGCACGATGCATGAGATACCGACAATTGCGAGAATGAAGAGCCACATTGCGGCCGGAGAAACGACTAGATACGAACCGTTGTCGGGCATTTCGAATTGACTACCTTTCAATGGGACGCGGCAAATCCACCGACAGGAACTCCGGCATCCATGGCGTGGTGGTCCAACGTTCCCGACACATGATGGTTCCGATTTTTCAACTCCTGACCACCAGAGGCACCAGTCCCTCGTGCGCATCCGCAAGGAAGGCGCCGACACGATCTCCCACGCGTTGAAACGTCAGATCCACCGCCACATGTCCTACCGAGAGATGACGAATGACGAGATTGTCGATGCCGATCGGCAAGCGCGGCTGGGTCACGTGAATTTCGTTCGTCCGACCGTCAATCTGAAGGCCGAGGCAGGCCTGCATGAGCATGAAGGCAGAGCCTGCGGACCAGGCCTGCGGCAAGCAAGCCACCGGATAGGCAATCGGCGCTTCGCCGGCCGCGCGCGTGAACCCGCAGAACAGTTCGGGCAGCCGCATGTTGAAATGAACCGCGGATTCGAAGGTCCCACTCATCAAGCGCACCACGCTGTCGCGGATGCCGTAGCGCGCCAATCCGGCGGCGCAGATCGCGGTGTCGTGCGGCCAGATGGACCCGTTGTGATAGGACATCGGATTGAAGAAGATCGCGTCGTCCGCCAGCGTCCTCAACCCCCAGCCGGAATGGAACGAAGCCGATAGCAGTTGGTCGGCGACAATGCGTGCGCGATCCGGATTGGGAAGGCCGACATAGAGCAGATGGCCGGCGTTGGACGTGCGCACCTTGCAGGGTTGGCCGTCGCCATCGATCGCCAGCGCATAATAGCCGAGGTCTTCGATCCAGAAATGGCGTTCGACGTGTTGGCGAATCGCATCGGCGAGCACTTCCCAATTTTCCGCCCGCTCCTCTTCGCCGCGCAGCCGTGCCAGCTTTGCCAGCCCCTGGAACGCGGCAAAGACGTAACCCTGGACCTCGACCAGCGCGATCGGTCCTTTCGGAATGCGGCCATCGGCATGGAAGACGGAATCGAAACTGTCCTTCCAACCCTGGTTGGCAAGGCCGGATTCCGCGGCGCGCTGGTAGGTGAGGAACCCCGTCGAACGGCTCGCTGTCTCGATCCACTCGGCGGCGGCGCACAGCGATGGCCACAGGCCATCGATGAAATCCGTGTCTCCCGTGCGGTCGGCATAGGCGCAGGCGAGATGGATGTAGAGAGGCGTCGTGTCGACGCCGCCATAATAGCGGCCGAACGGCAACTCGCTCAGCGCCGCCATCTCGCCCTTGCGGGTCTCGTGCATGATCTTGCCGGGCTCGGAATCGCTGAAGGGAGAGGTCTCGGTCGCCTGGTGCTGTGCGAGAAACGCAAGCACGCCACGGGCGAGGCCGGGATTGAGCCAAAGCATCTGCAGAGCTGAAATCACGCCGTCCCGGCCGAAGGCGGTGGAGAACCACGGAATGCCGGCATAGGGATAAGGCCCCGTCGCCAATTCCGTCGTGAGCAACGCCACATCGGCGCGGGCCCGCTCCATCCAATCATTGAAGACGCGGCCCGAACTATGGAGCGTCGCCCCATGCCGGCGCTTGGCGCGCATGCCGAAACGGGCGCGGGCCGCGGCGGCCCGGAACCGATCACTTTGCGGTTGGGCGTCTGTCTTGCTCCCCACCTCCACGTAAAACGTCTGGCGGCTGCGCTTGGTGACGGCAATGAAGAAATCCGCCCGCTCGGAGGTCAGTTGATCGGGCGGCAGTGAAAACGAGATCGCCGATGTCCGCACCACTTCGTCCAGGCCCTCGTAGCGGAGCACGACCGAACTCTGGTCGATCTCGGCCGTGTGCGCCGTGCCGCGCTTGGAGCGGGTCGAACCCCGGACTTCGAACATGTCGCGAAAATCGACGCCAAAGCGTAGCGACACCAGGACCGTCGAATGCTCCCGGCTATAGTTGGAGAGCGTGATGCGTTCATATAGCCTTTCCTCCCACAGAAGCCTGACCCGCTCGATATGGATCGCGCCCTGCGGGATCTGGCGGCCCGCCGCGCTCTCGATCGGCAGATTGGTCAGGTTGCTGGTGAACAGGACGTTGTCCTGGCTAAGCGATGCGCCAAGCAAGGACAGCGACCGCCCGCCAACGGTCAGGCGAAATTCCGAAAGCATACGCGTGTCGTCACGAAAGAAGCCGTCGCCAGCGCCGCGTATGTCGCCATAGGCATCGGCGACGGCAAAGCAATCGCCATGCTTGAGGGCGTAAAGCCGATGCGGTTCCCTGGGCGCTGTTTCGTCCAGGGAAGCCAGTGCTATTGCAGGATCAAGCTTGCGCTCGTCGAGTTGGGTGATGGTCAAGAAGACTGTCCCGTGCTGATTTCTGGACGGTGAAGGTTTACGAGGCTCTGCTCTGCTCGTGGCCACCGCTCAGCCGCGAATAGGCCGCGACGTAATCCCTGGCCATTCTGACGGCGGAAAACCGCCTTTCGAAGACCGTTCTTATTCGTCGCCTGTCGAGTTGCAGGAGAGTCGGCATCGAGGCGACGGCGTCTTCGATGGTTTCGACGACAAAGCCCGTGACCCCATGGTCGACGATCTCGGGCATGGCCCCGCAACTCCAGGCCATGACCGGGGTTGCGCAGGCCATGGCTTCGATCACCGCAAGCCCGAAGGGTTCGGGCCAATCGATGGGAAACAGCAAAGCGGCCGCATTGCCCAGAAATCTGCTCTTCTGGTCCTCGCCGATCTCGCCGACATACTCGACCTGGTCGCCATCGATCATCGGCTGCACGACTTCCTCGAAATAGGCGCGGTCGCCATCGCCGATCTTGGCGGCGAGCTTCAGTTTCAGACCGGTGCGGCGGGCAATCTCAATCGCCCGGTCCGGCCGCTTGTCGCGCGACATTCTGCCGAGAAATGCAAGATAGGTACCGTCCGAGCCTGCCTCGAAATCGGGCTCATAAAGCCCAGGCGGCAAGCCGTGGTGGATTGTCGCCAGCCAATTCGCGGATGCGAACCGCGCCCGCTGGCTGCGGGATATGGAAATCATGGGGAACCGCGGAAACCGGTCATAGGCTTGCGCGAGGTCCGCGTAATCCAGCCTGCCATGCGGGGTCGTCACCGTGCGTTGCGGCATATCGCGGAAAAACGGGAAATGCAGGAAATGGCTGAGATGGAAATGAACGACGTCAAACTCGTCGGCCCGATTCCTCACTTCGTCGAGCATCGACAGATGCGCCGCGATCTCGGACTTCAGCGGACGCGGATCGAGACGAAGTGCCCTTTCGCGGCACGCCACCAGTTTGGCGGAAGTCTTCGTGTCACCGCTGGCGAACAATGTCACGTCGTGGCCGAGATCGACGAGAGCTTCGGTAAGATATGAGATGATACGTTCGGTACCCCCGTAAAGCCTTGGCGGCACCGATTCGTAAAGTGGCGCGACATGGGCAATCTTCATGTCCCGGCGTCCCTCAATGAGCTGGTCATAGAGCCAAAATGCATCAGGGCCGGGATCGTTCCTGAATCTTTGGAAGGTGCGTGGAATGATCGATCCGTTCCCCCTGTTTGATTCGACCAGCCGCCCTATTTCCTGTCAGTAATGCCGACCTTGCGCTTAGGCAGCCGAAGGAGGTCCAGATGCAGGAACCCGGGGATATCGCAGCCCGGCGTCTGAGCATGATCGTCGAACAATATGTCGAGGCCAGAAAACGGCACTTTGGCTTTGTGTCGACGGACCAGGCCGCCCGAGTGATCCGCCGAACCCTGAAACCCGATCCTTCGGAGCCGGCTCTCTCCGATCGCCACCTCGACGACATGGTCGCCGCCCTCGCCGTGAAGAATGGCCTGGCGGTCATCTTCGACCGGGGCGTGCGGGGACCGGCCGACGGCGCCGAGGCCGACTTGAACAGAAAGGAACCGATCATGCGAGCACCGACGGAGACCCCGGATGTCGCCGGCGCGGTGGACGCTATCCTGAGCGATCGCACCGTCCAGCTTTCGATGAGCGCGGTGATCTCGTTGCTGCGCCAACGGACCGGCACCAAGCGATCCGACGCGGATCTGGAAGGACTGATCGCCAAGAAAGCCGCCGTTTTGGACGTGCATCTGTCACCAGGCGTCTGAGCGGTCGTTGCGCGCCGCACGGATTCACGGGCAAATCAAAAAGCGCTGGCATGTCCTCAGACAGTGGTGAGCGCGATGGGATTCGAACCCATGACCTACTGATTAAAAGTCAGTTGCTCTACCGGCTGAGCTACGCGCTCCCGCGGGCTCGAAAGGCCGCCCTCGAAATTGCGCGGAACATAGGGAGAGTGCCGCGACCGGTCAACCGGAAAAGATGGGTTCCAAACCCGCTCTTTACCCTAAATCGCTGACCCCCGCTTGTTCCCCGGATTCTGGCGAGCAGCCAGACAGTTTCGATTTCAGTCCGGCAGCGGCCGCCAGCATGGGGGAACAAATCCGACGCACTATCGTTTTTTTCCAAAGGGACGCCCGACAAACCCTTGAGGAGAATACCAATGAATAGAATCACAACGGGCCTGCTTGCCGCCACGCTCTCGGCCACATTCGTCGCGGCGGAGGTGGTGCCGGTGAACGCCCAGCCGGCCTACGTGCCATTATCCCAGGCGGCAACGCCGGACGTACAGCCAGTGCAGTACCAAGAGTGGAGAAGGAACCGCTCCTTCCACCGCAATTTCTCGCGCAATCGCAGCTTTAGCCGCAACGGTGACATGTATTGGAATGGCCATCGCGGCTATCGTGAATATCGCCGCGGCTATCGCCGTCATGGCGACTACTGGTTCCCGCTGGCCGCCTTCGCGACTGGCGCCCTGATCACCGGCGCGATCGTCAACGAGAACAACCGCGTCTATGAAGGCAATGCCCATGTGCAGTGGTGCTACGATCACTATCGGAGCTACCGCGCTTCTGACAACACCTTCCAGCCGAACAATGGTCCTCGTCGTGAGTGCCGTTCGCCTTACTGATGCGTGGGTGTATGAGTGACCTGCAAGTGTGAGTGGCCCGCGGCAGAAACGGCGCGGGCCATTCCTTATGCGCTCAGCGTCCTGCGCACGGCATCGCGCCAGCCCGCTAGTTTCGCAGCACGACTGGAAGCGTCCATCTCCGGCTGAAACCGTCGCTCAAGCGCCCAGCTTTTCGCGAACTCCCTCGCTGCGGGCCACACGCCCGCCTTCGAGCCGGCGAGCCAAGCGGCCCCCAGCGCAGTCGTCTCCAGGATTGTCGGCCGATCGACCGGCGCGTCGAGAATGTCCGCCAGGCGCTGCATGGTCCAGTCCGACGCCACCATGCCGCCGTCGACCCTGAGCACCGTCTTTGCCTTGGCGCCCTTCCAATCCTTGTGCATGGCGTCGAGCAGGTCGCGGGTCTGGTAAGCGACTGATTCCAAAGCCGCCCGGGCGAACTCGGCCGGACCGGAATTGCGGGTCAACCCAAAGATGGCGCCGCGCGCCTCGGCATCCCAGTGCGGCGCGCCAAGCCCGACAAAGGCCGGAACCAGATAGACGTTCTGCGTCGGATCGGCCTCGGCAGCCAGCTTGCCGCTCTGCTCGGCCTTGCCGATCACCTTGATGCCGTCGCGCAGCCATTGCACCGCGGCACCCGCGATGAAGATCGAGCCTTCCAGCGCATAGGTGGTCTTGCCGTTCAGCCGGTAGGCGATGGTCGTCAAGAGGCGGTTCTTCGAACGCACCAGATCGCTGCCGGTGTTGAGCAGTGCAAAACAGCCGGTGCCGTAAGTAGATTTCATCATGCCAGGCTCGAAACAGGCCTGGCCGATGGTCGCGGCGTGCTGGTCGCCGGCAACGCCGAGGATTCCTATCTCGGCGCCAAACAGGTTTTTGTCTGTGATTCCATAATCATCGGCGCAGTCTTTGACCTCCGGCAGCATCGCGGCCGGGATGCGCAGGATAGAAAGCAGTTCGTCGTCCCAGGCATTCTTCTCGATATTGTAGACCAGCGTGCGTGAGGCGTTGGTGGCGTCGGTGGCGTGCACCTTGCCGCCGGTCAGCCGCCAGATCAAAAAACTGTCGATGGTGCCAGCGAGCAATTCGCCCTTCTCGGCGCGTTTCCTCGCGCCCTTCACCTTGTCCAGCACCCAGGCGATCTTGGTGCCAGAGAAATAGGGGTCGAGCAGCAGCCCTGTCTTGCGTGTAAATTTCTTCTCCAGCCCCTGCTTCTTCAGCTTCTGGCACAGCGGTGCTGTGCGGCGGTCTTGCCAGACGATGGCATTGTGGATCGACTTGCCGGTCGCCTTGTCCCAGATGACGACGGTCTCGCGCTGGTTGGTGATACCGATGGCGGCCACCTCCGACGCATTGCAGCCAGCTTTTTTCACCGCGGCCTTCACGGTGGTCACCACGCTTGCCCAGATCTCTTCCGGGTCGTGCTCGACCCAGCCCGAGGCCGGATAATGCTGGGTGAACTCCTTCTGCCCGCTGCCCACAACCTTCATCTGGCCGTCGAACAGGATCGCCCGCGTCGATGTCGTTCCCTGGTCGATTGCCAGCACAAAACCGCTCATTCCCGCATCCTCCGCCTTGACACAAAGAAGGGAGACGGCAACGCGCCGCCTCCCTCAATTTCACACGGGCGCGAACGCCCGCATAGACCGTCTTACTTCTGCCAGCTCTTGACCAACTCGTCGTAGTTGATGGTGATCGGCTTTTCCTTCTCGTTGTCTAGCTTCAGCTGCGGTGCGAGGTTGCCCTTCTTGACCGCGTCCGCATTCCAGTAAGCAAGGTCTTGCTCTTCGGCCATCTTCGGACCGATATCGCCCTGGACGCCCGACTTCTCGATGCGCTCCAGAACCTTCTCCTGATCGGCGCACAGGCCATTCATGGCCTCCTGCGGCGACTTGGCGCCCGACGAGGCGTCACCGATGTTCTGCCACCAGAGCTGTGCCAGCTTCGGATAATCGGGAACGTTGGTGCCGGTCGGCGTCCACTGTACGCGCGCCGGCGAACGGTAGAACTCGATCAGGCCGCCGAGCTTGGGAGCGCGTTCGGTGAAGCTCTTGTCGTGGATCGTGGAGTCGCGGATGAAGGTCAGGCCGACATGGCTCTTCTTCACATCCACGGTCTTGGAGATCACGAACTGCGCGTAGAGCCAGGCGGCCTTGGCGCGGTCGGTCGGCGTCGACTTCATCAGCGTCCACGAGCCGACGTCCTGGTAGCCGAGCTTCATGCCGTCCTTCCAGTAGGAGCCGTGCGGCGACGGCGCCATGCGCCACTTCGGCGTGCCGTCGTCGTTCATGACCGGCAGGCCGGGCTTGACCATGTCGGCGGTGAAGGCGGTGTACCAGAAGATCTGCTGCGCCACATTGCCTTGCGACGGAACCGGGCCTGATTCAGAGAAGGTCATGCCTTGCGCCTCCGGCGGCGCATAAGCCTTCAACCAGTCGAGGTATTTCTGGATCGCATAGACCGACGCCGGGCCGTTGGTGTCGCCACCGCGCGCCACGCATGAGCCGACCGGACGAGAGTTCTCGTCCACCTTGATGCCCCATTCGTCGACCGGCAGGCCGTTCGGCAGGCCCTTGTCGCCATTGCCGGCCATCGACAGCCAGGCGTCCGTAAACCGCCAGCCGAGTGACGGATCCTTCTTGCCGTAGTCCATGTGGCCATAGACCTTCTTGCCGCCGACGTCGCGGCCGGTGAAGAATTCCGCGATGTCCTCATAAGCCGACCAGTTGACGGGCACGCCGAGGTCGTAGCCGTATTTCGCCTTGAAGTCGGCCTTGTTCTTCTCGTCGTTGAACCAGTCGTAACGGAACCAGTAGAGGTTCGCGAACTGCTGGTCGGGAAGCTGGTAGAGCTTCTTGTCCGGCGCTGTGGTGAACTTGGTGCCAATGAAGTCGTCGACATCGAGCATCGGATCGGTGACGTCCTTGCCTTCGCCCGCCATCCAGTCAGTCAGGTTTCGCACCTGCTGGTAGCGCCAGTGTGTACCGATCAGGTCCGAATCGTTGACCCAGCCATCATAGATGTTCTGGCCGGTCTGCATCTGGGTCTGGATCTTCTCTACGACGTCGCCTTCCTGGATGACGTCATGCGTGACCTTGATGCCGGTAATGGCGGTGAAGGCAGGCGCCAGCACCTGCGATTCATACTGGTGTGTGGTCAAGGTTTCCGAGACGACCTTGATGTCCATGCCGGCAAACGGCTTGGCAGCATCGATGAACCACTGCATTTCCTTTTCCTGATCGGCGCGCGAGAGCGTCGAAAGAGGTCCTATCTCCTTGTCGAGAAAGGTCTTTGCTTCATCCATTCCGGCATAGGCATTGCCCGCGCCGAGCAACAGGACAAGGGCAGTCGTTGACGTTAAAATTTGCCGTCGCATTGTGTCTCCTCCGAGTTTTTAAAAGGTTTCAAGTGCGATCTGGAGCGACCACCGACACGCGGCCGCTCCATCAGTATCCCCCTCTATACGTAGCGGAACACGCCAACGGCGTAGACCACGGAGAGAGCGAGAGCCCACCACAGGTTGGGTCCAACCAGACCCAGCCAAGCGAGATGGATGAAGGCGCTGCCAAGCAGCGAAACGAAGAGACGGTCGCCGCGCGTCGTCTCGAAGCGCAGCACGCCGATACGTGGATTGCCGCCCGGCGAGGCGTATTCCCAGACGCCCATGCCAAGCAGAAGCAGCACGATGACACTGAAGAACGCGGCCGTCGGCCAGGTCCATGCCATCCACGAGAAGTCGAGGTTCATGTCACACCCTCCCCAGGGCGAAGCCCTTGGCGATATAGTTTCGCACGAACCAGATCACGAGCGCGCCGGGGATCAGCGTCAGCACGCCGGCGGCTGCCAGCAGACCCCAGTCCATGCCCGACGCCGACACCGTACGCGTCATGGTCGCGGCGATCGGCTTGGCGTCGGTCGTGGTCAGCGTGCGGGCGATCAGCAGCTCGACCCATGAAAACATGAAGCAGAAGAAGCAGGCGACGCCGATGCCGCTGGCGATCAGAGGCATGAAGATCTTGATGAAGAAGCGCGGGAACGAATAGCCGTCGATATAGGCGGTCTCGTCGATCTCCTTCGGCACGCCCGACATGAAGCCTTCCAGGATCCACACCGCCAACGGCACGTTGAACAGGCAGTGCGCCAGCGCCACGGCTATGTGCGTGTCGATGAGGCCGAAGGCCGAATAGAGCTGGAAGAACGGCAGCGCGAACACCGCCGGTGGCGCCATGCGGTTGGTCAGCAGCCAGAAGAACAGATGCTTGTCGCCAAGGAAACGATAGCGCGAGAAAGCGTAGGCCGCCGGCAGCGCCACCGACACCGAAATCACCATGTTCATGACGACATAGGTGATCGAGTTGATGTAGCCGGAATACCAGGCCTTCTGCGTGAAGATGGTGACGTAGTTGGCAATCGTCGGCGCGTGCGGATAAAGCGTCAGCGAGTTGACGATCTCGGCATTGGTCTTGAAGCTCATGTTGATGAGCCAGTAGATCGGCAGCAGCAGTACGATGATGTAAAGCGTTGGCACGATCCACCACCAGCGCGATTCCTCGCCGCGCCGGCGCATGCGCCGGTCGAGTTCGCCCTGTGACAGCGAACTGGCAATCCCTTCGGTAGCGGCAGTGCCGTTCATTGCATTGCGCTCGGTGCGTTCGTTGGCATGGGCCATGTCAGCGCTCCGCGTCGTAGTTGGTCATCACGGTGTAGAACACCCACGACAACAACAGGATGATGAGGAAGTAGACCAGCGACATTGCCGCAGCCGGACCAAGGTCGAACTGGCCTAGCGCCGTCTTGACGAGGTCGATCGACAGGAACGTCGTCGAATTGCCCGGACCGCCTCCGGTGACGACGAAGGGTTCGGTGTAGATCATGAAGCTGTCCATGAAGCGCAGCAGCACGGCGATCAGAAGCACGCGCTGCATCTTCGGCAATTGGATGTAGCGGAAGACTGCCCAGCGCGAGGCGCCGTCGATCTTGGCCGCCTGGTAGAAAGCGTCGGGGATCGAGACCAGACCGGCGTAGCAGAGCAGCACGACAAGGCTGGTCCAGTGCCAGACGTCCATGATGACGATCGTCACCCAGGCGTCGAACGGATCCTGCACGTAATTGTAGTCGATGCCGATGGCGTTGAGGTAGTAGCCCATCAGACCTATGTCGCTGCGCCCGAACACCTGCCAGATGGTGCCGACCACGTTCCACGGTATCAGCAGCGGCAACGACATCAGCACCAGGCAGACCGGCACGCCCCAGCCCTTTTTCGGCATGTTGAGCGCGATGAAGATGCCGAGCGGTACCTCAATCGCCAGGATGATGAAGGAAAAGATCAGGTTGCGAACCATCGCTTCCCAGAAGCGGCTTGATGAAAGCAGTTCTTCGAACCACTCCGTGCCTGCCCAGAAGAAGACGTTGTTGCCGAAAGTGTCCTGCACCGAATAGTTGACGACCGTCATCAAGGGGATGACGGCGGTGAAGGCCACCAGCACCAGCACCAGCAGCACCAGGAACCAGGCCTTGTTGTTCCAGGTCTTGTCCATCTATGCCCCCATCTCGACACGCCAGGAATCGGCATAGATGTTGATACCGGCCGGATCGAACCGCACCTTCGGTTCGGCCGGAACGCTCTCGTCCTCGCCGATCACCGCCGCGATGTCGCGGCCCTCCAGCTTGGCGCGCACCACCTTGTGGCGGCCGACATCCTCGACCTTGGTGATTGAGACGGCCATGCCGTCGCGGCCGAGCCGTACATATTCTGGACGGATGCCAAGCTCGACGGCCCCGGCGCTGGCCTTCGGCACTCCAGGCAATTCGATCCGTTGCGAGCCGAGTGTCGCCGTCCTGCCTTCGATTGCCACCGGCACCACATTCATGCCTGGTGAGCCGATGAAATAGCCGACAAAAGTGTGACGCGGCCGCTCGAACAGTTCCGCCGGCGTGCCGATCTGCACGATGCCGCCATCATACATCACCACCACCTGGTCGGCGAAGGTCAGCGCCTCGGTCTGGTCGTGCGTGACATAGACCATCGTGTAGCCGAAGCGGCGGTGCAACTGCTTCAACTGCGAGCGCAGCACCCATTTCATATGCGGATCGATGACGGTCAGCGGTTCATCGAACAGGATGGCGTTGACGTCCGAGCGCACCAACCCGCGGCCGAGCGATATCTTCTGCTTCTGGTCGGCGGTCAGGCCCCTCGCCTTCTTCTTCGCCCAGGAGGCCAGGTCGATCATCTCCAGCGTCTCGCGCACCTTGCGGTCGACGTCGGCTTCCGGCACGCCGCGGTTGCGCAGCGGGAAGGCCAGATTGTCGTAGACCGTCATGGTGTCGTAGATGACCGGGAACTGGAACACCTGCGCGATGTTGCGCTCCTGCGTCGACAGGGTAGTCACGACCCGGCCGTTGAACAGCAGCTGGCCGTGCGAGGGACGAAGCAGGCCTGAAATGATGTTGAGCAGCGTGGTCTTGCCGCAGCCGGACGGCCCGAGCAGCGCATAGGCACCACCATCCTCGAAAGTGTGGTGCACTTCGCGTAGCGCGAAATCGGCATCCGTGCGCGGGTTCGGCAGATAGGAATGCCTGACATGGTTGACGTCGATGCGTGCCATATCGTCCCTCCTAAGCCGCCAGCTTCGGCGCGGTCACGGCGCGGCCGTGCTCGTCGAAGACCATGATGTGACGCGGATCGATGAACACCTCGACCACTGCATCGGTCTCGAAATCCCTGATGCCGTGGGTCAGCATCACCCAGCGCGCATCGGCAAAGTCGAGATGGATGAAGCTTTCGGACCCGGTGATTTCGGTGATCGTGACCTTTGCCCGCACCGACACCGCGGAGGCATTGGGCCGGTCGAGCGAAAGATGGTGCGGCTGGAAGCCAATCGTATAGTTCGTATCGGTGATGCCGGCGAGTTCTGAGGGCACCGGCAGCTTGACACCACCCTCGAGCAGGAAGTCCGGGCCTTTCTTGGCCAGCACGATGGTGTTGAGCGGAGGATCGGCGAAGGTCCTGGCCGTCACCAGATCGATCGGTTTGCGGAATACGTCGATGGTCGGCCCGAACTGGGTGATGCGGCCTTCCGACAGCGTTGCCGTGTTGCCGCCGAGCAGCAGGGCCTCGTGCGGCTCGGTGGTGGCATAGACGAAGATGGTGCCGGCGGCGGCAAAGATCCTCGGCAGCTCGGCCCGCAATTCCTCGCGCAGCTTGTAGTCGAGATTGGCAAGCGGCTCGTCGAGCAGCACCAGGCTGGCATTCTTGACGATGGCACGCGCCAGCGCCGTGCGCTGCTGCTGGCCGCCCGACAGGCTGAGCGGGGTGCGGTCGAGATAGGGTGTCAGCTTGAGGAGTGCCGCCGCTTCGCGCACCTGGCTGTCGATTTTGTCCTGCTCGACGCCGGCCACCCTGAGCGGCGAAGCGATGTTGTCGTAGACGGTCATCGCCGGATAGTTGATGAACTGCTGGTAGACCATGGCGATCTTGCGCTTCTGCACCGGCGTGCCGGTGACATTCTGGCCGTCGAACCAGACCGAGCCGGAAGTCGGCACATCGAGGCCGGCCATCAGGCGCATCAGGCTGGTCTTGCCGGAAAGCGTGGGCCCGAGCAAAACGTTGAGCGAGCCGTGCTGAAGCGTCAGCGACACATCGCGGATGTGCTCGACCGCACCCACCGTCTTGGTGACATTCCTCAGTTCAAGCATGACGCCTCCTCCCAGGCTTTCCGCATCAGCTCAAAGCCCCCTTCATTCGGCAGCCGCGACATGCCGCCGGCTTATGCCGCGCATGAATTCATCGAGTGCCGCGACCTGCTCGCGGCTGAGATGCAGGCCGCGCTTGGTCCGCCGCCACAGAACATCTTCCGCCGTGACGGCCCATTCGTTTTCAACGAGATAGCGCACCTCGGCCTCGTGGAGATCGCCGCCGAAATTGCGGCCGAGATCGGCAATCGACTTGGCCAAGCCGAGCAGAACCTGTGCACGCGTCCCGTAGAGCCTCGTCAGCCGGCGCGCCAAGCGCTGGTCGAGGAAAGGATAGGCGCTTTTCAGCTTCGCCACCTGCGCATCGAAACCGGTGGCCGGAAAATCGCCGCCCGGCAGCGGCGCATCCGATGTCCACGGCTTGCCGCGCTTGCCGAGAAAACCTTCGACCTTCTCCAGCATCGATTCCGACAGCCGGCGGTAGGTGGTGATCTTGCCGCCAAACGCGTTGACCAGCGGCGCGGTGCCCTCGCCGCCATCGGCCTTCAGCACATAGTCACGTGTCGCTTCCTGCGCCTTGGAGGCACCGTCATCATAGAGCGGACGCACGGCCGAATAGGTCCAGACGATGTCCGAACGCTTGACGGGAACCGCGAAATACTCGCTGGCCGCGGCGCAGAGATAATCGATCTCTGTGTCGCTGATCTTCACGTCATGCGGATCGCCTGGATAATCCTGATCGGTGGTGCCGATCAGCGTGAACTCATCCTCGTAGGGAATGGCAAAGATGATGCGGCCATCCTTGTTCTGGAAGAAATAGGCGCGCGGATCGTCGAACTTCTTGGCGATGACGATGTGGCTGCCCTGCACGAGGCGGACATTGTGCACGTCATTGAGGCCGACAACGCCGGACAGCACGTGGTCGACCCAAGGACCCGCCGCATTGACCAGCAACCGTGCCTTGACCTCTTCGGTCTCGCCGGTTTGCAGGTTCTCGATCTTTATCGTCCAGATGCCGCCTTCGCGGCGGGCTCCGACCACTTTCGTGCGGGTCCGGATCGTTGCGCCCCGGTCAGCGGCGTCACGTGCATTCAGCGCCACCAGCCGCGCGTCGTTGACCCAGCCGTCGGAATATTCGAAAGCCTTCTTGAACAGTGGTTTCAAAGGCTTGCCTGCCGGGTCGCTCGTCATGTCGAGCGTCCTGGTCGCCGGCAGCAATTTGCGCCCGCCAATGTGGTCGTAAAGGAATAGGCCAAGCCGGATCAGCCAGGCGGGGCGCAGGCCCTTGGCATAGGGCAGCACGAAGCGCATAGGCCAGATGATGTGCGGCGCGTTCTTCCACAGAACCTCGCGCTCCATGAGCGCCTCGCGCACCAGGCGGAATTCGTAGAATTCGAGATAGCGCAGCCCGCCATGGATCAGCTTGGTCGAGCCGGACGAGGTTCCGCTGGCGAGATCGTTCATCTCGGCAAGAAAGACCGAAAACCCGCGCCCAACGGCATCACGGGCGATGCCGCAGCCGTTGATGCCGCCACCTATGACGAAAATGTCCCGGACTGAAGATGTGTCCACCCAATTCCTCCACGATTTCGCATTGCACCATTTTGGGTCTTTTACGAAACCGTGGCGGAATTATTTCGAACTCATAACGAATGTCAAACGAAATATCACGAGCCTGTGAGAGGACGGCGAAATGCCTAGCCAAGCGATGTCTCGATCAGCTGAACCTCGGCCTCCTGGCAGATTTTGCGCACCGACGCGATATCGCAGCGATCGGTGATGAAGGTGTTGACCTGCGACAGGTGACCAATGCGCACCGGCGCCGTACGCTCGAATTTGGTCTGGTCGGATACAAGGATGACGTGCCTGGCGTTGGCGATGATCGCTTGCGCTACCTTCACCTCGCGAAAATCGAAGTCGAGCAAGGCGCCATCATGATCGATGGCAGAGGCGCCGATAACAGCATAATCGACTTTGAACTGCCGGATGAAATCGACTGCCGCCTCGCCGACGACACCCCCGTCCGAGCCGCGCACCACGCCCCCTGCAATCACCACCTCGATCGAGGGATAGATGCGCATCCTATTGGCAACGTTAATGTTATTGGTGATGACCATCAGGCCGTCATGATCGAGCAAGGCCTTGCTTACCGCTTCCGTCGTGGTGCCGATGTTGATGAACAGCGAGGCGTTGTCGGGGATCAACCTGGCCGCCGCGCGGCCAATCGCTTCCTTCTCGTCCGCCGCGATCTTGCGCCTGGCTTCATACTCCATGTTCTCGATACCAGACGGGAACAAGGCGCCGCCATGAATGCGCGAAAGCAGCCGCTGGTCGCACAGATCATTGAGGTCCTTGCGTATGGTCTGCGGCGTCACGTTGAAGTGGGTGGCCAGGTCATCGACCAGCACGCGGCCATTGTCCTTGGCCATCTGAATGATCTCGGCATGGCGCGGCGACAGATACATCAGACAAGCTCCCGTTTTCGTTTTTCTTGCTTATAATCGAAAACGAAACCGTTGAAAAGGCATAAGCCGGCTAACGAAATCCGATGATTGCACGGGTGAACCTCCCCGCGACCTCGATCCAGCCTTTTCAGGCCGTGGCACGCGCAATTTCGGTAATGACGGTGAAAGCAATATCGACATCCTCCGCCGTCGTATCGAACTGGCCGACCTGGAAGCGGATCGCCACCCTGCCATCGACTTTCGTTTGCGTCAGGTAGATGCGGCCATCGTCGTTGATCATGTTGACCAGCCGCAGATTGTGCTCGTCGGCATCGGCGCCCGAGCCAGCCTTGTGCCGGAACGAAAACAGCGACAGCATCGGCTCGCTGACAATCTCGAAATCCGGCTCCCTTGCCAGATGCGTGGCAAGGCCTTCGCTCCAGGCGACATGGTTGCGGATCATGGTTCGCAGATTTTCCAGTCCATGGGCGCGCAGCAGAAACCAAAGCTTCAGCGCGCGGAAGCGCCGGCCGAGCGGCACCGACCATTCTGAGTAGTTGATGATGCCGTCATGGCCGTGCGTCTTGAGATAGTCGGGCTTGATGGCCAGCGTCCTGACATGGCTCGAGGGGTCACGCAGGAACTGGATCGAGCAATCGAACTGCGCGCCGAGCCATTTGTGCGGATTGAAGACGATCGAGTCCGCGCCTTCGACGCCGATCCAGAAATGCCGGAACTCCGGACAGATCATCGCCGACCCGGCCCAGGCGGCATCGACATGCAGGTAGAGCCCGTGCCGCCGGGCAATCTCCGCGACCGCTGCGATATCGTCCGTGCCGCCGGTGCTGGTGCCGCCGACGCAGGCGATAATGCCGGCCGGCAGCATGCCGGCTTTCCGGTCGGCGATGATGGCTGCTTCCAGGGCTGCCGTGTCCATGGCGCGAAAACGGCCGGCGACCGGAATGCGCACCAGATTGTCCTCACCGATGCCTGACACCCAGATCGCCCGGTCGATCGATGTATGCACCTGGTCGGAAGAATAGATCCGCAACCTCGACTGTCCAACCAGGCCCTTTTTGTTGCCTTGCCAATCGAGCGCCCGCTCGCGCATCGTCAGCACGGCGTTCAGTGTCGCCGAGGAGGCCGAATCCTGGATGACGCCGGAAAAGCCTACCGGCAGGCCGAGCGCCTGGCGCATCCAGTCGACGGTGCGCGTTTCAAGCTCGGTCGCCGCCGGTGACGTCTGCCAAAGCATGCATTGCGCGGCCATCGCCGACACCAGATACTCCGCCACCACCGAGACGGGCGCCGCGTTTGCTGGGAAATAGGCGAAGAAGCGCGGGTGCTGCCAATGGGTCATCCCTGGCACGATCTTGGCTTCAAAGTCGGCGAAAATCCTGTCCATCGGTTCCGCCTCTTCGGGCGGCGACGCCTCGATGCTCCTGAAAATGTCGCCCGGCTCGACCAGCGGCCGCACCGGCTGCTCACGCAAATTGTTGCGATAGTCGGCACCCCAATCGGCGGCGCGTTGCGACCATTCCCGGAAATCATCATTGTTCATCTTGTCCTCCCGACATGATCCTTCGCTGCCGGTGGTTGCCGCCGGCTCTTCAGATATTAATTAACATGTGAAATAATTGCAACCGCCGTCAAGTGGCGAAACAGCGGACTAGCCAGGAAAATCCGGCAAACTGGCGAAAGCCGTCTTCAGGGCATTCGACCATCCGTCGGAGATCGTGCGGTAATACTGATCGTCCTGGGCGATCCGCTTTTTCAGGCCGACCTGAAAGGCGTCCTGTTCCAGGAAAAGCAGGTCGAGAGGCAAGCCGACCGACAGGTTCGACTTCAACGTCGAATCGAACGACACCAGCAGGAGTTTCACCGTCGCGGCGAGGCTCATCGTCTTTTCGTAGGCGCGGATGATGATCGGCTTGCCGTATTTGGTTTCGCCGATCTGGAAGAACGGCGTGTCGTCGGTCGATTCGATGAAATTGCCTTCGGGATAGATCATGAAAAGGCGCGGCGGGCTGCCCTTGATCTGCCCGCCGAGGATGAAGGAGGCATTGAAATAGGAATCGGCCTTCTCGCCGGCGGGCGACGATTGCGCGATCACCTCTTTCACCGTGTCGCCGACCAGCCGCACCGTCTGATACATGGACGGCGTTTCGAGCAGCTTCTCGTGGCGGTCGCTCACCGCCTTGGTACGCTCGTCCAGCAGGCTGACCACGGCCTGCGTCGTCGCCAGATTGCCGGCCGACATCAAGACGATGACACGCTCGCCAGGCTGTTCCCAGACATGCATCTTCTTGAAGGTCGAGATCGAATCCATGCCGGCATTGGTGCGCGTGTCCGACATGAACACGAGCCCGCGATCGATCTTGAGGCCGACGCAATAGGTCATGGAATCTCTTAAGGCAGCAATCCCTGGGGGATTACTGCTCTACCGTGACGGTGACCGCAAGCAGTTCTTCCGCCTGTCCCAGCCGAATTCCCGACACCGGCGAAGCGTCACGGTAGTCGCGGCCGGTGGCCACCTTCACATAGCGTTCGTCGGGAGAAATACCATTGGCGGGATCGAAGGCAACCCACCCGAGGCCGGCGACATGGGCTTCGGCCCAGGCGTGGCTCGCCGCCTGCTCCACCGCACCCATCATCAGATAGCCGCTGACGTAGCGGGCAGGAAATCCCATGGCGCGCGCGGCGGCGGCAAAGATGTGGCTATGATCCTGGCAAACGCCGGTTTTCAGCTCCAAGGCCTCCTCGGCCGAGGTTGTCGCATTGGTGGTTCCCGGCGTGTAGGCGACGCGTTCGCCGATGGCGGCCATCAGCCGATGCAGCCTTTCGAGGTCGTTGCCCTTGCCGATTGCCTCGGTAAGATCACGGATGCCGCCGCCTATGGTGGTCAAAGCGGTTTCCTGCGCGAACAACCAGAGTGGCGCGAAGCCTTGATGCGGCCCGCAAACGCCCGATGTATCGCGCGTCACCACCTCGCCCAACGCTTCGACTGTGATGAAGTCGTGGTCACCTTCGACGCTCAACAGCCTGTTATCGTTGCCGAAATGGTCGGCAAATCGCACTTCCTCGCGCGCGCCTTCGACCTTCAGCGCCCAGGACAGCACGGTCTGGGTCGGACCGCTCATGGGCAGAAGTCGCAGTCTCTGGAGCAAATACTGCACCGGCGCGTCGTAGCGGTATTCGGTCCGGTGCGTGATTTTCAGCCGCATGGCTTCCTCAATAAAACCTGTAGTCCTGCGCGATCTCGTCGCCGAGCCTGGTGTTGTCGCGAATGAACCCAGCCAGGAACTCATGCAGACCGGCGTCGAATATATCCTTGATCGACCCTGCCCTCAGCATTGCCTGCGTCTTTTCCGCCGTTGCGTGACACGCATGGCGCTCGCCATAGTCGTCGGAGAGGAACTTCAGATGCTCTGCCAGGAAGCGATAGCAGAAGGTCAGCGACCGCGGCATGCGGACGTTGAGGATCAGGTAGTCCGCGATATTGGTCGGCTTGTAGTCGGCGTCGTAGACCCAGCGGTAGGAGCGATGCGCCGATACCGAGCGCAGGATCGATTCCCACTGATAGTTGTCGAGCGTCGAGCCGACCCAGGAGATCGACGGCAACAGCACGTAGTATTTCACGTCGAGGATGCGCGCGGTGTTGTCGGCGCGCTCGACATAGGTGCCGAGCTGCGAGAAATCGAAAATCTCGTTGCGCAGCATGGTACCGTAGAACGAGCCACGGATCAGCGCGGTCTCGCGCTTGATCGCGTCGAGCACGTTGGGCAGGTCGCGCTCGTCGATCGGCCTCGCCAGCATCCGTTTCAGTGCCATCCAGGCTTCGTTGATGCTCTCCCAGGTCTCGCGCGTCAGCGCGGTGCGCACCATGCGCGCATTGTTGCGGGCAGTCTCGATCGACGACATCGTGCTCGATGGGTTCGACGTGTCGCGCAAAAGGAAATCGGAGACATTGGCCGCCGTATAGTCCGGGTATTTCTGCTTGAAGGCGACGTCGGAGCCGGCGCTGAGCAGCACCGAATTCCATTCCTCGGACGCATTCTGGGTGCGGGTCAGCGCCATGCGCAGCCCGGCGTCGACCAGCCGCGCCATGTTTTCCGCCCGCTCGATATAGCGGTTCATCCAGTAGAGCCCGTTGGCGGTGCGGCCGAGAAGCATGGAATGGCCCTTCGGGCTAGTGAGTAGGGAATAGCGAGTAGCGAATAGCAAACGATTGAATTTCAACGGAATATGGCATTTCCCTGTCCCCTCTGCTTCCACTACTCACTACTGACTATTCCCTACTCACCCATTTTAATCATCCAGCACCCACGTATCCTTGGTCCCGCCGCCCTGAGAGGAATTGACAACCAGCGAGCCTTCCTTCAGCGCAACGCGCGTCAGCCCACCAGGCACGATCTGGATGCGGTCGGAAACCAGCACATAAGGCCGCAAGTCGACGTGGCGCGGCGCCAGCCCCTTTTCAGTCAGGATCGGACAGGTCGAGAGCGCGAGCGTCGGCTGGGCGATGTAATTAGACGGCTTGGCCTGCAGCTTCTTGGCAAAATCCTGGCATTCTTTCTTGGTCGCCGCCGGGCCGACCAGCATGCCGTAGCCGCCGGAACCATGCACTTCCTTGATCACCAGCTCGTGGATATGCTCGAGCACATATTTCAGGCTGTCCGGCTCGGAACAGCGCCAGGTCGGGATGTTGCCGAGGATCGCCTTGCGGCCGGTGTAGAATTCGACGATCTCGGGCATGTACGAATAGATCGCCTTGTCGTCGGCGATGCCGGTTCCCGGCGCATTGGCGATGGTGATGTTGCCGGCGCGGTAGACATCCATGATGCCCGGTATGCCAAGGGCCGAATCCGGCCTGAAGGTCAGCGGGTCCAGGAAAGAATCATCCACGCGGCGGTAGAGAACGTCGATCTGCTTGTAGCCTTCGGTCGTCCGCATCGCGACATGGCCGTCGACGACGCGCAGATCCTGCCCCTCAACCAGTTGCACGCCCATCTGATCTGCAAGGAAGGCGTGTTCGAAATAGGCGGAATTGAAACTGCCGGGCGTCAGAACCGCGATGGTCGGCGCGCCCTTGGTGCCTTGCGGCCGCACCGCCGCCAGCGACTGGCGCAACAGCTGCGGGTAGTTCTCCACCGGCCGCACCTTGATCTTCTGGAACAGCTCGGGGAACAGTTGCATCATCGTTTCGCGGTTCTCCAGCATGTAGGAGACACCGGACGGCGTGCGTGCATTGTCTTCCAGAACGTAGAACTCGTCCTCGCTGATACGCACGATGTCGACGCCGATGATATGGGTGTAGACGCCGGCCGGCGGCCGCACGCCAATCATTTCCGGCAGGAATGCCTCGTTCCTGGCGATCAGGTCCTTGGGGACGCGGCCGGCGCGAAGGATTTCCTGGCGATGGTAGATGTCGTCGAGGAAGGCGTTCAGCGCCTGTACGCGTTGCTCGATGCCTTGCGTCAGGCGGCGCCACTCATTGCCTGAAATGATGCGGGGAACGATATCGAACGGGATCAGCCGTTCGGATGCTTCCTGCTCGCCGTAGACCGCAAACGTGATGCCGGTCTTGCGGAAGACGCGTTCGGCATCCTGCATCTTTTCGGTAAGTCTGGCTGGATCCTGCTCCTTCAGCCAGCGATCGTAAGCCGAATATGGTCTTCTAAGTCCGGAGACCTCCGGAAGCATTTCATCGAACGCGGCCAATCGCATACTCCCCTGTGACGCCATTTCACTGGCGTCGTCGGAGAAAATCAAGCGCAATCGGTGATTTGGGAGATGCGGACGATCAGTATGTTGCGGCTGCTTAAAATTGAGGCAGCTAAAATATGAGCTTGATCAGGCTTTGCCTCATGCCCGGGCAAATGCCTCGCGCTGCTAAAAGGCGCGGAAGGTGACGACGGTGAACGTGTCCTTGATGCCGGGAAGAATCTGCACCTTCTCGTTGACGAAATGGCCGACGTCTTCCTCATCGTCGACATAGAATTTGGCGAGCAGATCGTAATTGCCGGCGGTGGAATAGATTTCCGAGGCGATCTCGGCGTCGGCAAGCGCGCTGGCAACCTCATAGGATTTGCCCAGCTCGCATTTGATCTGCACGAAAAACGCCTTCATGGCTTCGTCCCGCTAACTTCCAGGTCCAGCGGCCCTTCTGGCAGACTGGAGGCGGCCTTTCAAGCGTTGGAATGCGCACTTGGCCGGGCACCTGCTTTGGCAACGGCCTCGCGCAGCACATGCTCTCTCCCTCGGGGTCCATCATTGGCGCCCCTGAAACCGTGAAGCACCGTCACCCATATGTTAGGATGCCTCCCGGAACAGCGTTTCTGGAGGCGGCTTTTCGAAGGGACGGTGGAGACAGGCCATGCGCCGCGGCTTTTTCGCATTCGCATTCGTTTCGCTCATGCTGGTTTCCCAGGCGTTTGCCGGCGATGCCGAGATCAAGGCTGGCCAGGCCGTCATCGACGGTCAATTGAAGGCCCTCGTCGCCAATGACGGCGCCAAGGCCTACAGCTTCGCCGCCCCGAATGTGAAGCAGGTATTCCCGACCGTCGACGCCTTCATGAACATGGTGACCAACGGCTATCCGCCTGTGCGCAGGCCACAGTCCTACTCTTTCGGCAAGGTCGAGCAGACGGGCCCGGGTTCGATCGTCCAGCAGGTGCTGATCGTCGGCCCCGACGGCAAGGACTACGAGGCGGTCTACACGCTACAGCAACAGCCCGACGGCACGTTCCAGATCACCGGCTGCAGCCTGCGGGCGTCGAATTCGCTGAGCACGTGAATGCTACAGCGTCGGAGCGTTACACCCCCGGGATATCGCCCCTCGCCCAGCCTTCGCTGATCTCCGCGCCGCGTGCCTCGAAGCTGCCCGCTTCGATCGCGGCCCGGATGTCCTGCATCAGCTTCTGGTAGTAGGAAAGGTTGTTCCAGGTCAGCAGCATCGCCCCGAGCGCCTCTTGCGAGCGCACCAGATGGTGCAGATAGGCACGCGAATAGTCGCGCGCCGCGGGGCAATCGCTCTCTTCGTCGAGCGGGCGCGGATCGTCGGCGTGGCGGGCGTTGCGCAGATTGACCTTGCCGCGCCTGGTATAGGCGAGACCATGCCGGCCGGCTCGCGTCGGCATCACGCAGTCGAACATGTCGATGCCACGCGCCACCGATTTCAGGATATCGTCCGGCGTGCCCACGCCCATCAGGTAGCGCGGCTTGTTGTCGGGCAGTTCCGGGCACGTGATGTCGAGCATATCGAGCATCACCGCTTGCGGCTCGCCGACAGCCAGGCCGCCGACAGCATAGCCCTTCAGGTTCATCGCGCTCAGCGCCTGCGCCGAGCGCACCCTGAGCGCGGCGTTGTCGCCACCCTGCACGATGCCGAACATCGCCTTGCCTGGCTGGTCGCCGAACGCCGTCTTGCAGCGCTCCGCCCAGCGCAGCGACAGTTCCATGGCGCGCTCGATCTCTTTCCAAGCGGCGGGCAGCGCCGTGCATTCGTCGAGCTGCATCTGGATGTCGGAATCGAGCAATCCTTGAATGTCTATGGAGCGCTCCGGTGACATTTCATAGGCCGCGCCATCGATGTGCGAACGGAAGGTGACGCCTTTCTCGGTCAGCTTCCTCAGCTTCGACAGCGACATCACCTGGAATCCGCCGCTGTCGGTCAGGATCGGGTGCGGCCAGCGGGCGAATTCGTGCAGACCGCCGAGCCGCGCCACGCGCTCGGCCCCGGGCCGCAGCATCAGGTGATAGGTGTTGCCAAGGATGATGTCGGCGCCGACGCCGCGCACCTGGTCCATGTACATGGCCTTGACCGTGCCACCGGTGCCGACCGGCATGAAGGCCGGCGTGCGGATTTCGCCGCGCGGCATGTCGATCAGGCCGCGCCGCGCCTTGCCATCGGTCGCCAGCACCTTGAAGCTGAACGTCTCAGTCATTGAATTCCTTGTCGTGGACCGGCGCATCCGGCGCCTGCCTGTCGAGCGATTGACGGTACCGGATGCAGCCTCGCATGAATTTGGGCCAGGGCGGCACGGCGATCGATGGCTCGGTCTTCTCAGGCAGCAGGTCCCACAGATCGGGGTGATGCCAGCACAGATCGTGGCCTGATGTATCGCGGTGCGCGCGAATGCCGGCGCGGAGCTTTTTCACTTCCGCGATCAGGCTCTCGCCATCGAGGGTTTGCAGATCATCGTCCATCGCTCATCTCCGCTCGGTAAAGCAGGCTTGCGTCGCCATAGGAGTAGAACCTGTAGCGGTTCGCGATGGCATGCGCATAGGCGGCACGCATCGTGTCGAGGCCGCTGAAGGCCGAGACAAGCATGAACAATGTCGAGCGCGGCAGATGGAAATTGGTCATCAGCATGTCGGCGGTGCGAAAGCGGTAACCGGGCGTGATGAAGATGTCGGTCGGTCCGGACCATGGCGCCAGCGTGCCGTCTTCACGCGCCGCGCTCTCCAGCAGGCGCAGCGAGGTCGTACCGACGGCAACGATGCGCCCGCCCCTCGCCTTCGCGGCGTTGAGCGCCTCGGCGGTCGCCGCGCTGACCGAGCCGATCTCGGCATGCATCTTGTGGTCGGCGGTGTCGTCCGCTTTCACCGGCAGGAACGTACCGGCGCCGACATGAAGCGTGACGAAGTGGCGTTCGATGCCCTTGGCATCCAGCGCCGCGAAAAGCTCCGGCGTGAAATGCAGGCCCGCGGTGGGTGCCGCTACCGCACCCTCTTCCCTGGCATAGATGGTCTGGTAATCGGCACGATCGCGCTCGTCGTCGTCGCGCTTCGAGGCGATGTAGGGCGGCAGCGGAATGTGGCCGACCGCGTGCAGCGCTTCGTCGAGGAAAGGCCCGGATAGATCAAAGCCGAGCAGCGCTTCACCGCCCTCGCCTTTTTCGATCACGGTGGCGTCGAGCTGGCCGAGGAAACAGGAATTGCCGTCATGGCCGAAATGGATGCGGTCGCCGGCGGCGATGCGCTTTCCCGGCCGCATGAACGCCAGCCAACGGTCAGGAGCCATGCGCATGTGCAGCGTGGCCTCGACCTGCGCTTGTGTTTCGCCGCGCCGCCTCATGCCCTTCAGCTGCGCTGGAATGACCTTGGTGTCGTTGAAGACCAGCACGTCGCCGGCGCCGAGCAAGGACGGCAGATCGCCAACCGTCCGGTCCTCCAGCTCCTCGCCCGGCTTGATGACGAGCATTTTGGCGCTGTCGCGCGGTTCCGCCGGGCGAAGCGCGATACGCTCCTCCGGCAGGTCGAAATCAAAGAGGTCGACGCGCATCGGGAATCAAAACAGCCGAACGAGCAGCGCTCCGGCCAGCAGAAGCACCGCCCCGGCGATCCGGCCGAGCGAGATTTCACGCACCGCAACGCCAAGGAAGCCGATGCGGTCGATGAGCATGCCGGCGATCAACTGACCGGCCACCAGGAACGCCATCAGGGCGGCCGCACCGATGCGCGGCGTCAGGATGGTTGAAAGCGTGACGTAGAAGCCGCCGAGCATACCGCCGGCGACGAACAACCACGGCGCCGGCGCCTTCCAGTCGAGCGATATGCCTTGCAGCTTCACCACCGTGACCGAGATGATGCCAAGCACGACCGCGCCCGACAGGAATGAAAACGCGGCCGCCGCGACCGGGAGACCCAGGCCGCGTGCAAGCTGCGAGTTGATCGGCGCCTGAATGGCAATGAAGGCGCCGGACAGGATGCCGAGAAGCGACCAGACGACGCCCATCATTGTCGTTTCGCCTTACTTGACGTCTGCCGCGACCTTCAGCGACACGATCTTGTCGGGATCCTGCACCGGCTCGCCGCGCTTGATCTTGTCGACATTGTCCATGCCTTCGATGACCTGGCCCCAGACCGTGTACTGGCGGTTGAGGAAAGCGGCATCGTCGAAGCAGATGAAGAACTGCGAGTTGGCCGAGTTCGGGTTCTGCGAACGAGCCATCGAACAGGTGCCGCGCCCGTGGTTCGCGTTGGAGAACTCAGCCTTCAGGTCAGGCTTTTCAGAGCCGCCCATGCCAGCGCGCGACGGTGCAAACGAGGGCTTGCTCGAATTGCCGAACTTGACGTCGCCGGTCTGCGCCATGAAGCCTTCGATGACGCGATGGAAGACGACGCCGTCATAGGCGCCTTCGCGCGCCAGTTCCTTGATGCGGGCGACATGGCCGGGGGCCAAATCGGGAAACAGTTCGATGACGACCTTGCCCTTGGTCGTTTCCATGATGAGCGCGTTCTCGCGATCCTTGATCTCAGCCATGTCAGATATCCTTTTGAAAAATTGAATTATTTGTCAGCGGCGATGCGCACTTTGATCATCCGGTCGGGCTCGGTGACCGTGCCGTTGTCCGCCTCGTCGCCCTTCTTGATCTTGTCCACCAGGTCCATGCCGCTGACGACATTGCCGACGATGGTGTACTGGCCATCGAGCGGCGGTGCCGGTGCGAACATGATGAAGAACTGCGAATTGGCGGAGTTCGGATCCTGCGAGCGGGCCATGCCGACCACGCCACGCTTGTAGTGCTCGGTCTGCGAGAATTCGGCCGGCAGGTCGGGCAGGTCCGAGCCGCCGGTGCCGACGGCCTGGGCATTGAAACCCTTCTCCATGTTGCCGAACTTGACGTCGCCGGTCTGCGCCATGAAGCCGTCGATGACGCGATGGAAAGCGACATTGTCATAGGCATGATCGCGCACCAGCTTCTTGATCTGGGCAACATGCTTGGGCGCCAGGTCGGGGCGCAGCGCGACGGTCACGTCGCCATCTTTCAGCGTGATGATCATGGTGTTTTCCGGATCGGCGGCATAGGCCGAAACGGACGCGGTCAAAAGACCGGCGAGCACAACAAAGAATGAGGCGAGCCTTTTGAGCTGCATGAGGATTTTCTCCGAGCTTATTTCGCGAATTTTGAGGTGAGCGCACCGGCCACGGCCACCGGCACGAAGGGGCGGATGTCGCCACCCATCGCGGCTATCTGGCGCACAAGTGTGGCGGTAATGGTTCGCACCGACGGGCTGGCGGGCAGGAAAACCGTCTGCAGCTCCGGCGCCATGGTTTCGTTCATGCCGGCCATCTGCATTTCGTAGTCGAGGTCGGTGCCGTCGCGCAGACCGCGAATCATGATCGAGGCGCCTTCTCTTCTGGCGGCATCGATCACCAGCCCATCGAAGGCGACGACCTTGATGCGGGCGCCATCGCGGCCGAATTCGGCTTTCGTGGCGGCTTCGATCAACCGCACCCGCTCCTCGAAGGAGAACAGCGCCTTCTTGCCCGGATGAATGCCGATCGCGGCATAAACGATGTCGGCAACCGCCAGCGACGCTTTCAGCACATCGAGATGGCCGTTGGTCAGCGGGTCGAAGGAGCCGGCATATAGGGCGATGCGTTCGGTCATGCGGGAGCTTCTAGCGAGCCTCTCTCACAAAGGCAAATCCGATCAGCGGGCGGCCCGTGAACCTTTTCCGGCACATGAACGACAGATGAATACGCTGATCACGAAGCCTTCACGCAGCGTTCACTAGGTTCCACCCTTAATAAGATGAAACCAAAGTCCCATATATCCGTTGGTAAGACGCAGGAGAACACGCACATGCTGATCTACATGCTCGCCACCGCGATGACCGTCGCCATGCTGATCGCCACAGTATTCGGGCTGCATCAGGAGGCACAGCGCATCCGCGTCAAGGCAACCACAAAACGCTTCGAAGGCTTCGGCCTCCGGAAGCCGTATCGTCACTACTAAGTCAGTCTTGACTTGCTGCCGCGCCGGCGATCAGGCCGGCGTTGCTATGTCAAACCGCTCCAGGAACTATTCGGCGCTATCCGGACCGTCAGTCGTCGAATTGGGCTCCGCGCCATTCTCGACGGCCTCTTCCACTTCCTCGTCCGATTGCGGCTCCGAGATTCGCTCGACCGAAACCACCTTTTCACCTTCAGCCGTGTTGAAGATGGTCACGCCCTTGGTGGCGCGGCTGGCGAAACGGATGCCGTTGACGGGCACCCGAATGACGGTGCCGCCGTCCGAAACCAGCATGATCTGATCGTCGTTGCCGACCGGGAAAGTTGCCACAAGACGGCCGATTTCGGCCGTCTTCGAGACATCTGTGGCTCGGATGCCCTTGCCGCCACGCCCGGTCAGGCGGAAATCATAGGACGAAGAGCGCTTGCCGTAGCCATATTCAGTCACTGTCAGCACGTATTGTTCGTGCATCTTGAGGAACTCGTAGCGTTCATCTGAAAGCTCCGTCTCCTCGCCGACCTCTTCGTTGGTCAGCGCGATCTCTTCCTCTTCACCGGCGGCGATACCGGCGGCGAGCCGCCGTTCGGCCGCCGCCCGCTTGAGATAGGCGGCCCGTTCGGCCGGCGGCGCATCGACATTCTCGATCACCGACATTGAGATGATGCGGTCGGTGTCTGCCATGGTGATGCCGCGCACACCGACCGAGTTGCGGCTCTGGAAGACGCGCACGTCGCCGACCGAGAAGCGGATGCACTGGCCGGAGCTGGCGGTCAAAAGCACGTCGTCATTGTCGGTGCAGGTCTCGACGCCGAGAATCTCGTCGCCCTCCTCCTCCAGCTTCATGGCGATTTTGCCGTTGCGGTTGACCTGGACGAAGTCGGACAGTTTATTGCGGCGCACGGTTCCGCGCGTGGTGGCGAACATCACGTCGAGCTCGCCCCAGCTCGTCTCGTCCTCGGGCAGCGGCATGATCGTGGTGATGCGCTCGCCCTGCTCCAGCGGCAGCATGTTGATCAGTGCCTTGCCGCGTGACTGCGGATTGCCGATCGGCAGGCGCCAGACCTTTTCCTTGTAGACGATGCCGCGCGAGGAGAAGAACAGCACCGGCGTGTGCGTGTTGGCGACGAACAACCGGGTGACGAAATCCTCTTCCTTGGTCGACATGCCGGAGCGGCCCTTGCCGCCGCGGCGCTGCGCCCGGTAGAGCGAGAGCGGCACGCGCTTGATGTAGCCGGAATGGCTCACCGTCACGACCATGTCCTCGCGCTGGATCAGGTCCTCGTCTTCCATGTCCGCGCCGCCGTCGGTGAGCTCGGTGCGGCGTGGCGTGCCGAACTCGTCGCGTACGGCGGCGAGCTCGTCCTTGACGATCTGCTGAATACGCGCGCGAGACGACAGGATGTCGAGGTAGTCCTTGATCTCGTCGCCGATCGTGTTCAACTCATCGGCGATTTCGTCTCGGCCGAGCGCGGTCAGGCGCTGCAGGCGCAGTTCGAGGATGGCGCGCGCCTGTTCCTCGGACAGATTGTAGGTGCCGTCCTCGTTGATGCGGTGGCGCGGATCGTCGATCAGAAGGATCAGCGATTCGACGTCACCCGCGGGCCAGCGCCGCTCCATCAACTGCTCGCGCGCCGTCTGCGGATCCGGCGCGGTGCGGATAAGCTTGATCACTTCATCGATGTTGGCGACGGCGATGGCCAGACCAACCAGCACATGGGCGCGGTCGCGCGCCTTGCGGAGCAGGAACTTTGTCCGCCGGCTGATCACCTCCTCGCGGAAGGTGACGAACGCCGTCAGCATGTCGATCAGGTTCAGCAGTTCCGGTTTGCCGCCGTTTAGCGCCACCATATTGGCGCCGAAAGACGTCTGCAACGGGGTGAATCGGTAGAGCTGGTTGAGGACGACGTCGGCGACGGCATCGCGCTTGAGCTCGATGACGACGCGATAACCCTGACGGTCGCTTTCGTCGCGGATGTCGGAAATACCCTCGACGCGCTTGTCGCGCACCAGTTCGGCCATCTTCTCGATCATCGAGGCCTTGTTCACCTGGTAGGGAACCTCGGTGATGATGATCGATTCGCGGTCGTTGCCGCGCTGTTCGATGTTGACCTTGCCGCGCATGACGATGGACCCGCGGCCGGTGGAATAGGCGCTGTAGATACCGGAGCGGCCAAGCACGATGCCGCCGGTCGGGAAATCGGGGCCCGGAATGATCTCCATCAGCGCCGGCAGGTCGATCGCCGGATTGTCGATGACGGCGATGGCGGCGTTGCAGACTTCGCCGAGATTGTGTGGCGGGATGTTGGTGGCCATGCCGACGGCAATGCCGCCCGAGCCGTTGACCAGCAGATTGGGAAAGCGCGCCGGCAGAACCTTCGGCTCGGTGTCCGAAGCATCATATGTATCCTGGAAATCGACCGTGTCCTTGTCGATATCCTCGAGAAGCTCGTGCGCGACCTTGGTCAGGCGCGATTCGGTATAGCGCATCGCCGCCGGCGGATCGCCATCGATCGAGCCGAAATTGCCTTGCCCGTCGATCAACGGCACGCGCAGCGACCAGTCCTGCGCCATGCGTACCAAGGCATCATAGATCGAGGCATCGCCATGCGGATGGTATTTACCCATCACGTCGGCAACCGGACGCGCCGACTTCACATATTTGCGGTTCCAGTGGTAGCCGCTCTCATGCGCCGCATAGAGAATGCGACGGTGCACCGGCTTCAGGCCATCGCGCACATCGGGCAACGCACGGCTGACGATCACGCTCATGGCGTAAGAAAGATAAGAACTCTGCATCTCCTCGATGATGGAGATGGGTTCGATGCCGGTGGGGCCGCCGTCGGCGCCGCGCGGTGTCTTTTGGTCGGTCAAATCGGATCACAATCTAAACAGGAATCACTCGCTGCTTATATAGGAAGCGAGGCTGAAACTCCAATGTCCGCGGCACTTTTCCAGTGTCAATTTTAGTGGTAATTTCAAAAGGATACCACTGATTGCGACGATATGGCCACGGCGCTTTCGCCGCCAGTAAGGCAAAAGCCGGCAATGGACCGTTTCCCCCAGTCGAAAGCAGCGAGCGCGATGAGCCTGAGCTCGTGGCTGCCTTTGCGGGCGCTGCGCGGTTGGACACCGCGGGATCTCAATGGCGATCTGATCGCCGGTATAACACTGGCCGCGATCGCCATTCCCGAGCAGATGGCGACAGCCAGGCTCGGCGGTTTTGCTCCCGAGCTCGGTTTTTTCGCCTTTGTCGCCGGTTCGGTGGCATTTGCCCTGTTCGGCGCCAATCGCCACCTTTCGGCGGGCGCGGATTCGACGATCACACCACTGTTCGCCGGCGGCCTCGCCATGCTGGCCGCATCCGGTTCGCCGCACTATCTGGCGCTGGCCGCCATGCTGGCGCTGATGGTCGGGCTGATTGTGACGTTGAGCGGCATTCTTCGCCTTGGCTGGGTTGCCGATCTTTTGTCGGTTCCGGTCACCACGGGATTTCTGGCCGGCATCGCCGTCCACATCACCGTTTCACAGATGCCCGGACTGCTCGGCCTGCCCTCCGAGAGCGGTGAAACCTTACGACGTGTCGGCGAGATTGCCGGCAGTCTCCACCTCACCAATACCTGGAGCCTCGGGCTCGGCCTTGGCGTGTTCGCGATCGTCCTTGGCGCCGATCACATCAGCCCCCGCATTCCCGGCGCCTTGATTGGCATGGTGCTCGCCACACTGGCGGTCGCCGTCTTCGGCCTCGAGGATCGTGGCGTCGAGGTGCTTGGCGCCCTGCCCAATGGACTGCCGCACGCCGGACTGCCGCTTGCCAGTCTCAACGATGTGCGGGCGCTCGTTCCGCTGGCATTGCTGATCGCCATCGTCGTCATGGTGCAGACGGCCGCCACGTCCCGTTCCTTCGCCCAGCAGGGCGACGCGCCCGACGTCAATCGCGATTTCGTTGGTGTCGGCGCTGGCAGCATCGCGTCCAGCCTGTTCGGCGCCTTCGCCGTCAACGCCAGCCCACCACGCACGGCAATCGTCTCCCAGTCGGGCGGCCGCTCGCAATTCTCGAGCCTTGTTGCAGCGGCGATCGTTCTGGCCCTTGGCGCCTTTGGCGGCGGTCTGCTCGCCGACGTCCCGCAGGCCGCCCTCGCCGGTGTCCTGATGTTCGTCGCCCAGCACATTTTGCGCTGGAAGGTATTCGCCAGCGTCTACCGGCAGGCGCCGGTCGAATTCGCATTGATCCTGATCACCATGGCGGCCATCGTCGTGCTGCCCATCGAGACCGGCGTGGCGGTCGGCATCGGCCTGTCGCTGCTGCACGGAATCTGGAGCGCGACCCGGACGCTGCCGATTGAACTGGAACAAGTGCCGGGAACTTCGGTCTGGTGGCCGCCGGCCAAGCCGAGCGCTGGCGAACAACTCCCCGGCGTGCTGGTCGCGGCGTTCCAGGCGCCATTGTCCTTCGTCAATGCCGACCGTTTCAAACGCGGCTTTTGCGATCTGGTCGACGCCGGCAAGGGCGATGTAAAACTCGTCGTGCTGGAGGCCAGTAACATTGTCGAGATCGACTACACCGCCGCCCAGGCATTGATCGAAACCATCGCCTATTGCCGCAATGCGGGCGCAATATTCGCCATTGCTCGAATGGAGTCGGTGCGTGCCCAAGCAGCCCTTGCGCGATTCGGCATCATCGATCTCGTCGGCCCGCAGCGGATCTTCCACAGTGTCGATGCCGCCATCAGGGCTCTGCATTCCGGCCAGCCGGAAAACCAGGAGAGTGCGCCATGATCGTCCTGAGAGAACCGCTGGTGACCCCGGTCCCGGTCAAGGAATTGCGGCCAACGCAGATTACCGTCGGGATGCGCGAGGTGGACCTCAAACGCCAGCTGATCCGCTCGCAGAGCGCCGCGAAAACAGGCGCTTTTCTGGGCAAGCACATGATCCCGGTCGTGTTGGGCCCCAAAAAGCGCAACTACGTCACCGATCACCATCATCTTGCACGGGCCCTGATCGAGGAAGGTGTCAAGGATGTGCTCGTGACGGTGATCAGCGACCTGTCGGCGCTGGACAAGGACGCGTTCCTTTTCATGCTCGACAACCGCGGCTGGATGCACCCGTTCGATGAAAACGGCCAGCGCCGCGACTATGCCGCCCTGCCAAAGACCATCGGCGAACTCGTCGACGACCCCTACCGGAGCATGGCGGGCGAACTGCGGCGGCTGGGCGGTTATGCCAAGGACACCACCCCGTTCAGCGAATTCCTGTGGGCGGATTTCCTGCGCCGGCGCATCGACAGGAGTGCGGTGGCGAAAAATTTCGAGAAGGCGATGAAGGACGCGCTCGTGCTGGCCAAGGGCAAGGACGCCGACTATCTGCCTGGCTGGTGCGGGCCGATCATGGACTGATGCCGCGGGTGTGACGCGACTTTTCAGCTGCGGCCCGCGCGCCTGGCGCGATAGCGGCCCGGCGTCTCGCCCATGACACGCCGAAACCGCCGATTGAACGTCGACAGATCGTTGAAACCGGACTCGAAAGCGATTGCCGAGATGGCATCGTTCGACGTGCGCAATCGCACCGCCGTGCGATGCAACCGGGTCCTGAGCAGGTATTGATACGGCGTCATTCCGGCAACCTGCCGGAAGGTGCGCAGGAAATGATAGGGACTGGTCGCGGTCTCGTCCGCCAGCGCCGGCAGCGAGATCGGCCGGTCGGCATCCAGTTCGATCCGCCGCACCGCCTCGGCGATCCTCTTCTGATCGCGCCTGCTTGGCCCCTGCCCGGCATGCGTGGCGCCGGAGATCGTGGTCACGGCGGCACCCGCGATGCGCAGGGCGAGTTCCTCGAAGGCGTCCGCGTCGGCCATGTCGCGCGCGGCTTCCGCCTCGGCCAGCAGCGGCGCCAAGGCCGCTAACGGCGGCAGGCGTGGCGCCGCGAAGGCGAGCGTCCTGGCGCCCGGTACGTCAGCCACGATCCGGTCCAGATAAGTCGGCCCGAAATGGAAGGAGAGGCAACGGTCGCCGCTGCCATGCTCGTGCCCGCATTCGTAGCATGTGCCGGAATTGCCGAGCAGGAGGCTGCCTGGCGCGAGCATTGCCGTGCCTTGCTGCGCGCGGTAGCGGAACGAGCCGCTGGTGACGGCTGCGACGCAGAAATCCCGATGCGTTTCCTCGAACGGCCGATCGCCGGCGCTTGCCGTGCAGATTACATCCGCCACATGCCAGCCAGATCCTGATGCAAGGCTATTCGCGGTCGCCGTCATGGCTGAGATATAGCAATTTTTCCCAAGCCCAGAACCCCGTCAGCGCCTATTCCTCGCGGTCTCCTGACAAGAAGAGACCCCAGCCATGTTCGATCAATCCTCGTTTGCCGAAGCCTTGCACAGTCCCGGACCGATCGAAGGTCTCGCCGAAAAACTGAACCTTTATGGCCGCTTCGTCGGTGCCTGGACGTTTGACGCTGCGCGCCATCTCGAAGACGGCACGGTGCTGACCGGACGTGGCGAGGTGCATTTCGGCTGGGTGCTCGAAGGCCGCGCCATCCAGGATGTCTGGATCCTGCCCGCTCGTGACGCCGGCCCCTCGCGCTCGCTCGGCAAATGGACCTTTTACGGCACGACGCTGCGGGTCTATGACCCCGGCGTCGATGCCTGGCACATCTTCTGGAGCGATCCGCGCAACCAGTATTTCAGCCGCCAGCTCGGCCGCGCCGAAGGCGACACGATCGTGCAGGTCGGCGCCGATGGCACCGGCTCCTCCGTGCGCTGGAGCTTTTCGCGCATTACCGAAGATTCCTTCCGATGGCTCGGCGAGCGCTCGCATGAGGGTGCGGACTGGCACCTCGAAGTCGAGTTCCTGGCGCGGCGGACGGCAACAAGATGAGGCTGTAATACATTGTAAGAATGGAGAAAAACATGTTCGATCATGTCTCAATCGGTGTCCGCGACGCCCAATATGCCAGATGCGAAAAGGCCTCGTGACTATGGCGATTTCTTCGTTTCTCACCGCTCTCGGATCCGAAGCTCCCACAGCCGATCGAGCGACAGACATGGAGCTGTACGGATGGCTGATCGGGAGCTGGGAAATGGACACGGTCCGCCACCCTGACGATGGCACAATCCAGAAATGGACTGGAGAATGCCATTTCGGCTGGGTGCTCGAAGGCCGCGCGATTCAGGATATCTGGATCAGGCCAAGGCGCCCTGCGCGGTCCACCATGTATGGCACGACTTTGCGCATCTTCGATCCTGGGATCGGTGGCTGGCACATCATCTGGAATGATCCGCTCAACCAGGATTACTCGCGCCAGATCGGGCGGGCCGACGGTAAGGACATTGTCCAGATCGGCGATGACTCGCGCGGTCTGAAAACTCGATGGCGTTTCACCGAGATCACGGCCGACAGCTTCCATTGGATCGGCGAGGAACGACCTTCCGAGAGCGACCCTTGGCAAATCACCTATGAACATTTAGCCCACCGAACAAAGCGCGTCGCCTGAATCGGTTTTCGACTCGACGCGGCATACCGCATCGAAGTCTCCAGCCCTCTGACAGTTCCCACCGACCGGGCTTTGCTCTACCAATGCGGGTACGGGCCTGGCCCGGTGGGAGGGTCAGTGATGCCGAGTTTCGACAGCCTGTTCAATGCCTTCGTCACCATTCTCGTGACCATCGATCCGCCCGGCCTGGCGCCTCTGTTCCTGGCCGTGACACGCGGCATGAACCGCGACGAGCGCAGCCAAGTTTCCGTGCGCGCCTCGATCATCGGTTTCCTGGTGATGGCGCTGTTCGCCGTCGCCGGCGCCTCTATCCTGTCGGTGTTCGGCATCACCTTGCCGGCTTTCCGCGTCGCCGGCGGGTTCCTGCTGTTCTTCATCGCCTTCGAAATGGTCTTCGAGCGCCGGCAGGACCGCAAGGAGAAGATCGGCGACGTCGCCATCACCAAGGACATGATCCACAACATCGCCGCCTTCCCGCTGGCGATCCCGCTGATCGCCGGCCCCGGCGCGATTTCAGCGACGGTGCTGCTCTCCGGCTCGTTTCAGGGCTTTGCGGCGCAGGCGGCCCTGGTCGGCATCATTCTCGTCTGCCTCGTCATAACCTATCTGGTGTTCGTGCTGTCGGAACGCATCGACCGCATCCTCGGCCAGACCGGCCGCTCGATCCTGACCCGCCTGCTCGGCGTCATCCTGGCGGCATTGGCGGTGCAGTTCGTGGCAGATGGCATCAAGGCGCTGATGGCCGGTTGAGCCCTACCGCCCTACTTCGCCGTGTCGACGATCTCGAAATCATGCGTAAGCGTGGCCGTCTTGGCCATCATGGCGGAAGCCGAGCAGTATTTGTCGATGGAAAGATCGATCGCGCGCTTGACCTTGTTGCGTGACAGCGCACGGCCCTTGACGATGAAATGCATATGGATGCGGGTGAACACCTTCGGGTCGGTCTCGGCCCGGTCGGCCTCGAGTTCGACCACGCAGTCCTCGACCGCCTCGCGGCCTTTTTCGAGGATATGGACGACATCATAGGCCGAGCAGCCGCCGGTGCCGATCAGCACCAGCTCCATCGGGCTCGGTCCCGGCGTCTTGCCTTCCGGACTGGACGCCGTGCCCAGCACGACCTTGTGGCCGCTGCCGGACTCGCCGACGAAGGTGCGCTCCTCGACCCATTTTACCCGTGCCTTCATCGCTCCGTCCTTTCAGTCCTTGATCGCGCCGACTGTCGGCTCATAATCAAAATACAAAAACCCCGAAAGTCCATGCGGACCCTCGGGGCATACCAAGTAAAGGCATTCGTATTTTGGTACGGCTTCCGATCAGAACGGAATTTCGTCGTCCAGTTCGCGCGACGAACCGCCGCCACCGCCACCCCTGGGAGCGTTGCCGCCACCGCGGTTGAACCCTTCATTCGGGCTCGACTGGCCGAAATCGGAACCGCGGCTGCTGCCGCCACCGCTGTAGCCGCCGACCTGACCGCCCTCACCCTGGCCGCGCGCGTCGAGCATCTGCAACTCGCCACGGAATTTCTGCAGCACGACTTCGGTCGTGTATTTGTCGGCACCGGTCTGGTCCTGCCATTTGCGCGTCTGCAGCTGGCCCTCGACATAGACCTTCATGCCCTTCTTCAGATACTGCTCGGCCACCTTGGCGATGCCCTCATTGAAGATGACGACGTTATGCCACTCGGTCTTTTCCTTGCGCTCGCCGGAATTCTTGTCGCGCCAGCTTTCCGACGTGGCGATGCGGATGTTGACGACCGGCTCGCCCGAATTCAGGCGGCGGATTTCAGGGTCCGCGCCGAGATTGCCGACCAGAATGACCTTGTTGACGCTACCCGCCATGATATTTCTCCGCGCTCATCTCAAAACAAATTTTGTCGCAGCACCTTACAGGCTACCGACGTCAGACGCCTGCCAGGGCTGGCTTTTCCCACAAGGTTTTTGTTCCCTTTTCGTTCCTATATGCACTGCCGCTGATTGTCAAGGAATGGCAGCAATGCCTCCACGCTGCATATGGGTCTCAAAACAGCGCTTGCCAAATCAATAAGTATCGACTTATGCTTTTGCCATGATCGAAGCAGAGATTTTCCGCGCCCTGGCCGACCCGACGCGCCGCGCCGTCTTCGAGCGTCTCGCGACGAGCGAGATGAGCGTGTCGGAACTGCGCAGCGGCCTCACGGTTTCGCAGCCAGCCGTCTCCCAGCATCTGGCGGTGCTGCGCGGCGCCGGCCTGGTGGTCGAACGACGTGCCGGCCGCAACGCCTATTACCGTGCCAATCCACAGGGACTTGCCCCGCTGCTCTCCTGGATTGAACGCTATCGGACGTTCTGGCCGGAACGCATCGAAAGACTGAAGGCCGTTTTGAAGGACATGGATCAATGAAGAACCAAAGCGAAGTCGCTCCAGATGCGCTCGAGTTCGAATACGACCTTGCCGAGCCGCCGGAAAAGGTTTGGCGGGCGCTGACCGTGCCGGAATTGCTCGCCGCCTGGATGATGCCGAATGACATTAGGCCTCGGACTGGCAGCCGCTTTGCCTTCGCCGGGTCTGACGCGCCGATCGAATGCGAGATCCTCGACGCCGAGCCCGAGCGCCTGCTGCGCTATTCCTGGCGCGAGCAGTCGGACGATGCGGCGCATCCACTCGACAGCACCGTCACCTTCACGCTCGCCCGTACCGTCTCCGGCGGCACGCATCTGCGCATCGTCCATGACGGCTTTGCCCGCAAGACGATGCCCGCAGTTGCGATGGCTGGCGCCGGCTGCCGGCTTTCGCTGCGCGGGGCCGGAAAACCTATCGCCGCGAACACACCACGCCTTCAGCTGCTGCGCGCGGCCTGAACACGGAAAATCGGAGAAGAAAAATGAGTGGTGTTGCCAGTCTTGTACCGATGGTGATCGAGCAATCGAGCCGCGGCGAACGCGCCTTCGACATTTTTTCGCGGCTGCTGCGCGAACGCATCGTGTTCATCAACGGCGAGATCAACGACGACGTCTCGGCGCTGGTCTGCGCGCAGCTTTTGTCGCTGGAGTCGGACAATCCCGAGAAGGAGATCTCGCTCTACATCAACTCGCCCGGTGGCATGGTGACCAGCGGCTTCGCCATCTACGACACGATGCAGTATATCAGCTGTCCGGTGTCGACCGTGTGCATGGGCTTTGCCGCATCGATGGGATCGTTCCTGCTGATGGCGGGTGCGGCCGGGCGCCGCATCGCGCTGCCGAACGCCACCATCCTGCTGCATCAGCCGCTGGGCGGCTTCCAGGGCCAGGCTTCCGACATCCAGCGGCACGCCGAACGCATTGGCCAGACCAAACGCCACATGACCGAACTCTACGCCCAGCATTGTGGCCGCAGCTATGAAGAGGTCGAGCGCACGCTCGACCGCGACCATTTCATGACGGCCCGCGAGGCCCAGGCATGGGGCATTGTCGACCATGTCTTCGACACCCGCAAAAAGGCGGCGTGAAGCAGAGGCCAGATCAGATCCTGTTAGGTGTCGAAAATTTGACGAGACCGATCTGGTTCCGCTGGCGGCAGGTCCCTATAACAGGGGGATGACCGACACTCATCGATCCGGAACATCGCACCGTGTCGCAGCCGCCATGGTGCTCGTCGTCGTCAGCCTGGTGTCCAGTTCGGCACTTGCAGGCGGCGCTTCGTCATCGGCGCAAAAAAGCGCCCTGCCTGGCGTAACCGGGGACTATCGCATCGCCAAGCCGGCCCCGGCGCCCGAACCCGACGACGCGTTCCCCAGCAGCGGCAACGGACAGTTCAAGATCGGCGATACGGATGTCAGGATTTCCGGCAGCATCACCGTCGATGTCGGAGTTGGCGGGATCAAGCCGCCCAGATAGGCAGGCCGCCAACGCAAGCCCTCGCCCAAAAAGAACAGCCCCGCCGTGCCTTGGGCAAACGGACGGGGCTTCTTTCTGGATTTTTAATCCATTCTTGCCGGGAGTGTACTGCCGGCGTTTGATTTCGGATGCTTCGCGGCATTCAGCCGACGATCCGACCATAGTCTCTGATTTTAAGGGATACGGCAGGTCACGGTTTGTCGGGCGGCGCAAACGCCTGCCTCTGGCACTTATGCCTGCCGCGGCTCCAGTGACAACTGAAGCCCTGGTGGACTATCCGGTGGCGTCATGCTCCGCTCCTGTGTCCATTGCGACATTGTCGTGGCGAAGCGCAAATCGCTAATGCCTGCGGCGTCTCGCAGGCCGCCTTGGGGCGGCGAGGCCATCGAAAGACGGCCGGCTTCGCTGACCTCCGGAGACTGCCCCCCTGAGCCGGCCACGTCAACCATCAATAGCCGGTTACGGAAAAATGTGATCGCCGGGAGGTTACGTTCAGGTCAGTTTCCGCACAGCTTTGTCAGGAGCGTGTTCGGCCTTTGTTCTTTCTGCTTGCCCCTTTGCGCGAAAGACGGTTAAACGAGTTCTGTCGGGAGTTGTGGCGTCTCTCGACGTGGCGGCAAAAAGACCTACATAGGGGATGGCTGGGAAAACCCGCCAATCCCACGAATTCCAGATCTGAGGCGGCGACCGGCGATGGCCGACCATAAATTCCTTTCCATTCGCGGGGCGCGCGAACACAATCTGAAGAACGTCGATCTCGACCTGCCGCGTGACAGCCTGATCGTCATGACCGGCCTGTCGGGCTCCGGCAAATCGTCGCTCGCCTTCGACACTATCTATGCCGAAGGCCAGCGCCGCTATGTCGAGAGCCTCTCGGCCTATGCACGGCAATTCCTCGAAATGATGCAGAAGCCCGACGTCGACCAGATCGATGGCCTGTCGCCGGCCATCTCCATCGAGCAGAAGACCACGTCGAAGAACCCGCGTTCGACGGTCGGCACCGTCACCGAGATCTACGACTATATGCGGCTTCTGTTTGCCCGGGTCGGCGTGCCCTATTCGCCGGCCACCGGCCTGCCGATCGAGAGCCAGACGGTCAGCCAGATGGTCGATCGGGTATTGGCGGTCGAGGAAGGCACGCGCCTGTTCCTGCTGGCGCCCATCGTGCGCGGCCGCAAGGGCGAGTACCGCAAGGAACTGCTGGAGTTGCAGAAGAAGGGGTTCCAGCGCGTCAAGGTCGATGGCGTCTTCTATGAAATCGCCGACGTGCCGGCGCTGGACAAGAAATACAAGCACGACATCGACGTCGTCGTCGACCGCATCGTCGTGCGCGGCGACCTTGCCACGCGTCTCGCCGACTCTATCGAGACAGCGCTGAAACTGGCCGAGGGGCTGGCGGTGGCCGAGTTCGCCGACAAGCCGCTCGACGCCAGCCAGACCGGTGAGGATTCGGTCAACAAATCGAAGAACGAGACGCATGAGCGCATCCTGTTCTCGGAAAAATTCGCTTGCCCTGTGTCCGGCTTCACCATTCCGGAGATCGAACCCAGGCTGTTTTCCTTCAACAATCCGTTCGGCGCCTGCCCGACCTGCGACGGTCTCGGCAGCCAGCGCGCCATCGACCCCAACCTCGTCGTGCCCGACGAAAACGTGTCGCTGCGCGACGGCGCCGTCAGCCCGTGGGCGAAGTCGACTTCGCCCTATTACTCGCAGACGCTCGAGGCATTGGGCAAGGCGTACGGCTTCAAGCTCGGCGACAAGTTCAAGGATCTTTCGGCGCAAGCCCAGGAGGCGATCCTGCGCGGCACCGGCGAGCGCGAAATCACCTTCCAATATGATGACGGACTGCGCTCCTACAAAACCACCAAGACCTTCGAAGGCGTCATCCCCAATCTCGAACGGCGTTGGAAAGAGACCGAATCCGCCTGGATGCGCGAGGAGATCGAGCGCTTCATGTCTGCCACGCCCTGCCCGGTCTGCAAGGGCTACCGGCTGAAGCCCGAAGCGCTGGCGGTGAAGATCGCCGGCAAGCACATTGGCGAGGTCACGGAACAGTCGATCCGCAACGCCGACAAATGGTTCACCGACCTGCCGGCGCAGCTCAACGACAAGCAGAACGAGATCGCTGTCCGCGTGTTGAAGGAAATCCGCGAGCGCCTGCGCTTTCTCAATGATGTCGGGCTCGACTATCTCACCTTGTCGCGCAATTCCGGCACGCTGTCAGGCGGCGAAAGCCAGCGCATCAGGCTGGCATCGCAGATCGGCTCTGGGCTGACCGGCGTGCTCTATGTGCTGGACGAGCCATCGATCGGCCTGCACCAGCGCGACAACACCCGCCTGCTCGACACGCTCAAGCATCTGCGCGACATCGGCAACACGGTGATCGTCGTCGAGCATGACGAGGACGCCATCCTGCATGCCGACTATGTCGTCGATATGGGCCCGGCCGCCGGGATCCATGGCGGCGAGATCATCGCCCAGGGCACGCCGCAGCAGGTGATGGCCAACCCCAATTCGATCACCGGCAAATATCTGTCGGGCGCGTTGGAGGTGGCGACTCCAGCCATTCGCCGCGAAGCCAAGAAGAACCGGCGACTGAAGATCGTCGGCGCGCGCGGCAACAATCTGAAGAACGTCACCGCCGAAATCCCGCTCGGCACCTTCACCGCCGTTACCGGCGTGTCGGGCGGCGGCAAGTCGACCTTCCTGATCGAGACGCTGTTCAAGGCGGCTTCACGCCGTATCATGGGCTCGCGTGAGCATCCGGCCGAGCATGACCGCATCGAGGGGCTGGAATTCCTCGACAAGGTCATCGACATCGACCAGTCCCCCATTGGGCGGACGCCGCGTTCGAACCCCGCCACCTATACCGGTGCCTTCACACCGATCCGCGACTGGTTCGCAGGTCTTCCCGAGGCGAAGGCGCGCGGCTACCAGCCGGGACGTTTTTCCTTCAACGTCAAGGGCGGCCGCTGCGAGGCCTGCCAGGGCGACGGCGTCATCAAGATCGAGATGCACTTCCTGCCCGATGTCTATGTCACCTGCGACGTCTGCCACGGCAAGCGCTACAACAGAGAGACCCTCGACGTGCTGTTCAAGGGCAAGTCGATCGCCGACGTGCTCGACATGACCGTGGAGGAAGGCGTCGATTTCTTCGCCGCCGTGCCTGGCGTGCGCGACAAGCTGGAGACGCTGAAGCAGGTCGGCCTTGGCTACATCCATATCGGCCAGCAGGCGACGACGCTGTCCGGCGGCGAGGCGCAGCGCATCAAGCTGGCCAAGGAACTGTCGCGCAAGGCAACCGGCAAGACGCTCTACATCCTCGACGAGCCGACCACCGGCCTGCATTTCCACGACGTCGCCAAGCTGTTGGAAGTGCTGCACGAACTGGTCGACCAGGGCAATACGGTGGTCGTCATCGAGCACAATCTCGAAGTGATAAAGACCGCCGACTGGGTGCTGGATCTCGGCCCCGAAGGCGGTGATGGCGGCGGCGAACTGGTCGCCTCCGGCACGCCGGAAGCCATCGTGCGCGAGAAACGCAGCTACACCGGCCAGTTCCTGAAAGAGCTTCTGGAGCGCCGCCCCGGAGGCAAGCGCGAAGCGGCGGAGTGATGACAGAGGATGGTCTGATCACGGTCCAGAGCCGCTTTGGCATGAGGCTTGCTCGTCCCGAAGATATCGCCGCGATCGTCGCGCTGACGCAAGCGGCCTATGCTCCCTACAATGCGATACTCGACGCGCCACCGATCCCCGTTACCGAGGACTACGCGCCGCGCATCGCCCAAGGCGAAGTCTGGCTTCTGGAAAGTGGCGACGCGCTTGCCGGACTGATCACACTAGAGCGCCATACCGATCACGCGATGATCTTCAGCGTCGCCGTTTCCCCTGCTTTTCAGGGCAAAAAACTCGGCATCGCGCTGCTCGATCACGCGGATGAACAAGCGCGTCTGTGGGGTTTGCCGGAAGTGCGGCTCTACACCAACGCCAAGATGGAGCGGAACATCGCGCTCTACACCGCCTATGGCTACCGTGAAACGGGTCGCCGGCCCAATCCCTATCGGCCAGGGTGGATACTGGTCGACATGGCCAAACCCGTCGGAAGGCCCAGCGCGGCCTGATCGCTTTGAGAAATCTGGGAGGACGACAATGAGCACATCGGGAACAATCCGCGCCGGCATGGGCGGCTGGACCTTCGAGCCTTGGGACACGTCCTTCTATCCCGAAAAACTGTCGAAGGCGAAGCAACTGCAATATGCCACCCGGCAGGTGCCGAGCATCGAGGTCAACGGCACCTATTATTCGAGCTTCAAGGAGCCGACCTTCGTCAAATGGGCCAACGAGGCGCCGGACGGTTTCGTCTATTCGCTGAAAGGCAACCGCTTCGTCACCAACAGGCGCGTGCTGGGCGAAGCCGGCGAATCGATGATGCGTTTCCTGGGTTCCGGCGTTGCAGCACTCGGCGACAAGCTCGGGCCGATCCTGTGGCAGTTCGCGCCGACCAAGAAGTTCGATCCCGACGATTTCGAAGCGTTTCTGAAGCTGCTGCCGGAAAGGCAGGACGGCGTCGCGCTGCGCCACGCGCTCGAAGTCCGCAACGACAGCTTTATCGTGCCGGAATTCGCCGCGCTTGCCCGAAAATACAAGGCGGCGATCGTCAATGCCGACCATGCCAAATATCCTGACATCGCCGATATCACCGGCGATTTCGTCTATGCGCGGCTGCAGACCGGTAGCGACGACAATCCTGATTGCTACACGCCAAAGGGCCTCGACGAATGGGCAGCGCGCGCAAAAATCTGGGCGGAAGGCAAGCAGCCGGCCGATCTGCGGCGCGCCGACCCCGCCACCGACGCCCCGGTCCTGCCGCGCGACGTGTTCGTCTACTTCATCACCGAGGGCAAGGTGCGCGCGCCCTTCGGGGCGATGGCGCTGATGAGGCGTGTGGCCGATTAAGCCGATTAAAGTGGCAAGCTTGCGCCGCGGCCATGTCTTTTGTCGCGACTTCGAGGTCGGGTGTTGGTGCGTGTTCGGAACCTGCGGGGCATCTTGACCGTTTTGCCTATCTCGCCGAGAGCTGGTTTCCACGGCGGCCGGGTGGGCAAAAGCGAGGAGAGATGGCTATCATCCTCATCGGAGCGTTGCTGACTATAGCCGGCCTTGTGTACATGGCGGTTGCAGCCCTGAGGCGCGGCCAGTTGAGCGGCGGCTCGGTGGCTGTGGGCTCGGATCAACCGAAGCCAAACCTGGCAATGACGGGTCCGACGCTTGAGCCACCCCGGCGTGGCCTTCGCTTCCTGGGCCTCTCGCAACATTGGCCGGGTTTGCTGATGATGGCGGTCGGCATCATCATGCTGTTGTCGGTGGCAATTCTCTGACACAGAGAAATCCTGGCGTTCTCGGGCCATCGTAACCTTATCGACACTTCCTTGCCGCATGAATGCGCCGACGCCAAGCCGCAGAGATGGGACCGCCGCCGGCAGGGAAAGAGGGGCATGTCGCTCGACTACACTTCGCTTCTGCTTGCCGTCGGGTTTTCCGCCGCTTGCCTCAGCCTGACATTGTTTGGCATGTGGCTGACCGCTCGCTCGGAAAAATTCCTGCTGACATGGGCGATCAGTCTGGTGTTCGTGGTCGGCGATATCTTCATCTATGACGCCTATATCGAGATGCCGGGACGCCTGCTCGGCATCGCCACCTCGGCGTTCCTGCTGATCGGCTTTTCGGCCATGTTGGGTGCTGCCTATCAGTTCCGAACCGGCGGCTCGCCATTGCCACGGGCGCTGTGGGGTTGCGTTTCCTTGGCGATAGCGTTGCCTCCCATGGGTTTGGGCTATGATGGCCTCGGCTTCATGTTCGAGAACATGTTCGCCGCCTTGCTCCTGTTTGCCACGGCGTTCGAATATTGGAGAGGCCGCGATGAGGCACCCGCCCTGACGATCGGCATCATCGCGCTCTATTCGGCCACGGCCACGTCCTTCGCGCTCTGCGCCATGGTTCTTGCCTGGGATGGCGAACTGGTGCTCGGACACGCACCAAGCAACTGGGCCGAGGAGCTAAGCCTCATCGTGGTTATCGCCAGCATGACGGGTATTGGCGCGCTTTCGCTTGCCCTCAACCAGGGGCGTCTGGCGCGGCACCACCACCGCAACGCCCTGACGGATTCCTTGACCGGCCTGCTCAACCGGCGCGCTCTGTTCGAGATGCACGGCGACGTCCCGGTCGGCGCCTTTACCGCGGTGGTCGTCTTCGACCTCGACAATTTCAAAGCCATCAACGACGAATTCGGCCACGCGGCGGGCGATGAAGTGCTGAAGGTGTTCGCCAGGGAACTCGCTGGCAATCTTCGCCAGACCGACGTCGCCGCGCGCATGGGCGGCGAAGAATTCGCACTGGTACTGAAGCGCACGCTGCCGGAAACGGTCGAGGAATCGGCAGAGCGCATCCGGGCCGTGTTCGCGACGCGGCAGATAGAAACCGAAAACGGCTCGCTGAGCTGCACGGTTAGCGCCGGTTTTGCGTTTGGCAGCAAGGAAGGGCTCAGCTTCGACAAGGTGCTCAACGCCGCCGACAAGGCGCTCTACGACGCCAAGCGAGGCGGTCGCAACCGCGTCGTGACCGCCTCTCCCTTCCGGCGCGCGAGCTGATCACGCGTACATGCCGAGCCTGTGATTGTTGGATAGCGGAGGCCGCCCTTAGGCCGCCATGACGATTTCATTGAAGGCATCGAGGTCGACATAGAAGACCTTGGTGATCTCCTCGATCAGATCGTCGTAGTCGCAGCCCTGTGACCTCAAGATATTGATGGCGGCGATGATGTCGACGCGTTCGGTAAGCCGCCGCTTCTGGTAGTCCTCGACGTAACGTTCCATGGCTGTCCCTTAGCCTGTGTGCCCAAACGCGTTTGAACGACAATCAGATCGGGAAGCTAGGAAGCCTTGCTTGCGTGGAACTTGCAGAACCTTCGCCGCGCCTCGATCTGCTATAACCAGACTGATACGGAAACGGCCGACTCACAAAGCCTGGAAAAGACTAGCATGCGATATTGCATGTGCCAGAGACGCAGATGATGGACGGAAGAAATATTGGACTTGCCAAGAACCTGAAATCTTCAAATGAAGTTCAGTGCCGATTCTAGACCGTGAGGAATTTGCGAACATCAGCCCGGTCTAAATCTTCCGCCGGGCCGGTGTGGACGATCTGGCCGCGATCCATGATGTTGACCTCGTCGGCGAGTTCGCGGCAGAAGTCGAGATACTGTTCGACCAGCAGCACGGCGATGCCGGCCTGGTCGCGCAGATAGCGTATGGCGCGGCCGATATCCTTGATGACAGAGGGCTGGATGCCTTCGGTCGGCTCATCGAGCACCAGCAGCTTCGGCCGCATTACCAGCGCCCTGCCGATGGCCAACTGCTGCTGTTGACCGCCGGAAAGATCGCCGCCACGGCGGCCAAGCATCTGCCTCAGCACCGGAAACAGCTCGAATACGTGCGCCGGCACGTTGCGGTCGGCGCGCCTCAAGGGGGCGAAGCCGGATTCGAGGTTTTCCCGCACGCTGAGCAGCGGAAAGATCTCCCTGCCCTGCGGCACGAATGCGATGCCCGACCGGGCGCGGTCATACGCCGCGCTCCGGTCGAGCGCCTTCCCCTCGAAGGCAACGCTTCCGCTCGTCAGCCGGTGGTGGCCGACGATCGATCTCATCAAACTGGTCTTGCCGACGCCGTTGCGGCCGAGCACGCAGGTGATCTTGCCCGCACCCGCCTTCAGCGACACGCCACGCAGCGCCTGGGCGGCGCCATAGTGGAGCGTGGCATTGGAAACTTCGAGCATGTCAGCGCCTTCTCCAGAACCGGAGGAACGACATGTCGAAGTGATGGAATTGCACCCGCCAGATCATGCTCATCTCCCCAGATAGACTTCGACGACGCGCTCGTCGGCCGAGACGAAATCGAGCGTCCCTTCGGAGAGCACCGAACCTTCATGCAGGCAGGTGACCTTCACGCCGAGTTCGCGCACGAAGTGCATGTCGTGCTCGACGACAATGACCGAATGGTCGTGGGCGATATCCCTGAGCAGCCGCGCGGTTTCCTCGGTCTCGGCATCGGTCATGCCGGCAACCGGCTCATCGACCAGAAGCAGCTTCGGGTCCTGCGCCAGCAGCATACCGATCTCGAGCCATTGTTTCTGGCCGTGGCTGAGATTGGCGGCGAGCTCGCGGCGCTTGTCACCCAACCGGATGATGCCGAGGATGTCATCGATCCGCCGAGCCTCGGCGGCCGATTGGCGGTGGAACAGCGCCGGGAAGATCGAACGCGGCCCCTTTAGCGCCAGCATCAGGTTGTCTTCAACGCTGTGGCTTTCGAAGACGGTGGGCTTCTGGAATTTGCGACCGATGCCCATCATGGCGATCTCGGCCTCGTCATGCCTGGTGAGGTCCACCTGGCCGTCGAAGAATACTTCGCCTTCGTCGGGCCGTGTCTTGCCGGTGACGATGTCCATCATTGTCGTCTTGCCGGCGCCGTTGGGACCGATGATGGCGCGCATCTCGCCCTTGTCGAGCACCAGCGACAGATTGTTGATGGCACGAAAGCCGTCGAAGGAGACCGAGACGCCGTCGAGATAGAGGATGGTGTTGGATTTGCTCATGGCCGCTTACTCCGCCGCCTGCGGTTCGGGGGCGGACCAGGACCATTCGCCCGGATTTCTCGCCGGCGAACGAACCGGCTTCGAGGTCGCGGACACGATCCCAACCTCGGTGCCGGCTTCTTCAGCGGCGGAGGCCGCGCGCAACGCCCTGGCATTGCCGCGCCAGCTGTCCCACATGCCGATGATGCCCTTCGGCAAGAGCAAGGTGACGGCGACGAACAGGCCGCCCAGCGCAAACAACCAGAATTCCGGCAGCACGCCGGTGAACCAGGATTTGCCGGCATTGACCAGCAACGCGCCGATGATCGGTCCGACAATGGTGCCCCGCCCGCCGACCGCCGCCCAGATCACCACCTCGATGGAGTTGGACGGCTCGAACTCGCCGGGATTGATGATGCCAACCTGCGGCACGTAGAGCGCGCCGGCAATACCGGCCATGACGGCCGAAACGGTGAAGGCAAACAGCTTCACGTTCTCCGCCCGCCAGCCGAGGAAGCGCGTGCGGCTCTCGGCGTCGCGCACGGCCATCAGCAGCTTGCCGTATTTGGAGCCGATGATCGCCCAGGTGATGAAGACGGCGAGTGCGAGCATGATGGCGCTGGCGGCGAACAGTGCCGAACGGGTCGCATCGGCTTGCACGTTGAAGCCCAGAATATCCTTGAAATCGGTGAGCCCGTTGTTGCCGCCGAAACCCATGTCGTTGCGGAAGAAGGCAAGCAGCAGCGCATAGGTCATCGCCTGGGTGATGATCGAGAGATAGACGCCGGTGACACGGCTGCGGAAAGCGAACCAGCCGAAGATGAAGGCAAGCAGGCCGGGCACTGCCAGCACCATGAGGCCGGCGAACCAGAAATGGTCGAAGCCGGTCCAGAACCAGGGCAATTCCTTGTAGTTCAGGAACACCATGAAATCGGGCAGGATCGGGTTGCCGTAGACGCCGCGCGAGCCGATCTGGCGCATCAGATACATTCCCATCGCATAGCCGCCGAGCGCGAAAAACGCGCCGTGGCCGAGCGAGAGGATGCCGCAATACCCCCAAACCAGGTCGAGCGAGAGCGCCAGCAGCGCATAGCAGAGATATTTGCCGGTCAGCGCCACGATGTAGGACGGCACGTAGAAGGCGCTGGTCGGCGAAACGGCCAGGTTGAGCAGCGGCACGATGACGGCCACCGCCAGCAGGACGAAAATGGTGATGGCGATGCGGCGGTCAGCGCCCGCGGCGAAGAAGCGTCCTGACATCATGCTTCCACCGCCCTGCCCTTGAGCGCGAACAGGCCGCGCGGGCGCTTCTGGATGAACAGGATGATCAGCACCAGCACGACGATCTTGCCGAGCACGGCGCCGGCATAGGGCTCGAGAACCTTGTTGACGATGCCCAGCGAAAAGGCGCCGACCAACGTGCCCCAGAGATTGCCGACACCGCCGAAGACGACGACCATGAAGCTGTCGATGATGTAGCCGCGGCCGAGATTGGGCGAGACATTGTCGATCTGGCTGAGCGCGACGCCGGCAATGCCGGCAATTCCCGATCCTAGCGCGAAAGTCAGCGCGTCGACCCATGGCGTCCTGATGCCCATCGAGGCGGCCATGCGCCGGTTGGCGGTGACGGCGCGCATCTGCAAACCCCAGGGCGTGCGCTTCATCACGTAGAGCAACATGCCGAACACCGTGAGCGCGAACACCAGAATCCACAGACGGTTCCAGGTGATGGCCAGTTGTCCGATGTCGAATGAGCCGGACATCCAGGACGGATTGCCGACCTCCTGGTTGGTCGGTCCGAAGATCGAGCGCACCGCCTGCTGCAGGATAAGCGAGACGCCCCAGGTCGCCAGCAGCGTCTCCAGCGGCCGGCCGTAGAGGAAGCGGATCACACCGCGTTCTATGATGAGACCGACGAACGCCGCAACCAGGAAGGCAAGCGGCAGCGCAATCACCAGCGACCAGTCGAACAATGCGGGAAAGGATGTCCGGATCACCTGCTGGACGACGAAGGTCGTGTAGGCGCCAAGCATCACCATCTCGCCATGTGCCATGTTGATGACGCCCATGACGCCGAACGTGATGGCAAGACCGATCGCGGCCAGCAGCAAGACCGACCCCAGCGAAATCCCGTACCAGATGTTCTGGCCGGCATCCCACAGGGCCAGCGTCGAATTGATACTGGCGATCGCAGCCGTCGCCGCGTCCTTGACGGTGCCGGACGCACTGGCTTCGACCGAGGTAAGCACCGAAACCGCATCGCGGTCGCCACGCGCACCGATCAAGGCGACTGCGGCGAGTTTGTCGGCCTCAGGCCTATCGGAAACAAGCACCGAGGCCGCACGAGCCTGTTCTAGAAGGGCCTTGACGCTGGCCACGGTCTCGCTGGCGATCGCCGTGTCGAGCGGCCCGATATTTGCGGCATCGGGCGTCTTGAACATGGTGTCGGCCGCGGCCAACCGAACAGCCGGATCCTTGGCGCCAAGCGTCAACGTGCCCAGTGCGTCGCGGATGACGCGGCGCAGCGTGTTGTTGACCTTGATCTTGGCAACGTCGTCCTTGGCAGCCTCGCCCGATGCATCGCTGCTCAGCGGGTCGAAAAGCTGGACGCTTTCGGCGGTTTCCTTGCCGACGAAGACCAGGGAATCGGTCTTGCGGACATAGAGGTTGCCGTCGGCGAGTGCCGAGAGCGGGCGTTCGACGGTCGGATCGCCGGTAGCCGCCAGTTCATGGACGACAGCTCCGGTCTCCGAAAAACCCTTGGCCGTCGCGAATTTGGCCAAGATGGCGCGCAGATCGGCTTCGCCTGCCCCCGACGACGACAGCGTCGCCAGCAGGAACAACAGCGTCAGGCCAATCGTGCGGATCAAGGTCATCGGCTTCCGTGAACCCTTGGAGGCTTGAAATGGGGCGTCCGGACGATGGAGGAAACCGTCCGGACGCGCGCGGTCTTGGGCATGGGCCCGAAGGCCCAGCCCGGTAGACCTGGGAGGATCAGTTCGTTCCCTTGCCGCCGCACTTGCCGGTGGCAACATTGAAGTTGCCGCAGGACAGAGGCTTGCGCCAATCGGAGATCAGGTCCTTGGAGTCGGGCAGGTAATCCGACCATTCGTCGCCCATCACCAGGCCCGGCGTGCGCGAAACCGTTTCGAACTGGCCGTCGGCCTGGATTTCGCCGATCAGCACCGGCTTGGTGATGTGATGGTTCGGCATCATCGTCGAGTAGCCGCCGGTCAGGTTCGGCACAGAAACGCCGACCATGGCGTCGATGACTTTGTCCGGATCGGTGGTGCCGGCCTTCTCGACCGCCTTCACCCACATGTTGAAGCCGATATAGTGGGCTTCCATCGGGTCGTTTGTGGTGCGCTTGTCGTTCTTGATGAACTTGTGCCAGTCGGCGATGAACTTCTTGTTCTCCGGCGTATCGACACTCTCGAAGTAGTTCCAGGCGGCGAGATGGCCGACCAGGGGCGCGGTGTCGAGACCGGCAAGCTCTTCCTCGCCGACAGAAAAGGCCATGACCGGGATGTCCTCGGCCTTGATGCCCTGGTTGCCGAGTTCCTTGTAGAACGGCACGTTGGCATCGCCATTGACGGTCGACACGACGGCGGTCTTCTTGCCGGCCGAGCCGAATTTCTTGATCGCCGAGACTTCGGTCTGCCAGTCGGAGAAGCCGAACGGCGTATAGTTGACCATGATGTCTTCAGCCGCGACGCCCTTGGCTTTCAGATAGGCTTCGAGGATCTTGTTGGTGGTGCGTGGATAGACGTAGTCGGTGCCTTCGAGCACCCAGCGCTTCACCGAACCGCCATCCTCGCTCATCAGGTAGTCGACCGCCGGAATGGCCTGCTGGTTCGGCGCGGCGCCCGTGTAGAATACGTTGCGCTCGCTCTCCTCGCCTTCATACTGGACGGGGTAGAACAGGATGTTGTCGAGTTCCGAGAACACCGGCAGCACCGACTTGCGCGACACCGAGGTCCAGCAGCCGAACACCGCCGCGACCTTGTCCTTCGAGATCAGCTCGCGCGCCTTTTCGGCGAACAGCGGCCAGTTGGAAGCCGGATCGACGACGACAGCTTCGAGCTTCTTGCCGAGCAGCCCGCCCTTGGCGTTCTGCTCGTCGATGAGCATCAGCATGGCGTCCTTGAGCGTCGTCTCCGAAATCGCCATCGTGCCCGACAGCGAATGGAGAATGCCGACCTTGATGGTGTCGTCGGCAGCCCTGGCCGGAGCGGACATCACCAGACCGGCGGCAACCACGCTCGCCGAGAACATTTTTGTTATTGTCGAGAAATTACCCCTCATTGCGGAAGACTCCCAAGCTGGTTGATTGCACCGCAACACTACGATGCAACCCCCATGCCAACCGCTGTGGGTATGCCGAAAATGGGAAAATAATCGAACTTTGTCAGTTAGTTATTATATTAGACTGAACAAAATAAAGAGAGCCGGTTAAGAATTGGCTGAGGGAATTTTGCGCAGCACACAGGCATTTGCCTAAATTTTGCCCAAATTGATCAAGTGCCTAGTTTTTGATCTCGACAGACAGATCGCAGACAGCGGATGTTGCGGCACGGAACGGAAATAGGGCAAGCTCGCGTTTCAACCGAGCAACGTCATGGCATCCCTGATTTCCCGCACTTTTATTGGCACAGTGCTTCTGGCGGCGGCAACCGGGGCGGCGCGGGCCGATTTCAGCGACGGCAAGATGCCCGACGGCACCTATCACTGCGAAGTCTACCTGCTCGGCATGTTCCTCAATCTCGGCGACATCACCATCAAGGGAAACGTCTATACAGGCCCCGTCACCTTCGGTACCGTCCAACAGGCTTACAATTACCAGATGGACGCAAACGGTGTGATCTCCTGGCTGGGCCCACTCGGTGGCTACACCACTGGCGGCAACGCGCTCTCGATGACCCAGGCAACGCTGGACGGCCAGAGCCCGCCCTCCTTCGACATCATCATGAAGCAGCCCGATGGTGCCTTCACCGCCTCGACCTGCACCCGGGGAGGCGATCAGTAGGTCTTCTCTTGCAACGGCACCGCCTCGGTGCGATCTGCAACCCTGCCCGTTTTATCACGTCATTTGGATGTTGCCGCAAAGACCGCCGGCCGGTCGGATGCCCGAGGCCGCGAACAACAAAAAAGGCGCGGAACCCGGTCAGGTTCCGCGCCAGCAGGCAGTCGGGAGGTTAGATGGTTTTCGCCGACATCTGCGCGGCGATGTAATCGGCCTGGCGGATCGCCAGCGACACGATTGTGAGGGTCGGATTCTCGGCGGCACCCGTGGTGAACTGGCTGCCGTCCGACACGAACAGGTTCTTGATGTCGTGCGTCTGGCCATGCTTGTTGACGACGCCGTCGGCCGCCTTCTCGCTCATCCGGTTTGTGCCGAGATTGTGGGTCGAGGGATAGGGTGGCGTCGGGAAGGTGCGCGTGGCGCCGACCGCATCGTAAAGCGCCGAGGCCTGCTTGTAGGCATGGTTGCGCATCGCCGTGTCGTTGGGATGATCGTCGAAATGCACATCGGCGATCGGCATACCGTGCTCGTCCTTCTCGTCGGCATGCAGTGTGATGCGGTTCTCTTCGCGCGGCATGTCCTCGCCGACGATCCACAGGCCGGCCATGTGGTCGTAGTGGTCGAGTGCGGTGGTGAACGACCTGCCCCAGCTGCCTGGGTCGAGGAAGGCAGCCATGAACGGCAGGCCGAGCGAAAGCGTCTCGAACTCGTAACCGCCGACGAACCCTCGCGATGGATCATGGCGAGCCTCGTCGCGGATGATACCGGCCATGGTGGTGCCGCGATACATGTGCACCGGCTTGTCGAAGATCGCATAGACCGATCCCGTCGTATGCCGCATGTAGTTCTTGCCTACCTGCCCCGACGAATTGGCAAGTCCGTGCGGGAACTTGGCCGATTGCGAATTGAGCAGCAGGCGTGGGCTCTCGATGGAGTTGCCGGCGACGGCGACGATGCGGGCCTTCTGCTCCTGCAGCTTGCCGTCCTTGTCCGCATAGACGACGCCGGTGACCTTTCCCGAGGCGTCATGGTTGATCTTGATCGCCATGGCGTTCGGCCGGACTTCGAGATGGCCTGTCGCCTCGCCCTTGGGGATTTCGGTATAGAGCGTCGACCATTTGGCGCCCCATTTGCAGCCTTGGAAGCAGAAGCCGGTCTGCTGGCAGGAATTGCGGTCGTCGCGTTCGACCGAATTGATCGCCATGTTGCCGGTATGGCACTCCTTGTAGCCGAGTTTGTCGGCGCCGGCCTTCAGCACCTTGAAATTGTTGTTGCCCGGCAGCCGCGGCCAGTCATTGGTGCCGGTGACGCCCATCTTGGCCTCCGCCTTGGCGTAGTAGGGTTCCATTTCGGCGAGCGTCACCGGCCAATCCAGAAGATTGGCGCCTTCGAGCTTGCCGTAGGTCGACAGCGTCTTGAACTCATGCTCCTGGAAGCGCAGCGAAGCGCCCGCCCAGTGCGTGGTCGAGCCGCCGACCGATTTGACGATCCAGGCCGGCAGATTGGGAAAATCCTTGGCCACGCGCCAGTCGCCGGAGGTGGTGCGCTTGTCCTTCCAGGCGAGTTGGGCGAACGAATCCCACTCGTCGTTGATGAAGTCCTCATATTCATGGCGGGCGCCGGCCTCGAGGATGACGACGTCGATGCCCTTCTGCGCCAGTTCGTTGCCGAGCGTGCCGCCGCCGGCGCCGGAGCCGATGATGACGACCACGCCATCGTTTTTCAGGTCAAATGCTGCTGCCATGGTTTCCTCCCATGAAATCAATTGAATGCGGTTGAGCAAAGTGAGGTCAGAGCCATTCGATGTCGCTGAAACCGCGCGCGATATAGCCGCCTTTGGAGTAGGATTCGCCCTCGTAGCCGAAGATCGGCCAGACCTCCTTCTGGTTATAGAGGCTGACGACGAGGCCGCCGCGCACCGCCTGAAAGAAGGGCGTGCTCTCGATATCCCGAAGCAGCGCCACACGCTGCTCTTCCCAGCCGAGCCCGCGATAACCGCCCTCGCCGGCTCTCTTGTCGAGATCGGCGATGCCGTTTTCGATCAGCTCCTTGTGAGCCGGGTCCTTGGCGGCCATCTCGTCATGGCCCTTGACCGCAACGGCATAGCATTTGTCGGGAACCTGATCATGCGGATAGACGTCGCGCGCCATCTGGATCAGCGTCGCCATGGTTTCAGGCTTCAGCGCCGATGTCTCCAGCCCCCAGGCGTGTTCTGGGCTGATAACGGCACTCCCGGCAATGACGAGCAGCGCGCCGATACCACTGCGTTTCAAGAGTTCGCGACGTGAAAGTCCGGGCTTTCCGTCATAGATCGTGACCATGTATTCCTCCCTGCTTGCTATTTGCACTCCGTAGGAGCGCCGTTGCTGGCTGCGCCCTGCCGGTGCGCTGTGATGTCCCTTATTGGAAGCGCCCTCCGCGCTGCAGGACCTCGATCTTGTAGCCGTCGGGATCCTCGATGAAGAAGAAGCGGGCGATGAGCGCACCGTCGCGGTTGAATTCGACGATCTTCTTCGGATTGAGGCCGAGAGCGCCGAGCCGGTCGTGCTCGCTGTCGAGATCGGCGACCGAGACCGCCAGGTGGCCATGGCCGTCGCCCAGCACATAGGGCTCCTGCCGCCCCTTGTTGACGGTCAGTTCGACCTCGAAAGGTGCATCGGCATTGCTGAGGTAGACCAGCGTGAAGGTTTCGAAATCCAACCGTTCGGCGACCTCCAGGCCGAATGCCTTGGTGTAGAAATCGATGGAGCGGGCATCGTCGAGAACCCGGATCATGGTGTGGATTGCCTTCGCCAAATCAGACTCCGCAGCTTCGTGCTTTCGAGGGTGATTATGCGCGCCTGCGAAGAAAGGTGGTGGCAGCCGATTACCACGCATGAGATTGGAAAAACGGATATGTCCCCATCCTAAGGACGAAAGTCTGCTTGCCGTTGACGACCGTCCGGTCGATGATGAAACCGCAGGCAGTGTTCAAAAGGCACCGACCGCCCGTCGGTGCCCAAGACCAACAAAAACGGGAGGTAACGATGTGCAGAGTCTTTGCCGCACAGGATCCGGAAGGCTATCGCCAGATCAACCGGTCGATCCGCATCGACGGACATTCGACCAGCATCCAGCTCGAGGCCACGTTCTGGGCCTTGCTTGACGAAATCGCGGAAAGTCAGAACCTGACGACGCCGAAGTTCATCTCGAAACTCTACGACGAAGCGATCGAGATCAACGGCGAAATCCCGAACTTCGCGTCGATGCTGCGCACCACTTGCGCACTCTATCTGCGCGGCCACCGGCCATCCATGGAGGAGGTGCTGAAGCGCGAGGCCGCCTAGCGCCCTGCCGTGGCAATTTCGAGCGCCAGGCGGCTCATGTCGGTGAAAAGTTCCTGGCGTTCGGAATAGTCGGTCGGTTCGCCGGTGACCAGATCGTCGACGACGGTCAGCAGCGACAATGCCCTCGCGCCGAAATGCGCCGAGATGCGATAGAGAGCGCTGGTTTCCATGTCTACGGCCAGCGCTCCGAGCGCCCTTGCGTCGGCATAGCGGACGCGTGCTTCAGGATGGTAGAATACGTCGGTGCAGGCTGTCAGGCCGGCGTGGTGATCGATGCCGAGTTCGGCTGCCTTGACCAATGCGCAAGCGAGCAGCGCTGGATCCGGGCCGACATCAGCATCGTAAAGGCCAAAGACGCGACCGCTCTCGGTGTTTTCAGGCCGCGCCGATTGCGAGATCACAAGGCTGCGCAGCTTTGCCTCGGCGCTCAGGCTACCGCAGGTGCCAGTGCGGATCAGTGTTCGGGCGCCATAATACTCAAGCAATTCATGCGCATAGATCAAGAACACGCCGATTCCCGTCGTCTGAATGCTGACAGGCTTGCCGCGAAACGAACCGGTAAAACCAAGCGCACCGCGTCGGCGATTGACGCAACGCGGCGCGTCCAATGCCTGCGCCATCCACTCCGCGCGCTGCGGGTCGCCCGGCAACAATACCGTGTCGGCGTAGTCGCCTTTGCCTGCCTCGATGTGTGGCGTCAACAGCTGCTCCCCCGAGCCCGCCTGCCGTATTGCCAATAATCATGGCGTTGTTACGGCGTTGTGCAAGGGCGCAGCATCAGAAATACCTAAGCTTCAAGCACATCCTTCACGATCGTGGCCAGTTGCTTGAGCGAGAACGGCTTTGGCAGGAAGCCGAAATGCGCCTCCGCCGGCAGGTTCCTGGCGAACGCGTCCTCGGCATAGCCGGAGACGAAGACGAACTTGATGTCCGGCTGACGTTTGCGCAATTCACCGAGCAGCGTCGGCCCGTCCATTTCCGGCATCACCACGTCGGAAACGACGATATCGACCTTGCCGCCGAGCGCTTCGAACACTTCCAGCGCCTCGACGCCCGAGGACGCCTCGTGAACGGTGTAGCCGCGCGAGGTCAGCGCCCGCATGCCGCCCATGCGCACCGCGTCCTCGTCCTCGACCAGCAGCACCGTGGCCGACCCGGACAGGTCCTTGGCATTGTCGACCGGTTTGACCGGTGCCGCGGCCGGCGCTTCGCCGGGTTCGGCTGCTTTTTTCGCTTCAGCGACGTGACGCGGCAGGAAGATGCGGAAGGTCGATCCCTTGCTGAGTTCGGAATCACAGAAAATGAAACCGCCGGTCTGCTTGATGATGCCGTAGACCATGGACAGGCCAAGGCCCGTGCCCTTGCCGACCTCCTTGGTGGTGAAGAACGGCTCGAAGATCTTCTTCAGCACGTCGGGCGCGATGCCACTGCCGGTATCCTCGACTTCGACCACCACATAGTCGGCCGCGGTGAGTTCGCGATAGGGAAAGGTCTTGCACTCCTCGGCGGTCACGTTGCGGGTGCGCACCGTAAGATCGCCGCCGGCCGGCATCGCGTCGCGCGCGTTGACCGCCAGGTTGACCACCACTTGCTCGAACTGGCCGATATCGACCTTGACCGGCCACAGGTCGCGGCCATGGTCGATCTTGAGCTTGATGTCGTTGCCAACGAGGCGGGCAAGCAGCATCCTGAGATCGGCGAGCACGTCGGTGAGGTTCAGCACTTCCGGCCGCAGCGTCTGCTTGCGCGAGAAGGCCAGCAACTGTCTCACCAGGGAGGCCGCGCGATTGGCATTCTGCTTGATGTTCATGATGTCCGGGAAGGACGGATCCGACGGCCGGTGATTGGTCAAAAGCAGGTCGGATGCCATGATGATGGCGGTCAGCACATTGTTGAAGTCGTGCGCGATGCCACCGGCGAGCTGGCCGACGGCCTGCATCTTCTGGCTTTGCGCCATCTGCCCTTCGAGCGCCTTCTGCTCGGTCGTCTCGACAGCGTAGACGATGGCCGATTCCTCGGCTCCTTCGCCGCCCGTGCCGTCGGCGACGGCGTTGACGTAGAAACGGATATGCCGCTCTTCATTGCCGGGCAGAACGGTGTCGATCGGATCGATATCGGCCTGCCGCTGCCGGGCTTTCTCGAACGCGGCGGCAAAGGCCGGCCGGTCGCGGTCATGGATTACCGTGTCGAGCCGCACACGGCGATCCACGGCATCGCGGTCGACGACCGAGGAAAACAGCGACAGGAATGGTGCGTTGGTGCGCAGGATGCGCCCGCCGGCATCGACGCCGGCGATCGCCATCGGTGTCGAATTGAAGAAGCGGGTGAAGCGCACTTCCGAAGCCCGCAGATCGGCCGAGGCATCCTCGCCTTGCGTGCGGTTGAGCACGATGGTGCGCGTCGGCCCGCCGACACCTTCGCGGCTGGCGGACACGCGATGCATGAAGCGTACTGGCAGCGCCTCGCCGGTCATCGTCGTCAAGTCGAGATCGATGACCGCATTGCGCGTCGTTCCGGGGTCCGCCTTGACGGAGCGCACAAGCGCCATGCCGTCGCCGGCAACGATATCGGGCAAGGTGACGGCTCCGGGCGTGAAGCTGGCAAGGTCGATGCCCAGCCATCCGGCGAGCGTGGCGTTGATGTAGGTGACGCGGCCGTCCTGGTCCGCCGAAAAGAAACCGGCCGGTGCGTGGTCGAGGTGATCGATGGCTTTCTGCAGGTCGAGGAAGAAACGCTCCTGCTCGGCCCGCTCCTGCGAAATATCGGCGAGCTGCCATGCCAGCATCGGCAAGCGCTGGCCCGGAACGCTGAATGTGCGTGCGCGTGCCCGGTACCAGCGGGCGCCCGGTTCGGCGCCGGGCCGGATCGATTGCGCGAGCCGGAACTCGCCATCGCCCGGCTGCCCGTCACGCAATCCCGACGCCAGCCGATAGATGGTCACCGAGGCCTCGGGGACATCCGAGAGCAATCCTTCGACCGTCTTCAGGTCGGCAGCCGAGGCGGCTCCGGTCATATCGGCATAGGCTCGGTTGGCGTAGATGACGCGGCCCTTGGTGTCTGTGACCAGCAGGCCTTGCGACATCGAATCGACGAAAGCCTTGGACAGTTCGTCACCCGTCGAGCGCGGTGTGATCTGCACAAAGCCGATCGCGGTCGCGAACAGGAAGCCGACGCCGATCATCGCCAGCACGCCGAGCATGCCAAGCAGGAAGGGATCGCCGAGGCGCTCGCGGAAAAGGCCGAAGACGACGGCCGCGCCCGTCAGGACGACGATGAAGATGACAAGCCGGGTGACCGCGCCCGGTCGCGTATTCTGGTCGACGATCGGTACCGGATAGAAATCGGCGCGCGCTTCCTTGGCCATATGCCCCCTGCTCGTGAAATCCGAGTTTCCGACACCCGCCCCTAATGCATATCGCCCAAAAGTGACTTCGGTTTTGGGAAAACGACATGCATGAAAAACAAGGACCTGAAGCGCGTCGCATGAATCCGTTTCAGCGCGACGCGCTTTAGCCGGTTGAATCACATTCTCCTAGTCCGGAAAAGGCCCGGGCGGCAAATGTCGGATAAAAATGATGTCGGCCGGCCTTCGAGTGTTTCAAGCCTGTTCACGATGCGTGAAAGGCAACTTGCCGTAGCCAGTCGCAACGGTCTAGTGTCGCGTCACTTTCCAAAACCGATCAGGGGAAACCAATGCAGTGGCTGGATAGCGTGGCGGGTCCCGGTTATGCGGCGGCACTCCTGTGGACTTTCGCGGCGCTGATCCTGCTGGTCATCGTTCTCATCATCGTCAGGCTCGTGCGCAACCTGACCTTCGGCACGTTTGTCGCCGGCGGCCGCAACCGCAAGACGCGGCTCGCTGTCATGGACGCCACCGCCGTCGACAGCCATCGCCGACTGGTGCTGGTGCGACGCGACGACATCGAACATCTGCTTCTGATCGGGGGCCCGACCGACGTCGTTGTCGAACGCGACATCCGCCTCGCCGCGCCGCGCCGTCCGGCGTTGACCGGAGATGGCGGCCTGCAGCCCGTCCCGGCGGCCGCGGCCCCGGCCGCGAAGCCGCGGCCGCCGCAGCCCGCTCCCGCGCCTCCCCGACAAGCACCCGCACCGCAGCCGGTGGCAGGGCCCGCCCGCCAGCGTCCGGCTGCGCCACCACCGGCGCCCACGCCCGCGCCGAAACCAGCGACGCAAAACTACCAGTCGACCAATGTCACGCCGCTGCCTGCCTATGGCTCCGCCAACACCAATGGCGCCAGGCAAGCGCCACCGCCGCCGAGGCAGGACAGCATCGACGACACGCTGATGAAGGAGCTCGAGGTTTCGCTGGACCAGCCCCGGTCCGGCGCCTCGACAGGCAAACCGGCGGCCAAGGCGCCGCCGTCGCTCGACGATGAAATGACCAGGCTTTTGGGCGAACTCTCGAGCCAGAAGAGATGATTTTGCACCTGGACCGCCCGCCAATGAATTGAACTGGTCGACGTTCAAGCGCGCTTGGCCTGTTGAAGTGCGCGGCGACATCGAACAAAAATGGCCGGAAAACCGGCCATTTGGAAATCAATGCGGAGGCGATCTATCAGTCGTCGCGATAGACTTTTTCACGGCGCTCGTGCCGCTCCTGCGCTTCGATCGACAAGGTAGCGATCGGGCGCGCGTCGAGCCGCTTCAACGCGATCGGCTCACCGGTCTCCTCGCAATAGCCATAAGTGCCTTCGTCGATGCGCTGCAGCGCCGAATCGATCTTTGAGATGAGCTTCCGCTGACGGTCGCGGGCCCTGAGCTCGATGGCGCGGTCGGTTTCCGAAGAGGCGCGGTCGGCGAGGTCGGGATGGTTGGCGTTTTCCTGCTGCAGGATTTCGAGGGTTTCGCGCGCTTCGCGCAAGATGTCATTTTTCCAGGTGACGAGCTTCAGGCGGAAGTAGGATTTCTGCCGTTCGTTCATGAACGGCTCGTCTTCGGAGGGTACGTAATCGGCGGTAACGATGTCGTTCATTCGACTCACCCAACTGCCCCAAATTTGGCGCCTATATATTCGTCGCCTGACGCCTGTACAAGCGCAATCAGCGGCTGTCTCACGCAATTGTTAAAGTGCGTCCGCCGCCTTCTCCGGAGGGGGATGGGTCTGTTTTGATGGCGAAAGTAGGACGATCTTCACCGCTCGCCCCGCAAGTGATTCGCCGCACTGAAGAGCGCGCACCATTGTGCGTGAAGCTTTTCTCGTGGCTAATCGCGGCGGGACATCGGCTCTCGGGCGTCATTGGAGGTTGGGTGAGCAGGCTTTATCTGTTGCGACACGCCAAGGCCGGCTGGGCCTTGCCGGGCATGCGTGATTTCGATCGTCCACTCGACGCATCCGGCCGCGCCGATGCCGAAAAGATGGGGACCGCGATGCGATCCCGTTCCTATGTGCCGGACCTGACGCTGTGCTCCAATGCCAAACGCGCCAAGGAAACGCTCGAGGGGCTGGCCAGCCAGACAGACACGGGCAAGGTGCTGTTTTTCGACTCGCTCTACAGCGACGACGCGGCCGGCTATCTCCGCCTCGTCCGGGATCATGGCGGATCCGGCTCATTGCTGGTCATAGGCCACAACCCGATGACGGAGGATCTCGCCATGGCGGTTTCGGGCGATGGTGGCGAGACGGCGCGGGCAATGCTCAATCATGGCTTTCCGACCTCGGGCCTCGCGGTCGTCCGTTTCCCCGGCAACCTGGCGAAAGCGGCCCAGGGAGCGGGCTATCTCGAAGCGTTCCTGACACCGGTCGATCTCTGATGCCGATTTCCGGCGCCATTTCAAAGCCGGGTTCCAGCGCCTATATCGAGCGGACGCAAGTCCGAGAGATCATATTTTGGCATCATCGCTGACCACCTTCACCGACGAGGCAAGAATTGCCCTCGACACATTGTCGGGACGTGCCACCGGACTTTTTTCTCCATCGCTGCGTTTGGGTGTCACGGGTCTCTCCCGCGCCGGCAAGACCGTCTTCATTTCGGCCTTCGTCCACAATCTGATCCACGGCGGACGCCTGCCGCTGTTCGAGGCGCAGAAATCGGGGCGTATCGCGCGCGCCTTCCTCGAACAGCAGCCCGACGACGCCGTGCCGCGTTTTCAGTACGAGGACCACATCGCCGCTTTGGTCAACGATCGCGTCTGGCCGGACTCGACCCGCGCCATTTCGGAGCTGCGGCTGACGATCGAATATGAATCGGCCTCCGGCTGGAGCCGCATGTTCTCGTCAGGCAAACTGTCGGTCGACATCGTCGACTACCCCGGCGAATGGCTGCTCGACCTGCCGCTGCTCGGCAAATCCTTCGCCGATTTTTCGCGCGAGGCCCTCGAAATGGCCACGCTGCCGGTGCGCGAGGACCTTTCGCGGGACTGGCGAGCGATCTTGGAGGAAATCGACCCGAATGCCGACGCCAACGAAATGACGGCACGCCAGCTGGCTGAAAGCTTCGCCGCCTACCTCAAGGCATGCAAGCTGGACGAGCGGGCGCTTTCCACCTTGCCGCCCGGACGTTTCCTGATGCCCGGCGACCTCGAAGGCTCGCCCGCGCTGACCTTCGCGCCGCTGGCAGGCCTCGGCGACAGGCGCGCGCGCAACGGTTCCCTGTACGCCATGATGGAACGACGCTACGAGGCCTACAAGACACATGTCGTCAAACCGTTCTTCCGCGAGCATATCACGCGTCTGGACCGCCAGATCGTGCTCATCGACGCCATGCAGGCGCTGAACGCCGGGCCTGGTGCCATGGCCGACCTGGAGCGCGCCGTCACCGAGATCCTGAGCTGTTTCCGTCCCGGCCGGGGCAGCTTCCTCACCGACCTTTTCTCCCGGCGTATCGACCGCATCCTGGTTGCAGCGACCAAGGCCGATCATCTGCATCACGAGAGCCATGACCGGTTGCAGGCGATCGTGCGGCGCCTTGCCGACCGCGCCGTGGCGCGGGCGAATTTCACTGGTGCCGATGTCGACGTGGTCGCCATGGCGGCGATGCGCGCGACCCGCGAGGGCACCGTAAAGCAGGGCCGCGAAACGTTGCCTGTAATCATCGGCACGCCGATAGCCGGCGAGAAGATCAATGGCGAAACATTCGACGGAAGAACGGAAACAGCTATATTCCCTGGTGATTTACCGGAAAGTATTGATGCTGTTTTCGACCTTTCGGGGCCGGACCACAGGCAGGACTCCACGGACCCGGCAATCCGCTTCGTCCGGTTCCGCCCGCCGAAACTCGAACGCACGGCCGAAGGTGTCACGCTGTCGCTGCCGCACATCAGGCTCGACCGCGCCTTGCAGTTCCTGATCGGAGACCATCTGGCATGACCGCGCCCCGCAAACCGGCGGCATTCCGTATCGAGCCGGAAGCCGCGCCGAAACAAAACGCGCCACAAGCACGCCAGGCCGAACTGTCGCGCAGACCGCGCCCGATGAAGGCCGAAGTGGCGATGGTCATCCCGGCGGAGGTCGATGTCTTCGACGAACCGGACATGATTGCCGCCGAGCCGCCGCCGTCGATCGCCCCCAGAAAGCGCTCGGTTCTCGGCAGCATCTTCTTCGGCGCCGCCGGCGTGCTGGTTTCGCTGGCTGTCGGCCTGTGGACCGACCAGCTGATACGCGATCTCTTTGCCCGCGCCGAATGGCTGGGCTGGCTGGCCGCCGGCATGGCGGCGATTGCGCTGCTGGCGCTTCTGGTGATCCTGATACGCGAATTCCTGGCGATCGCCCGCCTCGCCGAGGTCGAAAAGCTGCAGAAGCGCGCGCTCGATGCCACCGCGCGCGACGATCCGAAGGCAGCACGCGCGGTGGTCGACGAACTGTCGGCCTTTGTCGCGGCCAAGCCCGAGACCGCGGCCGGCCGGCGCGCGCTGGCCGAATTGCGCGGCGAGATCATCGACGGCGCCAATCTGGTGCGCCTGGCGGAAGCGGAAATCCTCGGTCCCCTCGATGTCAGGGCCAAGGTGATGATCCTCGAGGCCGCCAAGCGCGTCTCTCTGGTGACGGCGGTCAGCCCGCGCGCGCTCGTCGATGTCGCCTATGTCGTCTTCGAGGCCGGGCGCCTCATCCGCCGGCTGTCGGAACTCTATGGCGGACGGCCCGGAACGCTGGGTTTCTTCCGCCTGGCGCGTAGCGTGCTGGCGCATCTGGCGGTCACCGGTTCGATCGCCGTCGGCGACAGTTTTGTCCAGCAGATCGTCGGCCATGGCCTGGCGGCGCGCCTTTCGGCCAAGCTCGGAGAGGGCGTCGTCAACGGCATGATGACGGCGCGCATCGGCATCGCGGCGATGGAAACGGTGCGCCCCCTGCCCTTCAGCGCCGCCAGGCGCCCGGGACTGGGCGACTTCCTCGCCGCACTGACATCGTTCGCGACCAAGAAAGACGCCGAAACAGCCGGTCCCGGCAAATAGCGTCCGGCTCTTTGGGACGGTGCTCGGATTGCGGTTTCGAAGGCTCCCGGTGACGAAGCATTAACCAATCTTCTTCATGGTCAAACCGGTTTCAAACAGCCTCGTTGTTGCCGGGTGTCGTCGATGAAAAGCGTAATTCTGTCCAGCATCCTGCCCCTGGTGGTGGCGATCACAGCGGTCGCCGGTATTGCCTCCGGGGCTTGCGCCGGAGAGCCGGACAAGCAGTTTTTCCAGTCAGCCGAAGGCAAATGGGTCGGCCCCGGCGAAATCGTCGCCGGCAAGTACAAGGGTACGAAATTCAATTGCAGCTTCACCGGCTCCACGCCCGACGGCAAGATGGGCATGACGCTTGACGGCGGTTGCCGGGTCGGCGTGTTCACCCAGCCGATGTCGGCCAGGATCGAGCGCAAGGGCCGCGACTACAAGGGCTCCTTCATGGGTGGCTCGGCCGGCGCCGGGCTCGATATCATCGGCGGCAACGTCGTCGACGCCCGCAAGGTGGTCTTCACCATCAATCGCAACCAGCTGCGCGGCGTCATGCAGGCACGCATTCCCGACGACAATTCGATGACGGTGACGGTCGCCGTGCGCGTTCAGGACCAGTTGGTGCCGGTCATCGGTATGAGCCTGAAGCGGGTCGATGCCGTCGAAGTCGGCTCCATCGCGCCGAACTGAGCACACCCCGCCTCTATTTCTTTACGAAATTCCGGACACTTTTCTTGGAATTGCTCGAAATACCCCCACAAAGCAAAGAGGCGGCAACCCATCGCCACCGCCTCCTTTGAGCAGACGAACCGGGCGTCAGCCCTTGATCGCGGCGGTCACCTCGTCATACGCCTTGCAGGCGTCGGCCAGGGTCGTGGAGCCCTGATACTTGGTCGTCACCGCCTGGACCTTGGCGGTCAGGTCAGCCGCCTTGGTCGGATCCTTGGTGATCGCCTCCTGCAGCGCGGCGGCCATGTCCTGCGCCTTCTTGGTCGCCATCTCGGTCGTGCATTCCGGCGCCTTCGAACAGGCCGAACCGGCAAGCACCGCCAGCCCGACGGCGACGAGCAAAAACTTCTTCATGTCAGTCATCTCCTCAAAAGGGTGCGACTTGATCGCCGCTCACCCCCAATGGCCGAAGCCGAGCGTGCTTAGCCTTCGACTGTGGCAAGATGCAACGCGTTACCGACGTCAACTTGTGTAAGCGCCTGCAACATCGCCAACGGCCGGATTCAGGCTGCTGCGTCGGCGGCGGCAAAGTTCAGCTGCGCGGTTGTAGCAGCGCCAAGACGGCCGTCGATGCGGCAAGGACGGCAGTCGCAGTCAAAGGCGCTGTCGGGCCGTAAGTGTCCACAACATAGCCGCCGACAACCGCGCCGATGGTGATGGCGACCTGAAAGGACGCGACCATCAGGCTCCCCGCTGCTTCCAGCGCGTCCGGCGCCGCGCGAGACAGATTTGTCGGCAGCACCACCGGCGCCATGCCGAAGGCGAAACCCCATAGCGTGGCGAAGCCAAAGGCAACGCCGATGTGCACGCCCCAAAGCACCAATGCCAGCGCCGCGAACGCCATCAATGCGGCCGTAACCACGAGAGCCACGTGGATATTGGCGTCGGCCATGCGGCCACCGGCAATATTGCCGATCACAGCCGCGATGCCGAATCCGAGCAACGCCAGGGCAATTGGCCCGGTCGCAAGGAGCGTCACGTGTTCGAGAAACGGACGCACATAGACCGAGCCGGCAAAATGCCCCGTCATCAGCAAAAGGATAGCAAGCATACCGAGTTGAATGCCACGCCGCCGTGTCAGCCGAAGGACGTCTGCAAGACTATTGCTTGCCGTTGCAGGCAAGGTCGGCAGGCTGAGTAACTGCAGCAGCATGGCAAGCAAGGCCAATCCCGCCGTCATGGCCATGGCGCTGCGCCAACCCAGCCAGTCGCTGATCAACGCGCCCATCGACGGTGCGGCAATTGTTGCGAGCGAGACGCCGAGGGTGACGATAGCCATGCCCCGCCCCGTCGCATTGGCGCCAACCAGCCTCGCCACGACGGCTACCGAAAGTGCCCAGAAAGCGCTGAGAGCGATCCCCAGCCCGGCCCGGCCCAACAATAACAGCCAGAAATTGGGCGCCAGCGCCGCAAGAATGTTGGAACCGACCGCCAAGGCCATGAGGCCGACAAGCACCGTCTTGCGGTTCAATCGGCCGATGAGGACATTGCTCAACATGGCCGTCACGGCGCCTACGGAAGCGGTGGCGGTGACCACCTGCCCGGCCGTCCCCTCGCTGATGCCGAGATCGCGCGCCATCGGCGTCAACAGACCTGCCGGCAGGAATTCGGCGGACACCAGCGCAAAGCTGGTGGCCGCCAACGAAAGGACCGCGAACCATGTGGTTGCGCTCCACTTGGCCGGCGCGGCCGCATCAAGGTCTATCGCCGCGTCTTCAAGCTGTAATGTTGTGTCAGTCACGGAAGGATCTCCAAAGTTTGGAGATCTTCATAAACGAGTCTTTCCGGATGATATGTCTCTTAAAATCCGAAATTCATGTCTATTCGTCCGGGAATTGTGCGACGCACAACGCCCGGCGAGACATTGGTGATGCGCTTGAAGGCGCGAGCGAAGGACGCCTCGGAATCATAGCCCAGGCGGGTGGCAACCTCGGCCACTGACAAGCCGTTTTGCCCCAACAACTCGCGGGCAAGCTGCATGCGCAGACGGGCTAGATAGCGTGCCGCGCCTTCTCCCAACACGGCACTGAAGCGCTCCGCGAAAATCGAGCGAGATTGGCCTGCCAGGCCGGCGAGGCTTTCGAGCGTCCAGTTATGGCCGGGGTCTCTGTGCATGGCTGCCAGAGCGCGGCCAATATGGGGGTCGCGGATGGCCGCGAGCCAACCGGAGGTCGAAGCCCCCGTGCAATTGACCCAGCAACGAATGAGCCGGGCTGTCAGCAAGTCCGCCATCCGAGACAAGATGGTGGCGCTGCCCATCTGCGGTTGCGCGGCTTCCGCGGTCATAGCCGCCAGTAAAGGACCAACGACCGGGTCATTGCCGGCCACGTCGCAACCCTTGATGATGGGCGGCATCAACGTAATCAACGGGTTTAGCGCACAGGCACCCAAGGCCATCGAGCCGCAGAAAAGGGTGCTTGTCGCGCCCGTGCCTTCCCGCACCACTTCGCAGACGTTGCCCCCCAACTTGGTCACCTGGCAACCCTCGAGCGAGTCGCCCACGACGTCCGGCGCACTCGCCAGCCGATGGGCGATACCTTGCGGCAGCAGCACCAGATCGCCATCGCGCAACTCCTGCCAGCCTTGCGCTTCGGTATGAATCCAGCATGGACCCAGACCAACAAAGTGAAAACGAAGCAGCGATTGTTGCGGAAATTCTATGCTCCAAGGATGTCGGAGCTCGCAGCGGCCATAATTGACTCCACTCAAGCGAAAGTCCTGTAGAACTTCGCTGAGCGCATCCATCGGGATGTGAGGCGGGGGACCCGGCCGGGACGAATGGTCAGTCATCCCGCCGATATAGATACCAAACGTCCGGCAGGCAAGCGGAGACCGCTGTTCCACCAGGGGAATCGCTTCAACGGCACCCCCTGCCTGTCCTGGCAGGCTCCCCGCCCTTGCCTCCCGCTCCAACTGCATGCAAGGAGTGCTGTCGGACACAGGGACAAGAGGCATGGCAGCGGAAGCATCGGGCAGCGATCTAGTTCAGGTGGTGGCGTTGTTGGCGGCAGGCGTGGTGGCCGTCCCGATCTTCAAGCGCATGGGTCTCGGTTCGATTCTCGGTTACCTGGCCGCCGGCGCGGTGATCGGCCCGTTCGGCATCGGCGTCTTTTCCGAATCGGGAGCCATCCTCCATGTCGCCGAACTCGGCGTCGTCATGTTCCTGTTCATCATCGGCCTGGAAATGCAGCCGTCGCGGCTGTGGGGCCTGCGCCGCGAGATCTTTGGGCTTGGCGCGCTCCAGGTCGGGGTCTGCGCCGTGCTGCTGACCGGTGTCGGCATGGCCGGAGGGTTTCCGATCGCGCAATCCTTCGTCGCCGGCGCCGGTTTCGTGCTGACCTCGACGGCCATCGTCATGCAGCTTCTGGAGGAGCGCGGCGAAATCGCCTCGCCCAAGGGCCAGCGCATCGTCTCCATCCTGCTGCTGGAGGATCTGGCCATCGTGCCTCTGCTCGCCCTGATCGCCTTCCTGGCGCCCGGCGGTGCCGATACCAGCCTGTCGGAGCGGCTGACCGAGGTCGGTATCGGCCTCGCCGCGATCGTCGGACTGGTGGTGGCGGGACGCTACCTGCTCAACCCCTTCTTCCGCATCCTGGCGGATGCCCGTGCACGCGAGGTGATGACGGCCGCGGCTCTGCTGGTCGTGCTCGGGTCGGCGCTCGCCATGCAGCTCAGCGGCCTGTCGATGGCGATGGGCGCGTTCCTGGCCGGCGTGCTGCTTTCGGAATCGACTTTCCGCCATCAGCTCGAAGCCGACATCGAGCCGTTCCGTGGAATCCTGCTCGGCCTGTTCTTCCTTGCGGTCGGCATGTCGCTCGATCTGCATGTGGTGGCCGCGAACTGGAAGCTGATCGCCATCTATGTCGTCGCCTACATGGTGATGAAGGCCTTCGGCATCTACATCGTCGCCCGCATCCTGAAATCAGGCCACCGCGAGGCGCTCGAGCGCGCGGTCTTCATGGCGCAAGGCGGTGAATTCGCCTTCGTGCTCTATTCCGCGGCCGCCGCAGTCGGCATCATCGACGGCCAGGCAAACGCGACACTGACGGCGATCGTCATCATCTCCATGGTGCTGACGCCGCTGGCGATCATTGCCTTGCGCTATTTCACGCCGCGCGACGAGCAGTCGCTGGACGGCGTCGAAGTCGCCGACGGCCTCACCGGCAGCGTGCTGATCATCGGCTTCGGCCGCTTCGGCCAGATCGCCAGCCAACCGCTGCTCTTGCGCGGCATCGACGTCTCGATCATCGACAATGATGTCGAGATGATCCAGGCGGCCGCCGATTTCGGCTTCAAGGTCTATTATGGCGACGGCACGCGGCTGGACATCCTGCACGCTGCCGGGGCCGGCCGCGCGCGGGCCGTGCTCATCTGTGTCGACAAGCCCGACGCCGCCATCCGCATCGCCGAACTCGTCAAGGCGGAATTTCCCTTGCTTACGGTGCTGGCACGTGCGTTCGACCGCGGCACGGCGTTGCAGCTCATCCGCGCCGGCGTCGATTATCAGTTGCGCGAGACCTTCGAATCGGCGCTCGTCTTTGGCGGCTCGACGCTGGAAGCACTGGGCGTCGATCCCGAAGACGTCGCCGAAACGATCGAGGACGTCAGGCGCCGCGACACGGCCCGCTTCGAGACCCAGCTCGCCGAAGGCATCCGCTCGGGACAGCGCTTCCTGAAAGGCAATATCGGCACGCCAATCCCGACTCCGCTCTCCACGCCCCGCCGTCCTGGCCAGGCGCTCAACGAGGAAACGGCCGGCGTACTGCATAAATCCGAACCGGCGGATTGAACGAGGGAATCAGGCATGGAATTGGACAGCAGAGCCCTGTCGGTGACCAAATTCTGGCGCGACGCCGGCGAGGATGCGTGGTTCGAAAAGAACAACGCTTTCGATGCCGATTTGCGCGACCGCTTCCTCGACCTCCATTACGCTGCCGCCCGCCGCGAATGCGACGACTGGTCAGGACATGCGGAAGGCTCGCTGGCGCTGATGATCCTGCTTGACCAGTTTCCGCGCAATTGCTTTCGCGGCACCGGCCATATGTTTGCGACCGATCCACTGGCAAAGCATTTCGCGCAAAAGGCGGTCGATGCCGGCCACGATTTGGCGCTGGAACCGGAGGTCCGCGTATTCCTCTATTTGCCATTCGAACATTCAGAAAATCTTGCCGACCAGGACCGGTCGGTCGAACTTCACACGGTCAGGGCCGAGTTCAATCTGAAATACGCTCTGGAACACCGTGACATCATCCAGCGCTTCGGCCGCTTCCCGCACCGCAACAGAATGCTCGGCCGCGAGACGACGGCTGAGGAAAAAGCATTCCTGGACGACGGTGGTTTCTCGGGCTGATACCGCCGTTCTAGGCCACCCACCAATCCTGGCCGGATGGCAGCCGCTCGATGCCGGCCGCATCGACCGAGCCCAACCGATCGACAACGCGTTTGCCGTCTACGGTAAGGTCCCGCGCGATCTCGGCCAGCGGCGCCAGCACGAAGGCGCGCTCCAGCATCCGCGGATGTGGCACTTCCAGGCCCGTTTCATGGATGATGCGGTCGCCGAACACCAGGATGTCGATGTCGATCAGACGCGGCCCCCACCTCTCCTCGCGCACGCGTTTGAGCTTTCGCTCGGCATCGAGGCACAGGTCGAGCAATGCCCGCGGCGACAGCCGCGTCGACAATTCGGCGGCCGCGTTGAGGAAATCCGGCTGGTCGAGCTTGCCCCAGGGCGGTGTCCGATAGAGCGAAGAAACGGCGGCCACGTCAGTATCGGGATCGGCGTCGAGCAGGCGCAACGCAGCCCCCATCGACTTGGCCGGATCGCCCAGATTGCCGCCGAGGCTCAGATAGACGGTGTTACTCGGGCCAGACAACGGTCACCTCGACGTAATCGAGCACGCCAGGCACCGGCGCATTGGGCTTGCGAACGGTGATCTCGGCTTTCCTGATCTGGGGAAAGCGCCCAGTGAGAGCCTTTGCGACTTCCAAGGCCAAGGCCTCGATCAGGAAGCGCCTGTGTCCGGTGATGATTTCCTCGATGACGGTGAAGGCAACGCCGTAATTGACCGTTTCCCCGATGGCGTCATCGACGAGCGCGCGTCCGGGCTCGACGGTGAGCGAGGCATCGACATAGAAGCGCTGACCGAGCGCTTCTTCCTCATCCAGCACGCCGTGCCGGGCAAAGAAGGCGCAATTCTTCATGCGGATGACGTACATGGCTCAGCGTTCCGATCCGGTTTCCCGCGCCAGCATAGCATCCGCCACGGCCAGCGCGTCCACGTTGATTGCGACATCATGGACGCGAAACAGATGCGCGCCCTTGAGTCGGAGAATGACGCTGGTCGCCGCTGTCCCGGCAGCCCGGTCGGCGGCGTCGCGACCGGTGACGGTGCCGATGAAGCGTTTTCGCGACGTGCCGGCCATCAGCGGGAAGCCGAGTGCGCAGAGCTCGGAGAACCGCGCCATCAGGTCGAGGTTTTCCTCCGCGGTCTCCTTGGCGAAGCCGAAGCCGGGGTCCAGCACGATGTGGTCGTCGGCGACACCCTGCCCGCGCCCGATCTCCAGCGATTTTCCCAGGAACGCCAGCTGGTCGGCGATCACGTCGGGCAGCTTCTCGCGATCCCGGCCGGTATGCATGATGACAAGCCCGGCGCCGGTTTCGGCCGCCACCCGCGCAATGTCGGGTTCGCGCTGCAGACCCCAGACATCATTGACGATGTGCGCGCCGGCAGCCACCGCGAGCCGCGCTGTCTCCGCACGATAGGTGTCGACCGAGATCAGCACGTCGCCGGCATGCGCCAGTGCTTCGATCACGGGCAGGATACGGGCCTGCTCCTCGCCGGCCGAGATCGCGGCTGCGCCCGGCCGGGTCGATTCTCCGCCAACATCGATGATCGCGGCGCCTTCCCCGATCATGCGGCGCGCCTGGACCAACGCGGTTTCGGGAGCATCAAACAGGCCACCATCGGAGAAGCTGTCCGGCGTGATATTGAGGATGCCGACGACCACGGCCTTGCCGCCAAGCTCGAGATGACGCTCATGCGCCAGCTGCCATCGCCTCGCCGTCATTGCGCATCAACCATGGGTTCACCAACCAAGGGGCCATCAACGATGTGTGATCCGCATCGGATCAGTTCCGTTGCGCCGGCAAAGGCCGTAAAGCAAGGTGACCGAAGAGGCAACATGATGACACGATCCCTGCTCTGCGCACTGCTGCTTACCGTCGCCGTTCCGGCGGATGCGGCTAATCTGGTGAAGACATACAGCTATTTCGCCATTGGCGGCAGAACGCTGGAGGATATTGAGCAGCAACTCGCCAAACACGGGCCGCAGGTCAAAAGCACGGGGTCGCGCCACCCTGGCGCCACCCAGATGGCCTTCACGACACGCATCAGCTACGCCAGCCAGTCCGGCTCCTGCCGGATCGCCGACGCGGTCGTCACCGTCAAGGTCAAGGTGATCCTTCCCGAATGGCGCCGCCCGCGCAAAGCCGACGCCGATGTGCGGCTGTTCTGGGATACATTGTCGGCCGACATCAAGCGCCATGAAGACCGCCATGTCGAGATCGCCAAGAACCACGGCCGCGCATTGGAAGATGCGCTCAAGGCGACCTATCCGCAGAAGGATTGCGATGCGGCAAAAGCCAAGGCCGCCGAGATCACGGCGGCTGAGCTTGCCAGACACGATCAGGACCAACTGCGGTTCGACCGTGTCGAAGGTGTCAATTTCGAAAGCCGCATCCTGCGGCTGATGCGCTACCGGATGGAACGCATCGGAAGTGGCCAATTGCAGCCGCCGACCTGAATTTCCTCGCCGCCTCCGTTCGCCAGGGTCCAAGCCAACCGGGTGGAAGCGTAGAGCCAGTTTCGATTTTTTTTCGAGCACCAGGCGAAATCGGCCTATACGGAACGACATATCCAGGGTTGCCACGGGCACGAACTGGAAGCACGGGCATCACGATCGATCGTGACGCGGATGCACCAGGCAGACCCGATGCGGCAGCGCAAAGCGCGTGGACGAGAAGACATGGACCAGGCTGTCGACAAGCAGGCCGTGGCGGCGGCGAGCGCGCCGCTGACAGAAAGCGAAAAGAACGCCATCATCGGCGGCGTTCTCCTGTCGATGCTGCTGGCAGCCCTCGACCAGACCATCGTCGCGCCCGCCATGCCGACCATCGGGCGCTCGCTCGGCCATGCCGAATACCTGCCATGGATCGTCACCGGTTATCTCTTGACCGCAACCGCCGTGGCACCGCTCTACGGCAAGATTTCCGACGTCCATGGGCGTCGGCCGACCGTCTACGCGGCAATCCTCATCTTTCTCGCCGGATCGCTGGTCAGCGCACTGGCCCCCAACATGTTCGTCCTTATCCTGGGGCGCGCGATCCAGGGGGCCGGTGGCGGTGGCCTTTTCGCGCTGACGCAGACCGTGGTCGGAGACCTCGTCCCGCCGCGCGAGCGGGCGCGCTATGCAGCGTGGTTCTCAGGCACCTGGGCCGTCGCCAGCGTCGCCGGTCCGCTGCTGGGCGGCACTTTTGCCGAGCATCTGCACTGGTCACTCATCTTCTGGATCAATATCCCGCTGGGCTTTGTTGCGATGGCGATCATCAACAAGCCGCTCAAGAAGCTGCCGATCGTGGCCAAGAATCACAGCATCGATGGTCTCGGCGCATTGCTGCTCATCGTCGCCACGGCGCTGTTGCTGCTGGCGCTGAACTGGGGCGGCAGCGCCTATCCCTGGTTATCGCCGGAAGTCATTGGCGTCCTGGCGTGCTCCGTGCTTTTCTGGGGCGCCTTTGCCCTGCGGCTGACGCGGGCGGCCGAACCGCTCATTTCGCTCGAGGTACTGGGCAACCCGATCGTCCTGGCTGGCACTCTGTCGATGTTCCTGCTCCAGGCCTCCAGCGTCGGCCTCGCCGTCTATCTGCCCGTCTATCTGCAATCGATCCTTGGCCTGACGGCCAGCGAATCGGGCATTGCAATGCTTGGCCTTCTGCTTGGAACCGTGGCCGGCGCCGCTTCCAGCGGCCGCCTGATACCGCGCTTCATCCACTACAAGCGCATCGCCATGGTCGGCGTCATCTTCGCCATCCTGTGCATGGGCCTGCTGGCCTTTGTCGCCGGCGATGCATCGCTGCTTATCGTCGAAGTCCTGACCATCTGTATCGGACTGGGGACGGGGACGACATTTCCGGTAACCACCGTATCCGTGCAGAACGCCGTCGACCGCATGCATCTTGGCGTAGCGACGGGAGTGCTGACCTTTCTACGTTCGCTCGGCAGTGCATTGGGGGTCGCGATGCTCGGCGCCGTCGCTCTCGGATTTGGGTTGCCGCTGGCCGACGAAGGCGTCGAGGTGGCTGGACATGTCGTATCGGCCGAGCCCTTCGTGATGATCTTTCTCGTCGCGGCCGGCACTCTGGTACTGGGCCTTATCACGCTGACCCTGATGCCCGAGAAAGAACTTCGAGGCCACGTCGACGATCCGGCGCCGATCCTGCCGGAATAATTAGCCGGAGACGCCGAGCTTCTTCTGCAGGCTGGTCGACGAAGTCGTATACTGGAACACGATGCGTTCGCCGGGGCTGATGACGCGCTTGGCGGCCTGCGCCATCAGCGCCACCTCGTGGAAACCCGACAGGATCAGCTTCAGCTTGCCCGGGTACGAGTTGATGTCGCCCACCGCGAAAATGCCGGGCACCGATGTCTGGAATTTCTCGGTGTCGACCGGGATCAGGTTCTCATTGAGATTGAGCCCCCATTCCGCGATCGGGCCGAGCTTCATGGTCAGGCCGAAGAACGGCAGCATGCGGGTACAAGGCACCTCGATGTCGCCATCCGGGCCGCCCTTGATGGTGGCCGATGCCAGTTGGCCATCGGCTCCAGTGAGCCCGGCCACCTGGCCGACCTTGAATTCCAGCTGCTTCATCTCCTGCATGGCGTACATCTTGTTGACGCTGTCGGGCGCCGCGCGAAACTCCGCCCGCCGGTGAACGAGTGTCACGCTCCTTGCCACCGGCTGCAGGTTCAGCGTCCAGTCCAGCGCCGAGTCGCCGCCGCCCACGATGACCAGGTCATGGCCCCGAAAATCCTCCATCCGGCGGACCGAATAGAAAACGCTCGTGCCTTCATAGGCTTCGATGCCGGGAATTGGCGGGCGCTTCGGCTGGAATGAGCCGCCGCCGGCGGCGATCACCACCACCTTGGCCTCGAACACCTCGTTCTCGTCCGTGGTCACGCGAAAGCCGCCGTCGTCCAACTTTTCGAGACTGGAAACCATGCGGTTGTAGGTGAAGTCCGGCTTGAACGGCGCAACCTGCTCGAGCAGCTTGTCGACGAGCCCTTGCGCCGAGATCGAAGGCCAGCCGGGAATGTCGTAGATCGGCTTTTCCGGATAGAGTTCCGCGCATTGGCCGCCGGGCTTGTCGAGAATGTCGATCAGATGGCACTTCAGGTCCAGCAAGCCGAGCTCGAACACGGCGAACAGGCCGACCGGCCCTGCCCCGACAATGAGGACGTCTGTGCTGATGATCCCGGTCATTGATGCGCCTCGCTGCGAAAGTCCGGGCGAGACTGCATGACCATTGCCCCGCTGCCAAGCGTCAGCGGGAAAAATCGCCGATGTGGATTTCAGCCCTGCCGTTCGGGCACCCGCACGATCAGGCCGTCGAGTGCGTCGCGCACCTTGATCTGGCACGACAGGCGCGAGTTCGGCTGGACCTCATAGGCGAAGTCCAGCATGTCTTCTTCCATCGCCTCGGGCTCACCGACTTCTGCCGTCCATGCCTCATCGACATAGACATGGCAGGTCGCGCAGGCGCAGGCGCCGCCGCACTCCGCCTCTATGCCAGGCACGGCGTTGCGGATGGCATTTTCCATGACCGTCGAGCCGTTTTCGGCATCCATGTCGAAATGTGTGCCGTCATGGGCGATGAAGGTCAGTTTGGTCATTTGTCACCTGAAGGGAGTTTCGCCCGAGACGAAAGGAATTTCGCCCGGGACGAAAGCGAGTTTCGCCCGAGATAATCACTCCGGCAAACAAGTCAACTGCCGCGCGAAAGCGCCGCTCCGTGACGTTTTTGTCGCAAACCGGAATCAGCGATTGATGGCGGCGATGAAGTCGCGCACTTCGTCGATAAGCTTGCCGAGCCGATTGAGCGTCTGGAGGTTCTCCGGCTGGTGCTCGATATCGGTGGTGCAATCGGCGATGGCGAAGGCGCCCACGCCGCGGGCCGATCCTTTCAAGCCATGAGCCAGCAGAAGCCGGTCCTTGATGTCGGCATCGACTATTTTGTCGCGCACCGACAATGCCTGCTGTGCAAACAGCGCCAGCACCTCTTGCTCAAGGGCGCGGTCGCCCATCGTTTGCCGGGCAAGGTGTGCCAAATCGACCGGCCGGGACTGCCTCGTTCCCGACACGTCGCCCCCCGGCATTGAGAAGGCAATGCCGCTTTCGCCACGCATGAACTCGAACTCCATTTTCTTCGGCCGCCTGAAAAAACTAGGCGATTCCAGTGGACAACGGGTTAATGAATGGCCCGAAAAAATGTTGCCAAAGCGGCGCCCAAATCACGCTTCCGTTAACCTTATATTTAAAGTTTTACGTATCCCGCGGAATGCATGTTTTCTTTACCCCCCTGTGTCATTACGATACGAGGGTCCATTTTCAGCCTCCTGCGCGGGGGTAAGACAAACAGAATTATAAGCCCCCGCGGCAGCTAGTACAGGGTAGCGAAGGCATGGCGAAGAAACCAAATACGACCAGAAATCTCGACAGCGACGTAGCCAGGGAACTCGAAAAAGCGCTCGATCTCGACCTGAGCGGCGATACCGACAGTGGCGACCTCGATATCGCGGCTTCGATGGAAGATCTGGAAGCGCAGATATCGCAGGCCGCCGACGAGCTGGCACGCGAGGGACGCAATCAGCCGGCGGCGCCCGTCGTCAATCAGGCTCAGGCCGAGAAGCCCGCGCCAAAGGCCAAGCCGGCCGAACTTCGCCCGGTGGAGACGCGCAATGGTGGCCAGCCCGCTGGCTTCGCGCCAGCCAACGACGATCGCCAGAAAGATTACAAGACCCTTCTGCACAGCCTGAACAGGCGCGCCTCCAACACCATCTACTGGGTCATCGCCTTTGTCTCGCTCGCCTGGATCGCCGGCGCCGGCGGACTGGCCAACCTGCTTTTTGGACCGAGCATCTGGCGGATAGGCACGCTGGACCAGTTCTTTGCCCGCCCCGAACTGATCGGCCTGGCCGTCGCGGCAATCGTGCCCGTCATCCTGTTCTGGGCCTTCGCGGCGATGATTCGCCGTGCCCAGGACATGCGCATCGCCGCGCAATCGATGACGGAAGTGGCCTTCCGCCTGACCGAGCCGGAAAACATGGCTCAGGATCGCGTCATGATGATCGGCCAGGCCGTCCGCCGCGAGGTGGCCGCCATGGGTGAAGGCATCGAACGCACCCTTGCCCGTGCCGTGGAACTGGAAACGCTGGTTCACAGCGAGGTCAACCAGATCGAGCGCTCCTATTCGGAAAACGAAACCCGGATCAGGTCGCTGGTCGACGGACTGGGCAGCGAACGCGAAGCGGTGGTCACCCATGCCGAACGCGTCCGCGCCTCGATCTCCGGCGCGCACGAGACGTTGCGCGATGAAATCGGCGCGGCAAGCGACATCATCCGCGACAGCATCCTCAATGCGTCGACCAAACTGTCGATGACGATCACCAATTCCGGCGACACGCTGATCGACCGCATCAACGAAAGCTCGCTGTCGATCTTCGACTCGGTGGAGGGCCGCCTCGACAACATCACCGACCGGCTTTCGACCTCCGGCGAGGCTTTCGCCAGCCTGCTCGACACCCGTATCGCCAAGCTGACGGACACCACGGACGGCTTGACCCGCTCGTTGACCGACCTGCTCGACGACCGCACCACCGGCATGGTGTCGCTGCTCGGCGGCGCCGCGCGCACCCTCAATTCCGAGTTCGAGGCTAGCCTCGACGGCATCGAGCGTACCTTGGCCGAACGCGGCCAGGCGCTGATCAGCGAGTTCCAGACCCGCGCGGAAGCGCTGGATACCGGCACGCAGAAGCTCAATGCCGCGCTTGAGGCCCGTGCCCGCCAGATCAACGAAACGCTGGTCGAGCGTGCGCGTGAAATCGCCCACACCTTCGCCGAGAGCAAGGACACGTTGTCGGCCATGATCGATCAGGGCAAGACCCAGATCGGCGCCGACATGGCCGACATCGTCACCTCGACCTCATCCATGCTCGAAGCGCGCGCCAGCGATTTCGCCGGCCGCATGGAGGCAGCCCGCCACGTCGTGTCGCGTTCCTTCGACGCCGATATCCAGAGGCTTGCCGATGCCCGCGTCGGCATCGAGGAAGCCGTCGAAAACCACAGCCGCAAGCTCTCCGAGAGCCGCGAGCGCATGGCTGCCGCCATGGAGGCGGACCTGGAGAAATTCGCCGAGGGCCGCGCCGGCATCGATGCCGCCGTGACCAATCAGGTGCAGAAGCTGGCCGAAGGCCGCAGCCTGATAGCGCGTGCGCTCGAAGAAGATCTGCGCAAGGTCAACGAATCGCGCGCCGCCATCGATGCGTCGCTCGGCAGCCATCTCGAACGATTGGAGGAAGGCCGCAACCGGCTCTCTCTGGCTCTCAACGAAGACTCTGGTAAACTGGTGCAAGCTCGTACGATCATTGATGAAATGGTCGCCGGACATGTCGGAAAATTGGCAGAAGGCCGCAACATCCTGTCGCGTGCGCTGGAAGCTGATCTCGGCAAACTGTCCGACAGCCGCGCCGACATAGACGGCCTCGTCGCCGGCCAGGTCGAGAAGATCGCCGAGGGCCGCGCGGTGCTCGCCAAGGCGCTGGAAAACGACATTGCCGGTATCAAGAACCTCATCGAGGCGCATTCGGCAAAGCTGGCCGAAGACCGCACGCAGCTAGGCCGTTCGCTTGAAAGCGACCTGTCGGGCATACGTGGCCTGATCGACAGCCATTCCGGGCGCCTGGCGGAAGACCGTAGCCTGCTGTCGCAGACGCTTGAAGCCGACCTCACCAAGCTGGCCGAAAGCCGCTCCAGCATCGACGGTCTGGTCGCCGGCCAGGTCGAGAAACTGGCCGAGGGCCGCGACATTCTCAAGCGCGCCCTGGAATCCGATCTCAACACAATCAAGAACGTCATCTCGAGCCAGTCGGACAAACTGGCGGAGGATCGCGGACAGCTCTCGCGCGTTCTGGAAGCCGATCTGCAGAATGTGAACAGCGTCATCGCCGACCACATGAACAGGCTGGTTCAGGATCGCTCGACCCTGTCGAAAGCGCTGGAGGACGATCTCGCCAAGCTGGCCGAAAGCCGCTCCAGCATAGACGGGCTGGTCGCCGGCCAGGTGGAGAAGCTCGCCGAAGGTCGCGACATCCTGCGCCGCGCATTGGAAGCCGACCTCAACACGGTCAGAAACACCGTTGCCGATCAGTCCCAGAAACTGGTCGACGACCGCACCCAGTTCGCCCGTGCGCTGGAGGCCGATCTCGAAACCGTCAACAGCCTTGTCAACAGCCACTCGGACCGGCTTGTCCAGGAGCGTTCGACACTATCGAAAGCGCTGGAAGCCGACCTCGAAGCTGTCGGCAACCACGTCGACAGCCACACCGAGCGGCTTGCCCAGGAGCGTTCGACCTTGTCGAGAGCTCTCGAGGCCGACCTGCTGACCGTTAGCGGACACGTCAACAACCATGCGGAACGGCTTGTCCAGGAGCGTTCGACCTTGTCGAAGGCCCTTGAGGACGACCTTGCCAAGCTGGCCGAGAGCCGTTCCAGCATCGACGGTCTGGTCGCCGGCCAGGTCGAGAAGCTGGCCGAAGGCCGCGATGTCCTCAAGCGGGCGCTGGAGGCCGATCTTGCCAAGCTGGCCGAAAGCCGCTCCAGCATCGACGGTCTGGTCGCCGGCCAGGTCGAGAAGCTGGCCGAAGGCCGCGACATTCTCAAGCGCGCTCTCGAAGCCGACCTGCAGAAGCTGACCGAAAGCCGCGGCGATATCGACGACATCATCGCCGGACATGTCGGCAAGTTGTCCGAAGGCCGCAATATGCTCAGCCGCGCGCTGGAAGACGATCTCGGCAAGCTCGCCGAGACCCGCAAGGACGTCGATCGCTCGCTGTCGGGTCACATCGACCAGATCGCCGCCAGGAGCACGGACATTTCCGCCGCGATCGCTGCCGATGTCGACAAGATCGAGCAGGCGTTCAGCCGCCAGACCGGCATCATCGAGGAACGTGCCGGCACCATGGAGCGCGCGCTGTCGACAGGTGTCGACAACGTTCGCAGCGTGCTCGAGAAGAGCGCGGTCTTCGTCGCCGGCGCCTTGCGCGAAAAGGTGCTGGAAGTCACCAGCACGCTGCACGAACAGGCCGGTGCCGCCTTCAGCGACGCCGATCGCAAGATCGCCGAGCGCGCCGAACAGACGTCCGCCGCCCTGCTGGCACGGGCCGAAGACATTGCCCGCACCTTCGAGGAGGCCGATCGTCGCCTCCACGCCCGAGCGGAAGATACGTCGAACGCCTTGCTTGCCCGCGCCGACGACACCTCCAGCTCGCTGCTGGCCCGCGCCCATGAAACCGCCGATCAGCTAGCCGCTCGCGCTGGCGAGATCGCCGGCGCCTTCGACACGGCCGACCAGAAGCTCGCCGCCCGCGCACAAGCAACCACTGATCAACTGGCCGCTCGGGCTCAGGAGGCCGCCGATCAGCTTGCCGCCCGCGCTAGCGAGATTGCCGGCACGTTCGACGCGGCCGACCAGAAGCTCGTCGCCCGGGCCGTGGAAACGGCGCAGTCGCTGGCCGCCCGCGCCGGCGACATCCTGCGCAACTTCGAAAGCGCCGACCAGCGGCTCGGGATGCGCATCGGCGAATCCGCCGAGGCGCTCGCCGCCCGCGCGTCGGATCTCGGCCGCATCTTCGATGCCGCCGACCAGCACTTGGTCTCGCGCATCGCCGAAGGCTCGGACGCGCTGTCCAGCCGGGCATCCGAAATCGCCCGCATCTTCGACGACGCCGACCAGCGCCTGGTTTCGCGCATCGCCGACAGCACCTCGACGATCGGCGAGCATGCGCAGACCATAGTCGGCGCCTTCGCAAGCACCGAACAGAGGGTCGCCGATCGCGCGCGCCAGACCGGCCAGGAACTGGCCGTGCATGCCCGCGAAATCGAGCAGGCGCTTGCCGGCGCCGACGAGCGTCTCGCGTCGAGCGCGGCGGCCGCGGCCGCCCGGGTCGAAGAGCAGATCGCCGGCGTCGAAAACCGGCTCGCCTACACTGCCGAGACGATGGGCCAGAAGATCAACGAGCAGGTATCGACCGCCGAGGCGCAACTCGTATCGCGTGCCAATGTCATCGCGGAGACCTTCACCGCGGTCGGCCAGCATATCGGCCAGAGCACCAACGACGCCGCCAAGACGATCGGCGCCAACACCCGCGAGCTCAACACCATGCTCGCGGCGCGGTCCGCCGAGATGTCGAAGATCCTCGACGAAACCGCGCGGCCTTTGGTCGAGCGCTTCGCCCAGGGCGGCTCGGAACTGCAAAAGAGCATGGAAGAGGTCACCGAACGCGCGACAGAGAAGCTGCGCAGCGAGAATGCGACCCTGGTCAACGCGCTGGCCAACCGCACCGCCGAAACCCTGTCGGCGGTCGAAGGCGCCCGTTCGTCGCTGTCCGACAGCGTCGCCGATCTCATCGGCCGTATGACCAAGTCCAGTTCGCAGCTCGGTCAGCTGATCGAGCAGGCCGCGGTCAACCTCGGCGAGGTCGACCAACGCCTGACCGGCAGCACGCAAAGCTTCGCGGCGACCACCGAAAAGGCGGCGCAGACCTTTGCCAGCTCGGCTCGTCTGGTCGATTCGAACACGACAAGGCTGACGGAACTGTCGTCGTCGACCTTGCGTGAAGTCGCCTCGATCGCCACCAAGTTCGACGAACACAGCCGCCTGCTCGCCGGCGCTTCGGACCTGCTGAGCTCGGCCCAGAGCAACCTCGAACACACGCTGGAAAGACAGTCGTCGCTCGAGGATCTCGCCGTTGGCCTGGTCAAGAAGTCGGAGGATCTCGAAAGGGTCATGCGTTCTTTCGAAAACCTGGTCGGCCAGACGCTGCAGAACGCCGAAGGCAAGACGCTGGAATCTGCCGACAAGATCCGCAACGCCATCACCGATGTCGTCGAGTCGGCAACCAAGCGCTTCGCCGATGCGACCGAGGAAATGCGGCGCACGGCGGGCTCGATCAAGAGCGAACTCGACCTCACCCGCGCCGAACTCAAGAAAGGCGTCATCGAGATGCCGGAAGAGGCCAAGGAATCGACCTCGGCCATCCGCCGCGCTGTTTCCGAGCAGATAAACGCCTTGAAGGAGCTTTCGGATATCGTTGCGAAATCCGGTCGTGGCGGCGACTCCTCGGAACCGCGCCCCTTGCGCCCGGCGCCGCAGGCACCGGCCGCACGGGCCGCCGAGCCGCCCCGTCGCGCCCCGGCACCGCCGCAGGCGGATTTGCGCCCGCCGCAGGCGCCGCTGGGCGGCGCGGGACTGCGTGGCACGCTCGATCTGGAGCGTCCGGCGGAGGCGGCACCGCGCCAGCGTGCCGCCGACACCACTGCCCGCGCGCCGCAAGGCGGCTGGGTGCGTGATCTGCTGACCGCCGCGTCGAACGATGCCGACCTCCAGCCGGCGGCCCCCCAGGCGCCTGCCGAAGCCCCGCGCCCGACCCCTGCCCAGCGTTCGCCACTGCATGTCGTGGAATCGCTGAACTCGCTGTCCGTCGATATCGCACGGGCGATCGATCACGATGCCTCGATCGAGCTGTGGAACCGCTACCGGCGTGGCGAGCGTGACGTGTTCACACGCAGGCTTTACACGCTGAAGGGCCAGCAGACGTTCGACGAAATCCGCCGTAAGTACCAGGCGGAGGCCGAATTCCGAGCCGCCGTCGACCGCTATTGCGACGATTTCGAGAAGCTGCTCAAGGATGTCTCGCGCAACGACCGCGACAACATCATGGCGCAGACCTATCTCACGTCGGACACCGGCAAGGTCTACACCATGCTGGCCCATGCCAGCGGCCGCCTGCACTAAGCGGTCGACGAGCCAAAACGAAAATGGCGGGGGACTCCCGCCTTTTTTCTTGAAGGCACTGATGTCGCCACCCGGAAGACGCATCCGGGTTTTATCTCGTTTTCCCGGAACCGGATCCTGAGTTGTGAAGACGGCAATCATCTTCGACTGCGAGTTTCTCTGCCTCGAGGGCTCACAACGCAGATTCTGGTGCGCGGCGCATGACCCCGATCCGGTCATCGCACAAATCGGCGCGGCAAGGTTCGGCCTCGAAGGTGACTTCCCCGTGCTGGGCACGCACAAGGCCTACATCAGGCCGATCGACCGATTTGGCGAGAGATACGCGCTCGATCCGTTCTTCACCAGGCTGACCGGAATCACCGAAGAAGTCATCGAGGCAGAGGGCGTCGAGCTGGAAGAAGCTCTTGCCGGCATCGATCGTTTCTCCGATGGGGCTCGGTTCTGGTCCTGGGGCAAGGACGAACTGAACATGATCGCCATCAGTTGCTATGTCGCGGGCATCGAGCCGCCCATCCCGGCCACCCGGTTCGACAACGCCGTCAAGCTGCTGATCGCGGCCGGCATGCCGATCGAGGACCTGGCAAGGACGCCGAGCAACAAGCTTGCGGATTACTACGGCGTCGAACACCCGCCATTGCAGGGACATGACGCGCTCGACGATGCGCTGTCCGTGACTTACACCCTGCAGCACCTGATGAAGACTGGAAAGCTGCGGCCGGACGTCTTTGACCGTCCGTAGCCTGAAAGAGTTTGGTGGAATCCCTGCGCGCCTGACGCTCAGATCACCGAATCGGTCCACCGGACGATCTGTTTGGCAGCATCGCCGAAGGCCGCGTCGAGAGCGCCGACATAGGCCGGGTTGCCGCTGCCCGATACCGGTGCCGATGCGGTGAAACTCTTGGAAGCCTTCACTTCGCCGTTTCGATCGTTGAGCAAGCGCACGAACAGCTCGACCTCGGCATGTTCGCCGCCGTCGACACGCACTTCGAAGGACCGGACCTCGACGATCACCTGATAGTCGATCGCCAGCCCCTCGCCCGGCTTCCCGACGCCGGCAAAGCTGCCCGAGCGCTGGAACGTCTCGGCCAGCCGCGCCTGCACGACCAGCGGCAGGCGGTCGGCCCATTGAGCGCCCTTCAAATATTGGATCGAGCGATCCGAGGGTTTGATAACGATGTTCTGGCTGTCCAGCGCCTTCAGCGCCGAAGGCTGCGCGATCAGGATTTGCTTGCGGCTATGGCCATGCGCGTCGACGGATGGCGCTGACAGTTCGAACGTGTCGAGCGGTGTGGGCTTGGCGCCCAGCACCGCACAACCGGCAACCGCCAGGACAAGCAGCGCCGCGGCTGATTTCAACCCGCCCGTTCCAAGCCTGCTCAAAGTCACGCGTGATCCCCGTTGTCCCCGGATCGTAAGATCAACCCGCATTCGCGAGCAATGTTCTTGCGGCGGGCCGGCGCCGAAGTCAACGCCGCGCCCTGCCGTCGAACTGCCGAACCTCGCCTTCGCCACCCGAAAGGATGCGCTGCGGATTTCGGCTGAGATCCGTCACCGCCTCCTCGATGCGATTGATCGAGCGGCGGCTGTCCTGCACAAGCGCCTCGACATTCTGCAGCCCCTGACCGGAGAAGCGCGCCAGATTGTCGGTGATGACCCCAAGGCGGGCATTCAGCGTATCGGCGACCTGCTTGAACGATTTCAGCGTATCCCTTGCGTCGGCCAACACGCCGTCGGCCTGGCCCGAGCCGAGCAGCTTGTCGACCTTGGCGAGGATGCCGTCGACCCGCACCGAGGCGTCGTTGAGCCGTTGCGCCAGGTGCCTGGCGTCCTTGATCGTTTGGTCGATGTCGTCGGCCCGATTGGCGATCTTGCCGGTCACCTGCGCGATATCGGCTGCCGCCTTGTTGGCGCTGTCGCTGGCCTTCTGGATGTTGGCTAGGGCCGTGCGGACCTGCGCCGGGTCGATACCATCGAGCACGCCGTCAACCTTGGCCAGTGTGCCTTGCGTCTGCTTGGCGAAATCGTTGACCGATCCCACCGCCGTATCGACGTTCTTGATCACACCATCGAGCTGCCGCGAGGTTTCCTTGAGGTTCCCCGTCACCGTATCGACATTGGCAACGATGCTCTTGATCTTGTCCTTGTCGACCGCGTTGAGCAGGCCTTCCGCCGCCTTCAGCGTGCCGTCGAGCTTTCCTGAAACGCCTTTCAGCTCATCGGACAGCGCGCTGACGGCGGACAGGAATTTGTCGATACCGTCGGAATTCCTGGCCAGTGCATCGGAAAACGTCTGCACGTTGTGCACGGTCTGCGTCAGCGGCCCGCGGACGTCCTTGGTGAAGCCTTCCAGCTCCGTCAGCACCTTGTCGGCGCGGGTGAAGATGTTCTGCGCCGTCTGCAGCAAATTGGTCACCGCCGATGGATTGGCGACGATCTCGGCGACCTTGCCTTCCTTTTCGGCCTGGTCGAGCAGCTTCACTTCCTTGGGGTCGGCGCCCTTGAGCTCGATATTGGCCTGCCCTGTGAGGCCGGCAAGGCCGATATCGGCCTGCGTCGACTTGGTGATCGGCGTCATCCGGTCGATCTCGGTGTCGGCGATGGCGACAGTCGGATTGTCGACGTCGATATAGACGCGCTTGACGTCGCCGACCTTGACGCCGTTGAACAGCACGAAGCTGCCGCGGCCGAGACCGGAGGCCGAGCCCGGAATGCGCACCCGAAGCAGCGTCGTCTCACCCCTGTTGCCGATCGCGGCCGTCCAATAGACGAAGCCGAAAGCCGCCAGGATCGCAACCAGCGTGAAAATGCCGACAATGACGTAGTTGGCTCTGGTTTCCATTGCTTCACTTATGGCTATGCACGTGCGGCAAGATCAAGTTGCCGGGCGCGTTTTCCGCGGAAATAGGATTTCACCCACGGTTCCTCGCTCTTCAGCATGTCGTCGATAGTGCCTTCGACCAGCACCTTTTTCTTGCCGAGCACCGCCACGTGATCGCAGGCGGTAAACAGCGTGTCGAGGTCATGGGTCACCATGTAAACGGTCAGGTCCATGGTGTCGCGCAGCTTGACGACGAGTTCGTCGAACTCGGCCGCGCTGATCGGATCGAGGCCTGATGTCGGCTCGTCGAGAAAGACGATGTCCGGATCGAGCGCCAGCGCCCTGGCAAGGGCGGCACGCTTGATCATGCCGCCAGAGAGCTCGGAGGGGAATTTCAGGGCCGCGTCCGGCGGTAGCCCGACCAGTTCGACCTTGAGCAGCGCCAACTCGTCCATCAGCTTCCTGGGCAAATCGAGATATTCGCGCATCGGCACCTGCACGTTCTCCATCACGGTCAGCGACGAAAACAGCGCACCATGCTGGAACAGCACGCCAAGGCGCATGTCGATGCGCAGACGCTCCATATCGCTTGCCTTGTCGACATCGACGCCGAACAGTTTGATTGTTCCCGACTGCTTGGGCATCAACCCGAGAATGGTGCGCAACAGCACGGACTTGCCGGCGCCCGAGGCACCGACGAACCCCAGTATCTCGCCGCGCTTGATGTCGAGCGACAGCTTGTCGAGAATCAGCTTGTCATCGATGGCAACGGTGACGTCGCGCACCGAAAGCACGATCTCGCTCTCGTCCGGCACCTCAGTCGTGACTCCGTTGCCTTTTGCCATGTTACTAGAACTGGATCGCTGCGTAGAACATGGCAAAAAGCCCATCGAGGATGATGACGACGAAGATCGATTTCACCACCGAAGCGGTCACGTGCTGGCCGAGCGATTCGGCACTGCCGCCGACCTTCATGCCCTCGACGGAGGCAATCGTGCCGATGATCATGGCCATGAAGGGCGCCTTGATCAGGCCGGCGAAAATCGTGCTTAGATCGATTGCGACACGCAACCGGTCGATGAATGCGGCGGGCGGGATATCGGAGTAGAGCCAGGCAGCGACAATGCCGCCGCCGAGTGCCGCGAAATTGGCGATGATCGTCAGGCATGGCAAGGCGATCACCAGCGCCACAAGACGCGGAAAGACCAGGACGCCGATCGGGTTGAGGCCGATGACTTTCAGCGCATCGACCTCCTCGCGCATCTTCATCGAGCCGATTTCGGCGGTGATCGCGCTGCCGGAGCGGCCGGCGATCATGATTGCCGTCATCAGCACGCCGAGTTCGCGCAGGATCAGCACGCCGACGAGATCGACGACGAAGATGTCGGCGCCGAAATAGCTGAGCTGATAGGCGCCCTGCTGAGCAACGATGGCGCCGACTATCGCCGACATCAGCACCACCACGGGTATCGCGCCGACGCCCATGCGATCGATCTGGTTGAAGATCGCCGCCGGATTGACGGCATGACCGCGGCCGAGCTTCATTTGCGCGCCACGGATGGTGGCGCCCAATATATTCATCGAAGCGAGGAAATCGTCGCGCATCTCGTAGACGCGCCGGCCAACCGCCTCCAGCGCCCGAATGACGATGTTGGGCGGCCGCGCCGGTCCGGATTCGGGTTCGCGCCGGACAGCTTCGTTGACCGCGTCGAGCAGGATGGAAGCGATCTCGCTCTGGCCTTGCAGCCGGACCTCGACGTTCTTCTTCTCGAAGGCGCTGACCAGCCGGTCAATCAGCCAGGCGCCGGCGGTATCGATTTTTTCGATTTTCGAAAGATCGAGCGCCAAAGTCTTGAAACCGCTTCGTTTCTCGATTTTGCGCATGTCGGCGTCGATCAGCGCCACGGTCCGTGTCGTCCAGATACCTGAGAACGCGCAGCCGAGGACATCACCCTCCTCGCCGACCGCCACGCGCGGGTCGTGGTCAGCCCCTGAGGCGGCCGTGCCGCTTGCGTCGCGTTTGCCGATGGTCAACATGGCGTCCTGTTTAACCTGATGGGTCTGACCTTGTCGATTTGCCGACAACCCTTCTCGCATCGCCGGAGCAGAAAAATATGGCGCGTGTCATTTCGGTCGAGGCCGAGCGGTTTCCGATCGCCGGAACCTTCACCATTTCGCGCGGCTCCAAGACCGAGGCCGAGGTGATCACCTGCACGATCAGCCAGGGTAGTCATAGCGGGCGCGGCGAATGCGTTCCTTATAAGCGCTATGGTGAGACCATGGACGGTGTCCGTGACGCGATAGAGGCGATGCGCGACCGGATCGCCGGCGGCATGGACCGAACCGCCCTGCTTGACGCAATGCCTGCCGGAGCGGCGCGCAACGCCATAGACTGTGCCCTTTGGGACCTTGAAGCCAAGATCAGCGGCAATCCGGTGGCGGACGCAATCTGGCCGGCCCCGTTGCATCAACTCGAGACCGCCTACACGCTGTCGCTCGGCGAACCCGAAGCGATGGCGGCACAGGCTCGCGCCAATGCCGGCCGGCCGCTGCTCAAGGTCAAGATCGGCGGCGACGACGACATCGCCCGCATCCGGGCGGTGAGACAGGCCGCGCCTGAGAGCCGACTGATCCTCGATGCCAATGAAGGTTGGACCGACGACAACATTGTCGCCAACTTCGCCTTTGCCGCCGAACAGGGAATCTCCTTGATCGAGCAGCCGCTGCCGGCGGGCCGGGACGGCATTCTGCGCCACATAGCGCATCCGGTGCCGATCTGCGCCGACGAGAGCGTTCATGAAGCAAGCAACCTCGAAGCGCTTGTCGGTCTCTACGACGCCGTCAACATCAAGCTCGACAAGTCCGGCGGGCTGACGGCGGCGCTCACCTTGCGCGACCGCGCCCGTGAATTGGGCTTTGGTGTCATGGTCGGCTGCATGGTCGGCACGTCACTGGCAATGGCGCCGGCGGTGCTGCTCGCGCAAGGAGCCGATTTCGTCGACCTCGACGGTCCGCTGCTGCTTGCTCGCGACCGTGTGCCGGGCCTCGTTTACCAGGGATCGCTCGTCTCACCCCCGGGTCGGGCGTTGTGGGGCTGAGCGCGCGGCAAGCCCGATCAGCACGAGACCAATGATCGCGATCGGGATCATCGCCAGGAACCCGTCGACGCCAAGGCGGTCATAGAGCGGACCGGAAGCCAGCGTGACGGCGGCCATGAAGAAGCCGTTGAAGAAATAGGCAATGCCTTGCGCGGCACCCGTGCGCTCTTCGGAGACGGTCTCGGCGATCATCTTCTGCAGGCCGATCAGCACCATTGCGACAGACACCGAATGCAGCGACTGCACGGCGAAGAAGCCACTGACGCCAAGGCCGAGCGGCCACACCAGCGGAAAGGCGATCCAACGCACGATCGAACCGATTCCGGCAATGAGCATGACCCGGACGACGGGTACGGAGGCGAATATGCGATTGAAAAACAGGAACATGCAGACCTCGGACACCACGCCCCATGCCCATAGCAGACCGACGAGGGAATCGCTGATGCCGATCGATTTCCAGTAGATCGAGACGAAGCCGTAGAGGAAGGCATGGCTGGCGGTGATGATGCCGACGCCAAGCGTGAAATAGAGGAAATAAGCATTGAATAGCCCCGGCGCCGCGTGCTGGATTTCCGCCGCCGACAACGGCGAGGCTTTGCGCGGCCGCCCCATGCGCGGCGCCAGCAGGCCTGCGGCGAGTGCCGCGCCAAGGGCAAGGAATATGATCACCGGAACGGCTTGAGGGCCGCTGGCCGCCAGGATGAAGCCGCCCGCGACATTGGCCAGGAGATAGCAGATCGACCCCCATTTGCGCATGCTCGCATAATTGGAACCGAAGCGGCGCACGCCCGAAAGCGCCAGCGAATCGGCGATCGGCGAATGCGGCGTCCAGACAATGGTCAGCAACAACGACACTGCCAGCACAGTCGCATAGGTCGGTGTCAGGAAGTACCCCGCGGAGAGCAGCAGCGAGGCCGCGACCAGCACGACATAGACATCGGCGCGGTCCCTGGCTCGGTCGGCGAGCGTCGTCAGCAGCGGCGTCGTCACCACGCGCAGGAACATCGGCGCCGCCAGGATGACCGCGATCTGTTCGGCGTGAAATCCCTTGGCCTGCAGCCAAAGCGGGAAATAGGGCAAATGGGTGCCAAGTGATATGAACAACGTGCCGAAGATCAGACTCATGCGCAACTCAAAACGGCTCGGCTTCACGAGTTGTTCGGGCGAAAGCGGTGGCAGCGGCATGAATCGATCCAATGACGCTGCGCTCAACGACCGGCGAGCAGCGCAAACCGATCCTTAACATGAGGAAAAACCGGGCGAAACCGGCTGGACCAGTCGATTGGCACCAGAACGTTCAGGGCCGGCTTCCGCCTCAGGCGGCCTGCACTACCCTGTCCTCGATGAGCATCGGGATGAAGGGCTCGTCAGGCGCTTCAGGCAGGATATGCGCCCATGTCAGGATTTCCATTCGGCCGTCGAAATGCTCGACCACCGCGGTGCAGCTCTCCACCCAGTCACCGGTGTTGATATATTGCACGTCGCCATAGCTTTCGATGGCGGCATGGTGGATGTGCCCGCAGATGACGCCGTCGACATGCGAGCGTCGCGCTTCCTCGCTGAGCACCGTCTGGAACGAGCCGATGAAGTTCACCGCCTTCTTGACCTTGACCTTGGCCCAGGACGAAAACGACCAGTAAGGCAGGCCGAGCAGCTGTCGCAGCCGCGTGATCACCCGGTTGACCTGCATGGCGGCGTCATAGGCATGATCGCCGAGATAGGCGAGCCAACGCTGGTTGTGGACGACGGTGTCGAACTGGTCGCCATGGATGACCAGCAGCCGCCGGCCATCGGCGGTTTCGTGGATAGCACGGTCGGCAACGACGATGCCGCCGAAATGCACGCCCTGGAACTGGCGGGCGAATTCGTCGTGATTGCCGGCGATATAGGTGATCGAGGCTCCCTTGCGCGCCTTGCGCAGCAGTTTCTGCACGACGTCATTGTGGCTTTGCGGCCAGTGCCAGCTGCGCCTCAGGCGCCAGCCGTCGACGATATCGCCGACAAGGTAGATGATGTCGGCATCGTGGTAGCGCAGGAAATCGATCAGGAAATCGGCCTTTGCCGCTTTCGAGCCCAGATGGACATCGGAAATGAACATGCTGCGGAAAGTGCGGGGCTCTTGGCCTGGCATCGCGGATCACCCTTGCTTTCGAGCAGCCTATGCCCCGATTCATGCAACAACCGTATGACGGTTACACTGTTTTAAGCCGTCTCGACGTTGCGTTCTACCAGCTAAGTGACTGAAACTGCTTTGAAAAGTATTTCAATCAACGGCGCTCTACAAAATTGGTTTTGCAAGTCATTTGGTAGTCAACGGGTCATTAACGGGTCATAACGGACCGCAGCGGTTGTCGGTTCTGTCGAAAGTACTGGCCGACGTGATCAACCGTAGAGGCTGCCTAAATCACCAAATAGCTGCTGCCGCCGCGCGTGTTCGTTCGCTGCGGATTGCTCGCGCTGCTGGCGATTCTGCATGAACGACGCGACCGCGTCACCGATGCCCGGCAGGGCCGCCACAGCGGACGGAACGACGGGTGCCGGAGCGACGACATCGCCGAGCGCGGCCGGTGCCGGCCCGGCAGACGGCGCCATGGTTGCGGCGATCGACGGTCCTGGCTCGCCGCCGATGCCCATGCGACCGGTAATGCCCGCAGCCTTCGCGCCGTACCACTGGCTCCATCCGGCGCGCTTGGCCTCGTCGAGCGCGAAGTCGATGCCGCCCTGCCAGTTCTTGCGCGGGTCGATGCCAGCGGCCACCGCCCGATCGCCAAGACCGGCACCGGTGCCGCTGACGTAAAGCTGGAAGGGGCCGAATGAATTCTCCAAGGGGCCGAGCCCCGGCGCCTGGCTGCGCGGCGCCGGCCCCTCGCCGTGCCGGAACGGGTTTTTCACGCCGCCCTCGCCGTTCGCGACGCGAAGCGCCACGTTCGGATCGATGCCGCGGGATTGCGCGGCCCGGATGATATAGTCGGTTACAGGGTCATTCGACATACGGAAAACTTCCTGTTATCCTCGACCGATGAACTGGTTTGCCGCACTCATCGTCGTCTTCATCGCCGCCAACGCGGCCTATTTCCTGTTCGGGCCGCTGCTCGAGGAAACCCGCGACAAGCGCCGCGCGGCACGACTGCGCAAGAACATCAACGCGCGCCGGCAGGGTCATAATACGTCGAACCAGTCTCTGCCGCGGACCTGAGCGCCGCATTGCCGAAGCTTGGCCGCGCGCCGCGTTCCACCGCCTGACGAATCAATTCGACCGAATGCGGATCGGTGAACATTTCCGCCAGTGTTCCGAGATTGCCCCGGAGCGCCGCGCGTTTCGTCGCGTCGCCGGCCTGGTTGATGAGGCTGCCGCCGAGCGATTTGGCGAAGGCGAACGCCGCTGCAGCGGGAGACGCCGCGCCGAGCGCTTCCTGTGCGGCCGCGTTGAACGCCGTGCGGCTGCCGACGGCCTGGCGGTTGCCCGTGGCGTGCAACACGGTCAACAGGTCATCCATTGAGACGCCGGCCTGTGGCGCGACTTCGCGCAGCACCGCGTCGAGCACTTCCCTGCGGGCGTCGTTGCCGGCAACGTCCTTGTGGAACTTCGTGCCTGCGTTATCGCGGCTATTGCCCTGCGTCTCCGTAGACGCCTTGGTGTGCCGATCGGCGATGTTCTGCCGCACAAGACCGGCGGTCGTGGCCGGGTCTTCTGCGACAAGACGCCGCGCTGCGTCGCCAGCCTCGCCGCCAGAGCCGGTGAGCGGGTTCTGCGGTAGAAGCGCGTTGCCGGCGCCGGCGGTATCCGTGGCGGCGGCCACCTGACCGATCGGGCCGGCGCGAGCCGGTGCCATGTTCGCGTCGGCACCAACTATCTTCTGCAGCCGATCGGCCACCGCCGGGTACTGCGAAAGCATGTCCTGGTTGTCACGTAGGGCCACAGCCAACGTATCGGCGTTGACTCTGCCGGATGCGTCCGTGGCCTTGTCGAGAATTTGTGTCGCGAGATGGTTTTCGAATGCGACGCGCGCTTCGGTCGGAGCGACCGCGTTGAAGTTGCGCGCCTCAGACGGCGACGAGATCGCTGCCGGTACGTTTTCCGGTGCGGTCGTGAACTGCTTGTTGTGAACGTCGCGCTCGATCGCCTTTGACATTCCCGGCGATTCGAACGGCGCAAGCGGCGTGCTCGCGGCAGCGAAATTCTTCTTCGCCAGCCCGTACTCGGGGACCGCCGCAAGCGTTGCGTCGAGGCGTTCCTGGACTTGCTGAAGCACGGCGGCGGTGTGGTTCTCGCCGGACTGTTTCGCGACGTTGATCATGTCGCCGATCTGGTGGCGCGTGGCGTCCAAGCCGGTGACGCTGGTGTCGACGCCGCCCTTGTCGAACATCGACTGCCGGACCTGGCGCAACGCCTCGCGGGCCGAAGCCTTCGTCGTCGGGGCCAGATCGTCAATGAATTTCACGACATCGCGCGGATCCGCCTGGATGGCGTTCATCCCGGTCCTGCTGGTGAGCGCGGGCGTTTCAGTCTTCGCCGGCACCGCAACGGGTGTCATCGACGTCGCGACGTCCTCACCTTCGGCAGCCGTCGGCCGGATGCTGGTGTAAGCGGGCCGAACGGTCGTCGTCTCCGGGGCCAATTCGTCGACGGGGATCGTGGGCGCCGCTTTGCGCGCCGCTGCGTAGTCCTTGTCGCCGAGAGCCGCACGCATACCTTCGCGGCGGTCGAAGATGCCCCGAAGTGGTTCCTGAATAGCTGTGCCAGCATCGAGCGCGGTCGTGCGCGGGCCGGCGCCAGTGATCGCGTCGAGCAATTCCTGGCCCTGTGGAGTGGACGAAATAGCCTTCTGCGCCGCCTGCGCAGCGCTCGGGCCAAGCGTCGACGGCTGCGGGTGCTGCGGCGCGATCTGGTCCAGAACGTTGGTGACGGCGGTGTCGACCTGGCCGGGGCGCTGCGCGAAGAACGGCGCGGTGTTCGCGCGACCTTCGACGGAGCCTTCGACGACACGCAGCAGATCGGGTAGCGCGCTGGCGCCGCCACGGGCTTCCGCAATGCTCTCGGGGCCGGACAAGGCGATGCCAGTGCGATTGCCCTGAAGGCCGAGCGCGCGTTCCCAATCGGCGGGCGTCATGTCGGTCGTGGCGCGGCGGATGAAGCTTTCCGGCGCCGAGATCGAGCGGCCAGCGGCCACGCCCGCGTTACCGGCCAAAGCGCCGGCAAAACGCGCCGCGCCTTCGTAGGGTGTGCCTTCCGCCAACTGGCCGGCGCCTTCCGACGCCAGCGCGGGCAGCACGACGTTGCCGACGGCGTTCTCGACGCCGTTGCGGACGATCTCGCGGCCCGTCGTAGCCGCAGCGCCGGCCCTGCCCGCGAGCGAACCAGGCGTAAGGAATTCGCCGACGGTACGGCCATACTTGCCCGCCGTGGTGCGCGGCGCGTACAGGTTTTCGTCCATCTTGGACCGAATGGCGTCCTGGCCATCGTACATGCGCTGTAGGAAGGCGCCGAGATAGGAATTCTTGTCGTCGGCCGCGCGCTGCGCCTGTTCTTCCGGCGTCGTGCCGGCGAGCTTGTCATAGAGCGCCATGCCGCCTTGGTCGACGAGCCGGGCCGCCGTGACGGGCAACATGCCGTATTCGACCGCGCCGCGCGGCACGCCGGCAGCCGCCGAATACAGGAAATCCTTGACGGACGACGGCTGATCGGCGGGTGCTTTTTCCGTGCCGCGAATCAGGCTTTCGATGTTGTTGCCGGTCGGGGCGGCAGGAGCCGTTGCTGCGGGCGCGTCGAATTGGTCGAACACATTGCCGGCGGGCTGCGCCGCCTGCGCGCCATAGTGCTGGTCCTGGGCCTTGTGGAGCGCTTCGGCATACATGTCGGCGTGGGCCGGCGTGTCGAACTTGCCCAAATTCTGCCCGGTGCTGCCGTACAGGTCCGCAGCGGCGCCGTCGCTCATGATCTTGCCATCCGGCGATACGGTCGGCACCAGGATCTCGCGACCGCCGTTGTCTCCGAACGACATCGAGCGCACGGTGCTGTAGGAGCCGTCGGCGTTCTTGACGATCGGGCGTGCGTTCAGGTCGATGTTGCCCTGCTCCAGCATACCGGGAAACGGCCCCATGGGGCTGGCCGGCGGCACTTTCGCCGGAGCGTCGAACTGATCGAAAATGTTCGCCACTAGCGCGCTCCCAAAATAGCCGCTGACGCGCCCGCACCATACTTCGCGTCGAACTGTGCGGCGGCGCCGGGATTGGCTTTGAGAAAGTCGACGGCCTGCTGCGGCGGGCCGCCAGCGGCCGGCGCCGGGGCTGTGGCGGCATTTTGTGCAGGAGCGGTCACGTCCAGGTTATTCCCCGGAGGAACGCCGGCAGAGATGACGGCCTGTCCTACGGCTTTGATCTGTTCCGGCGTCATGCCGGCCTTAATGCCCTCCAGGGCCAGTTTTCGCGCGTACTTCTTCTGTTCGATCAAACCGGGCTTATCCATCGGTCGCGGCAAGAAAATGTCGCCGTAAGTCTCTTCTTCCGCTGGCGGAATCGCCGCGCCCGAATCAAGCCGCAGCACGCCAGTTAGGAATAGGCGTCCCGCGTTGCTGGCTTTCTGGTAGTTCTCCGACAGCATTCCGTTACCGAGTTTGATGGTTCCCACTCGCGGCAAAGCGTCTGCGCCTGCTTGCGGGAGATCAGTCAACTCGCTGCCGAGCGCATCGATGATGGGCGATGCGCCCTCCATGCGGGTTGTGTAGGCGTCCTGCTTGCCCTGAAATTCGGTCGGGCCTTTACCGGAACCGCCGACCTGAACGACGGTGCCGTCCGGCATCGTCATGGTCGTTCCGTTGCCTTTCGGCGCGGTGTAGGGCTCCTGCCCGATAGCGTCCAGTCGGGTGGCGATGCGCGGGCCGTTAGGCGTGACGACGCTTTCGACCGGCGTGCTGCCGAACGTGATCGCGCGCTGCATCTCCGGCGTCAGACCCTGATAAACCTGGGCTTCGGCCTGGTCTTTCGTGAGCGGCCGCACGTTGCCCTGTTCGGCCGGCAGCGAGCGGTCAACGCCGAACTGGCCAGCGATGTCGGCTGGAAGCTCGGGTCGCACCTGGCCCTCATTGAGCGGCTGGTAGAACTTGCCGAGTTCTGACAGCTTGGTCCGGTCCAAGGCGCCCGCGTTGTCGGCTGCGTTGTTGGCGCGAGATGTGGCCGCCGTGACGTCCTGGCCGCGCTGCGTCGTCGCGTTGCCCTGGTCGACCGAATAGTACGACTGATTCGGTTGGTAGGCTCCGGCGGCCACGCCCATGCGGTCGAATGTCTGCTGGTCGAAATTCGGGTTGTTCCGGTAGTCGAAGAAATCCTGCAGCCGCGTGGCTTCGGCCTTCTTCGCATTGGCGGCGGCCCAGCCGGCAGCGTCCGCGCCGCTCGGCGGCTCGAACAGCGTTGCGAGGTTCGACGCTGCTTGCGCGAACTGTGGGCTGTTGAAATAGCCGTTCGACCGGATCGGCATCGCTACACTCCGTAGATGCTGTAGGCGTTGCCGACGCTGCGCATTCCCGACCACGGGTCGGCGGAAGCGATTGCGGCGGGCGCCTTCGGAAATACCTTCAACGGATCCGCGCCGGCGCTCAGGCCCTTGCCGAGCGCCACGGTGCCGCCAAGGCCGAGAATATCGCCGAACAGCTTCAGGCCGTTGCCGGCGTTGTTGGCGCTGTCCAGTTCATACGGCACGACTGCCGACGAACCGCGTTCGAAACCGCCGATCTGGCCGATCTGGCCGGCGTCGCGGGCCTGCTGACGACCGATGCCGCCCAGCAGATCGCCGAACGACCGCAAATTGCCCAGCGCTTCGCCCTGCTGCTGGCCGTAGGCATCGGCCTTGCCGCGCTGCTTCTGTTCCTCGCGCGTGACCACGTTCGACGAGGACTGCGGGACGTTCAATTCCTGCGTCGCCGCGGCATTGGCGTTGCCGTCCTCGATCTTCTGGTCGGCGAAATACTTGCCGAGCTCGGTCGCCTTCGCGTCCTGCTGGCCGCTGAAGTCCTGGTAGCGGTCCTGCGACTGCGTGTTGAGCGCGTTCGCTTCCTGCTCGAGACCGTTCTGGCGGATGCGCTCGGCGGCCATGACGTTGCTGCGCGCCTTCGCGACCTGGCTCGATGCGATCGAGTTGGCGAGGGTCGAACCGGCTGTGAGCGCTACGCCGGCGATCGTGATCGGGTCGCAGATGTTCGCCTCCTACTGGTTCACGGCTACGCGACCGGCGTTCGAAAACAGGCCGGTGTTGTAGAGCGGCTTGGCGCCGCCGGCGGCATAGGACCGTTCCTGCGCCGCCTGGATGCCAAGCCCGTTGGTGAAATCGGTGAACAACTGGCCGAGCGGACTGTAAGCGTCCGGCTGCGTCAGGGCCGACGATCGGGCGAGCGCGCTCTTGGCCGCTCCCTCCGCATCGCCGGTGGCGTTCAGCGTCGAGATAAGGTTGGAGCGGGCGTCTTCGACCGAATTGCGCGCGCCCGTCTCGTATGACAGCGCCTTGTCGGCCACGGCCTGCTTCTGCGTGTCGTAGAGCTTCTGGAGATCGCCCAGCTTGTCGCCGCGAACGGAACTGTCCAGCAGGCCGCCGCGCGCCAGCGAGAACGTCAATTGCTTGTTGGCGTCGCCGTACTGACTTTCAAGCTGCGGGTCGGCATAGTCGAGATACGCCTGCTTGCGGCCGTTGTAGAAATTATCGTCGAAGCCGGTTGTCGTGGTCTTGTTCGAAAACAGGCCGCCATTCTTCTGCGCCGCCGCGAACTGCTGCTCCGGCGTGAGCAATCGCGTGATGGAACGTCCGATGGCTCCCAATCCTGCGTTACCGCCGCGCTCGCCGCCCCAGCCGCTGACGCCGCCGCTGGCACCGCCGCTGCTGCCGCCGCTGCGAAGATCATTGCCGAAGTCCTTCAGCCCCTGGAGTGGGTTGGCTGGTGCTGCCGTCGGCGTCCAGATCGAACCGTCGGCGTTGTAATACGTCTTCGTCGGATCGTAGGCGCCAGACACGGCACCGCTGGTCGTGGTCCCGCCATCGAAAATGGTGTTGATGCGGCTGGTGCCCTGGCGAATGCGCGCTTGGCGCGCTTCTTCGTCCGCGCGGGCCTGTTTGGCCTCGTCTGCGCCGTCGTTTTTACCGCCCATCGCCGCTCTCGCCTACAAAAGCTTTTCGAGATAGTGACCAACACGCCTGAAGCCAAAGTGCTCCAAAAATGCCGCTGTCCGATCCGATTTGAAGCTGTTGTCGTTACCGCCTTCGATCTTGGCTGCGCCTATGGACTGGCTCCAGCGAACAAGCTCTTTGACGAGAAGAACGGCTGCCCGAGTTCCGCGGTGTTCCGGCGACACATAAATTACCCGCTGCGTCGTATAATGTCCATCCCGGTAGTCGAAGGCGAACATATACGCCATGGCGAAGCCGATCACCTTGCGACGATGCTCGACGACGAAGATCGTCGGCTGCGCCCTGGTGATCGAGTTGTGGAAAAGCGTGCTCAACTTGCCGACGTTGTACGGCTCGCCGGGCATCGTTTCTTCAAGGTTGGCGACGGCCATCTGCAGGAAGGCCGCTTCATCGTAATCCATGGCGAGCCTAATGTGCATCGGCCACCCACGCGAACTGGTGGAACGTCTCGCCGCGCTTGCCGAAGCCGCGAAACACCCCTTCCTCGCTCATGCCGCAAAGCCGGATCCAGCGGTGCGCCTCCTCGTATCCGGCGATCGAGATGCATTCGATCCGGTGAACGCCCGTTTCGATGTAGCCGGGGAACAGCCGGCGCTTCGTGAACCGGGCGATCGGCAGCGCCAGCTTGTTGAACAGTGGCGTCGCGAAGAACATCAGCGTGATCACGTTCGGGCGGCCTTCGACCATGGCGCCGACGCCGACCGGCGTATCGTCATCATCGCTGAAGCCGAAGGCGTGCTGGTGCGCGCCGTAGCGCTCGACCAGGCTGTCGGCCAGTTCGCCGCGGTTGCGGGCGAACGACACGGCCAGGAATTCCTCGACGTCTTTCTCGCGCATATTGTCGGCGACGTAGCGGACGTGCGCCACTGTCGGCACGTCAATCTTCATCGCCATTGGCCTCGAAATGGATTACGCACGAACCGAGCTTGGCGTAGCCGTCGTTCTGCGACTTGAAGATCAGGCTGAAATGCGTCGACTTGCCGGAGGCCGGAATGCGGCCCTCATTGAACGTGGTGTCGGCGATGACATCTGCGATCGTCCCGACTGCGTCCTGCGCCTCGAGGTTGTTCGGGTTCATGGCGACGAAGATTTTCCATTCGCCCTGCGCCGCCGCGTCGATGCCGGTCAGGTCTTTCGCCTTCCACGGCTCGTCAGCATCCAGATAGGGAATTTGCGCGACGGCTTCCGTGGCGTCGTATGTGAGGTCGTTTCCGAGCCCGCCATAAACGTAGATCGTATTGCCGGAGCGCAGATAAACGCGCCGCCCAAAGACGACCGCTTCGTCCACGGTGAAGCCCGGAAAATATTCCGACCATGCGCTGACCTTCGATCCGCTGAAGAAGGAAAAGACGAAAATCCGATCACCCATGATCAGCCAGAACCGGCCGTCTCGCGGCTCGATCAGGCCGATGATGTTCTGGCGCTGATCGCTGCTCATTCCCGACAGGACGCTCGTGATCAGCGTGTCGACGGGAACGCCGATATCGGTCGTCGACGCGGCGTTCGACGCATCGCGCGCACGCAGCGAGCGCAGCCCGCTTTCATTGAGGTAGAACAGATCATTGTCGCCGAACTGCGTGACCGACTTCGGGCTGCCCGTGCCGGTATTGTTGAGCACCTGACTTTGCCGGTTGAGCGAGGGGTCGGGATCGACATACCAAATCTGAATGACCGTCTCGGCGAACACCGCGACGGAATCCTGGTATTTCGCCAGCGACGTCAGTTGCTCCGAACCCGAAGATTCGCTCGACATGTCGATGAAGCCGGCGCCGACATTGTCGGTCGTCCAGCCGGTCGGGATCTTGATGCCCGAGAAATGCATGTTCGGGCCGCTGGTCGAATAGACCTTCGAACCGATCGTCTTGACGAACTCGCCCGGTTCGAACGTGTCCGTTTCCTCCGCGCCGCCGGCCATCGTGACGCCGCTGCTCGGCGTGACGCCGAAGCCGGACGTGACGACGACAACGACGACCTTGCCGTTCGCCGCGGTGCCCGGATCGTCAGCCAGGATCGTCACCTGGTCGTCCACGGCGATGGCCGTGTATTCCGGCGTCGTCGTGGCGCTGTTGATGGCCGCAGCGACGGTCGTTGCCGTGGCTGCGTTGCTGGTTGTCCAATTGACCGCGCCGGAAATGATCGCAACGCCGTCCACGGTGATGCCCGAGATGGTCGACGGCCCGGTGCCGTCGCCGGCGGTCACTCGGAACGACGCCCGCGCGCGGCCGTCGAACCAGTCGTCGACACGCACGCCGTCGTAGAAATGCTGGCGGCTGCCGTCGGAGAAGACGCCGACCGCGTAAATCTTGCCGGCGTAGAGATCGAACGACGGGACGCTGAGTAGGGTCGATACGCCGTCGGGGTGCTGCAGGCGCTGGTAGGTCACGCCGGCGGGCACGCCAGGATCGACGCCGCTGCCGAAGACGGCAAGGCCCGTGCGCGTGAACGCCAGACCCTTTGTGTTGGCTGGAAGGGAGTAGGCCGAAACGAACGCGGCGCGTTTCTCGAATTCACCGCCGCGCGTGATGTGGCCGTCGCTGCCCTGAATGAGGACGCCGCCGGGCGTGGTTTCGACCATGCGTCGGGCGTCAAGGCCGCCAGTAAATTCCTTGATCCATATTTGGCCCATGGATCACCGCTTGTTCCAGGGTCGAAATGCCGTGATCGTTTCGATCGCCGGCCACGTCCCGTTGAAGGTAATGGCGCGGTCGTCGATAGTGATGAACGCGGGCGGCTTCTCTTTCGGCCACAGAATCTCGTAGAAAATGTCATCAGCCCGCGTGCGATCTGCGGCCCAATGCCTTCGGAAATTGAGGCGCAGCCAACGGACCATGGCGTTGAGCCCGCCTGGCTGATTTGATCGCGATGAAAAAATGGCGATCGTGAAATGCTCACTCGCGTCCCAAATGAATCGCATCGCGCCCGGTACCGGCTCATCGGGGATAACCGCCGCGCCTTTCCACCCGCTCGTGTAGCTGTGGATGACGCCGTCAAAATCGAGGCAAAGGATTGGTTTACTCATGTCAGGATCTCGGCGGGCGGTATCGCGTGATGACGATCTCGCGCGTGCGTGCGGGCGCACCGATGCCGAACATCTTGAACTCGCGGCGCGGTGTTAGCCGACCGCGCAGCTTCGCGTAGCGGGCATTCGCCGCGTCGAGCGTCAGCTTGGCGTCCTTGGCCCCGGAAGCGGCGAGGATCTTGGCGGCGCAGTAGCCGACGAGCATGATGTCGTCGAGATCGGCCCTGTCATCGTCGGCGACGAGCGGGTTCAGATCGCGGATGCCCGTGAAGCGCAGATAACCGTCACGCGATGTCGCGTCCGCGTTCGTGTCGGGAATCGGCCACAGTTCGATATCGCCGTCTTCGTTGAACTGCCAGCGGCGCGGCGGCCAACTGCGGGCGTCTAGATCGCTGTTCCAGATGGAATAGTGTTGTGCGTCGATGCCGGGTGACAGCTTGACCCAATCGCCGTTCAGGAAGATTTCGATGCGCTCGATGCGCTCGATGTTCATGTTTTCCGGCGTCTCATAATAGCGCTGGCCTGCCTGGACCTGGGCCTGCGGATAGATGCGCAGATGCGGCCAATCGAAGTCTTCCCACAGCCGCTCTTGCTCGCGCTGTAGCGCCTTGACCTGAAGTGGCCGGTTCTGCGCGTTGTGCGCGGGATTGAGCGACAAGCGGGCTTCCGCCCGCAAGTCGTCCAGCAGCTTTACGAGCGTGGTTCCGCGCATGAGTTACCTTCAGTCGAACAGCTTGTCTTCCGCGGCCAATGCGGCCTCGACGTCGGCGGGATTCGGCTCGGGATCAGCGTCGTCCTTGTCGGATTTCTTCGCCTTGGCCGCCTTTGGTGCGGCCTTCGCAGGCTCCGGCTTCACGCGGCCGGTTGCCTTGTAGAAGTCTTCTTCGATGTAGAGTTCGTCGAGCGTCTGGAAGGCGCGCGCTGCGGCGCCAGGGAACAGCGAGGCGACGATGCCGACATCGCCGTTCGGGCCTTGCGTCTTGGCGCGGCCGTAAATTTCGTTGAGCCGGACGATCTCGTCGCGGTCGCTCCGTTTGACGTCTTCTGTCGGCTCGATCTCCGTGATCGATTCGGCGCCGTGGATGGCGCGCAGAACGGCGATTTCGGATGCGGTAATGGCGTACTTCGGGACGATGGTCCCGCTGTCGCCGCCAATGTGAACCATAACGTTTGCAGTTTGCACAGGTCGTCTCCTGGTTTGAAGATGATCGGCGGGGTCGAAACCCCGCCGGAATCGATTACGAAAGGGCGACCGAGCCGACGTTGACGATGACCGAACCGCGGCCCGCGCTGTCGAAGGCGATCATGATGAAGTCGTCACGGAGGTTGAACGTGGCGATCGTGTGAGTGCCATCGAACGTGCCGCCCGTCAGCGTGACGGTGTGCGCCGCGGTGCCGGTGGCCGACGTGTCCTTGAAGATGCGGACGGTGTTCGGCTCGACCGCGTAGGTCGCGGCGATGATCACCGACGCATGGTTCAGTTCAGTCGCCTGGGTGCCAGCGGGAATGGCACCGGTCGCGGTCAGTTCGACCGTGCGGAGCGACGGCCCGTTTGCCTGGCCGTCGGCGCCGCCAACCGTCAGGTTGTAGGAGCCGTTGCGCGGCACGGTGCCGAGCGACAGCCGCAAGGTCGCGCCCGACGGCCATGTCAGGCCGGACAGGTTGGTGATGGTGATCGTCGACGCGCCGTAGCTGACCGAGAAGCCGGGATCGGCCTGTTCGAAGATGCCGCCGGCGCCGTCGTTGATGGTCAGATCGCCCCCGACGCTACCAGTGAGCGTGAGCTTGGTCTGGCCGGTCGGATAAGCGACTGCGACGGTGCCGTCATCGGCCACGTCGGATGCGAGAACCGCAGTAACAATTCCGAGAGAGCTCATTTCCGTATCTCCATGAGAGTGCGGCGAGGACGGGGCGTTTCAGCGCCCCGTCCAGCCGGATCAGTTGATTTCGTAGACGCCCGAAGTGTTAAGCTGGCGGGCGACCATCACTCCGGTCATGGAGATGCCGTTGTACATGACCATGCGGTCATACGGCCGTGCCGGGTTGTGCTTCTTGTACTTGTTGCCGTCGGCGTAGAGCAGGCGCAGGCCGCGCTTGCCGACGTCGAGGGCGTAGCAGAACTTCGACCGGCCGAGATCGTCCATCGTCGGATCCCATTCGAGATCGACGCCGGCATGGGCCGGGGACAGCATCGCGCCGTCGGGGCGTTCCGACTTCCAGCCGGTCTGCGTGTAGTAGCCGTTGGCGCGCATCTCGGCCTTGTAGGCGTCCTGGAAGTCCGAGCCGCAGAAGTAGCGGGTCTTGGTCTGGCCGTTGGCGTACTTCTGCCGACGGCGCAGCGCCGTATCCAGCGCCGTGATCAGCACGCCGCCGCCAGTCGAGGCCGACGTGATCTTGTTCAGACCGCCGGAGCCCGCCGCAGCCGCCGTCATGGCGTCATTGCGCCACCACGTATTCGCGACGCGGTTGATGCCGCCGGTCGTGCCGATGAACGGGTTGTCGAGGATGAAGGCGCGGATGCCGGCCAACGCTTTCACGTCGGTCGTGCCGTCGCCGTGAATCAGGCGATCGAGCGAGAAGTTGTAGTCGGCGCCGAGCTTTTCGTTCTTCTCGTCGAAGATGTTGGCGAGTGCCTGGGCTTCGCGGCCCGACATGTCGCTCGGGGTCTGCTTCGAACCGGTTTCGACGATGTCGATACCGTCGTATTTGAGCTCGGTCTGCGTCACGACCATGCCGAGATAGTGTTCCTTCCACGGCATACGGAAGCGCACCGACCCGGTCGGGTTGTAGTGGGAAAGCTGATCGTCGCCGGTGAAACCGGCGAGCGTGCCGCCGCCATAGCCGGAACCGACGAGGAAGGAGACGTTATCCTTGCCCGTGGTGAAGCTGCCGGCGGCGTCCTGGAACGCCTGCAGCATCGGCTTGTTGGCTACGTCCTGCTTGAAGACCATACCTTTGTCGAGGTAGGTTTCCAGAGCCATGTTGTTGATGTCAGAGAGTTCGTCAGCCGTGAAAGGCATGGCAATATTCCTTGTCAGCCCGCCCTACGAGCGATCACCGCCTGGACAGCGTCCAAGGTGTTCTTGATCTCGGGGCGAACACTTCCGTTGACTTGCCCGCCCGTGACAGGGCGGATCGCCGGACGCTGCTGACGAACGGGAGCCGGTGCGACATAGGCCGCCGACACGGTGTCGTAGGCTTTCTGAAGCTGCGCCTTCACGCCGTCGGGCGTGTTGGGGCGGCCATCCTTCGTCTGCAGCCAAGCGATCTCGCGCTGGAGGGCAGGCTGTTTCGCGTCGAAGTTCGGGTCGCGAAGTTTCCGCTCTGCTTCCCACGACGAAACGGTTCCAAGGATCGAGTTGCGGGCTTCGATCTGCCGGCTGCTTTCGCTGCGCTGCTGGTCGAAGGCTACTCGGGCCTGCGTCGATTGAACGGCTGCACGGGAGCGGCTGACTTCCAGTGCGACTTCGGGCTTCATCTCGCCCGCCGCCACCATGGCTTTCAGATCCTCCGGCAGCAGTTCGCCCGCCGCGATCAGAACCTTTTCCACCACCGGCTTCATCGCCTTCCAGGCTTCGGCGGGGTTCGTCTTGATCAGCCCGCCAATGCGCAGGAGGCCGGCGGCTTCGTCGCCATCCAATCCCTGCTCGGCGAGGTAGTTCTCGACGTTCCGATACCGCTGCTGGTCGATCTGCGCCGTCTTCAGTTCGGAGACGACGTGTTGAAACCGTGGGTGCTTGTGGAACGGGACATCGGTGAAATTCTCGTTGTCCGGTTCCTTCGTGGAAGCAGCGCCGGTCTTCGGATCGGCTTCTGCGCTGTCGGCTGACGAGGCCGCCGGGGCGTCGGACCTGGCGTCGACCACATCGCGGACGACGGACAGGGTGTCCTTGCTATCGGCTGTTTTGGCGTCGGTCGCGGTGGACGAACTCGCGTCTGCGGATTGTTCGACCTCTTTCGAGGCATCCGCTGCGTCCAGTGCCGGTTCGACCTTGTCGATCTCTGCGGCGTTTGTGTCCAGATCGGGCACGAAGTTTCTCCTGTGTTCGACCGTAAATTACACGTTGTTGATTTTGTTGACAATAGGAGCCAACAAAATCTACGTCTGGTTGCTGCCAAAAGCCGGGCCGCTGCCTGCGGTCTGGCTCCCTTGCTTCGGGGCATTGTTCACACCCTGCCCGCCCTGCGCGTTCGGGTCGGTGGCCGGATTGCCCGTCGAAATCTGCGCAAGACCGTTCTGCGCCATGATCGACGGCATGTCGGCCGACAGCGCTTCCGTGAGATCCGCGTTGTCGTCGAGCCGGCGAACCGTCTCCCTGGCGAGCCAGTTCGGCGAGATGCCGGGCATCTGGATCAGGAAGGGCAGCATTTCCTTCCAGTTGTTGATCTCGACGGCCTGGTTTGGTTTGCCCGTCGAACCCGCTTCGACCTCGAGGTAGATTTCGTCGGCGATCTCGGCGAGCGTCATATGCGGCCAGACGGCGCCGGGGCCGCAGATCGCCATGACCTGTTCCTGTGACATCTCTTTGAGCAGGATCTGGCCGGATGCCCGCGCAACGACCGTCAGGAATGCGTCGAGATCGTCGATGCTGGACCCGTCGGATGATGCCGACGCATTCGCGGCGATGGAGCTCTCCGTCGCGGTGGCCTTGGCCGTGCCGCCGAACTGCGCTTCGGACGACCCGACAACCATCTGAATGTCGGTGAAAAGCTGGTTCGTCTCGTAGAGATTCGGGTCGACGCCGGGGACCGGGATCGGCTCCAGCACGTCGGCCAGCTTTTGCCCGGCTTGGAGATTGAATCCGGTGGCGTCGAAGGGTTCCATCGTCGCCAGTTTCTTGGCGTCTTCTTCCTCGATCGCGCCGTTCGCATAGCCCCAGCGTGGCCGCGCCGCCTTGCGGTGCTCGCGCATACCCTGGCGGGAGCGGTTGTAATCCATCTGCTGGTCGCGCATCAGCCGCACGTCGGACGGCGGGAACAGTTCTTCCTCGCTCTCGACTTCGTTGAAGGTCAGCGCGTAGAGCGGCCAGAAATCCTCGACGAAAACGTCGGGCGCGGCCGGCGGGCGCAGCCAGTTCGGGTAGCCGTCGGCGATGTAGTAGACGAGGCCAGCGGCCTTGTCGTAGTGCTTCCAGACGCAGACGAGGCCGTTGCCTTTACCGGCCGGCGCGTAGCTTGACCCTTCTTCCGGCTCGACGCGGGTCGCCGGGCGGTCTTCCTGCTCGCTCGACTTGCCGTCCTGCTGATAGCCGGTGTAACCCTTTTCCAGATCGACGCCGAACACTTCCTCGACCTCGTCACAGGTGTACATGTACTGAATGGTGACGTGGCGAGCGCCGACGAAGCCGACGAGGTTCTGGCACAGCTTGTCGGGGATGACCTTCGTGGACTGCGGGAAATCGACGATCAGGCCCTCGCGAATCACCACTTCCGGCTCGCTCTGGAGCGCCGCGATCGAGGCCGCCAGTTCGGCGATTTCGGGATCGTCGGGGAAAATCTGGTCTTCAGGGTCTGTCGTTTCTTCCGCCAAGCGCCGCAGATGATCGAGCCGGGCGCGGAAGTCGGCCAGCTTCTCCATCATAGCCGGGCGCGGCCCGTACTCGCGCTGAAAGCCGAGTTCGACGTAGCCGACGCCGGTAACGGTCGTGCGACGCACAAGCTGCTTGGCTCCGGTCTTGAAATCTACCGGCTTCTGCTCGCGCAGCGCCTGGGCGAACAGGATTTCGAGCGTCTTGCCCAGCTTCTGGATCTGCGTGCGCTTCTGCATTCCCTGCTGAAAATCGGCGAGCGTCGCCTGCGCCGTGGCGAACGCCTGCTGGTATTCGGGCGGCATCTGCGGCTGCACCGGGCCGCCCGTCGTCGGATCGATCGCGGGCTGGCCGGTCGCCGGATCGGTCGGCGGCGCCAGCATCGTCGTCGCGGTCTGGATCGTCTGCATCGCCAGTTGCAGCGACTTCGGGTTTTCGTCCCACACGGTGAAATCGATCGTCTCACGGCGGCGCGCGACGGCCTTCGGGTTCTTGGCGTAGAGTGAGGCCGTTTTCTGCTTGACGTGCCGCCCGCAGAGATTGGCCGTGTAGTTGGCGTCGGTGTACTCTTTCGTGCGGCCATGACGCGCCATGTACATGTCTTCGCGCATCTTCTCGAAAGCCTTCTCGTGATACTTCCGATCGGCTTTGACCTTGGACTGGATTTTCTTCACCAGCGCCTTGTCGGCGTCGGTCATCGGCACCTGTGCATCGGCGTTCGCCGCCGCGGGATCGGTGCCGTTCGGGTCGGGATTGTCGATTTGTTGACTGCCGTAATCCGCCATAATCAACCAAAGCCTCCTGCCGAAGCGGCGCGTTTCCGCGCTTCGGCCCATTCATCATTTCGCTTTAGCCAACCGAAGGTGCCTTCGGCGGGTTTTGGCTTGGCCGGCGCTGCCGACGGGCCGAACTGGCTCTGCAAACCAAGGCCAATATACGCGAGCGCATCGACAAAGTCATCTCGCGTGCCATTCGGAAACGCCATCAGTTCGTTGATGGACTTTTCCGTCCACCAGGACACTTTCGGCCAGTAGACCTTGCCCATGGCGACACGGGCGGCGATCGACTGCGCGCGTTGCGCCTTATCTTCCTTAGGCGTCACTTCAACGATGTTGATGTACGTGCGCGTCTCCTGCATTCGCTTGCGCAGAAATGGTCCTATCGACCCTGAGATGTGGCCGTTTTCCGCCCACCACAGCAGGGGACGCATATTCCCGCCGCCCATCGCCAGCATCGCTTCAACCGCCTTGTCGGTGGCCATGCGGCGCCAGATGCAGTCGATAATGTAGATGTTATCCTGCCTGTCGACGCCGACCTTCAGGAAACACGAGGGGTCATTGCGTTGCTTCTCTTTGACCGCGTGATCGCTGGCGCAATAGAACCGCAATTGGTCCGGCAATTGGTCAGGCGAGTAATACTGGATGGTTTCGCGCTGGAACAGAACGCCGTCGGCCACGGTAGGGCTCTGCTGGTAGAGCGCCGAGAAGCCGAGCGGATCGAGCCGCTGCTGGCTTTGCAGGAAATCGAGATCGAATTTGTCGGGGCCGTTCGGCCACAACGGTTCGCCGGGCTCGCGGCCGAGCGGATCATCTTCCTCCGCAATCGCCGGCAGGCGTATGATCTTCCATTTTGAAGATTCGATTGCGTTGTAATGCGGGTTTTCCGGGTCCGTCAGGCGCCCGATCACGTCGTCGGAATGCCAGCGGGTCATCGTCACGACAACCAATTTGCGGCCCATCCTTCGGGTCATCGCGACTTTGGTGAACCAATTCCACGCCTGATCTCGGATTGTCGACGAACGTGCTTCTTCATGATCCTTGAAGATGTCGTCTATTAAGAGCAGATGGGCGCCACGGCCGGTCAGAGCCCCGCCGCGGCCAACGAAGACAAGTCGCCCACCCTGTTCCGTCTGAATATTGGATTTCGCAGACCCGCCTCGCCGGAGGCGGTATGTTGGGAAGACCTGTTTATGCTGCGCCGTGGTTAGAATCGCCCGTGTATCCGCGCCCATGTCTTCAGCCATGGTGTCGGAATAGGACGCGACCGCCACATTGTGGCTCGGATTGTTGCCGCTGTATTTTGCTGCGGCGCGTTTCGTTGCCATCTCGGTCTTGCCGTGGCGGGGCGGCATCACAAAAATCAACTGCGTGCAAGGTGCTCCGCTGTCCAACCGCAGCGTGCCGCCGTAGAACTCGTCGAAAACTTCAGCGATAAGTTCGTGAAACCGTGCAGCTTGATATCTGGACCGATGCACGTCATTCGGAGCTTCGGGGTCCGGCATCGTGAAGTGCGTGTACGTCAAGAGGTTGTCGCGGGCCTCCAGCGCCATCTTCTGCCGCTCCAGAAGGGCGATGTCCTTCTCGATTGCGTGCAGATCGCGTTCTTCCTGGCGCGGGTCGACGAAGTTATACCGCTTGCCTGTTTTTGGATTGATGCTGCCGGCGTGAGGCATCAGGTCGCGAACCCGCCCTTCACCAGAAAGGCTACGATGGCCAGAATTATGCCGGAGAGGATCAGCCACATGATTCGCGACAGATCGCTCGAAATCTTGTCGACCTTTACGCTTACGCCGCTGATCTTGTCTTCCATGTGCTTCCACTTCTCATCGTGGCGAGCGCTCTCGATGTCGCGTTGTACGCGCCAATTTTCGAGAGCCACCACACGCGCGCGAAGATCGCCGCTATCCATGTTTTCATCCACCATCGTCTGCCGCCCTGCGCCCTGCTATTTCCAGCAATTGCGGCGCTGACCGTTACGGTCATTGCCGATAACGCGCTCGTAGCCGGGCCGGTCGACGCCGATCAGCGCGACGGTGCCGGCCGGGCTAAGGCTGCTTTGCAGGAAGCCCGCGCAGCTGGTCGCAGGCGTCGACTGGCATCCCGTTGCCGCGAAGGCCAGCAACGCACAGATCAAAATCGGACATGCCCTGAAGTTTCGCATTGTCGCCTTTCCTTTCCAGTTCGGCTTTGACATCGGCCGCCGCTACTTCAGCGACGCGGCGGCTGTAACCTTGGGAATCACCGTTCCAATGCCCGAGCAGATAGCCGGCCGGCACGGCTGCGATGAGCGCGGCGAGCGCGACCACCTTCCAGTTCTTCAGGGCGATGGCTAGGAGCTCGAGCATCAGCATGACCTCCAGATGCCGACGGTAAGGTAGCCGTGCCAGTGCGGCTTTCCATTTGTCGCGAGCGCCACCGATTCCCTGACTGTCGGTTTGTCACGCGAGCCGTTCCAGAACGTCCATGCCCCGGGACCGGCCACTTTGACAGCGCCGATGTCTCCGCACCCGCAAGGGCACTGGAAATGAAAGCCAGACGGCGAATTCCCCTCGGCATCGTAGAATTTGATGCTGCCGGCAGGACCGTCGAGGATGCTGTCTACCAATTGCGCCGCAACCGGCTCTGTCTTGACCTCGCTCATGCCGGCACCGTGCCGAGCGCTGCAGCGAGGTGCTTGGCCTTCCGGTTGGCGTACCAGCGGTAGCCAGCGCCGCCGAGTAACAGCACGGCGCTGATGACGGCAAGCACGAGAACCACCCGCATGATGAATTCGCTGCCGTAGGACATCGGGGAAAGCTGGTTCTGGAGATCCTGCAGCGTGCCGGCGATGCCGCCGCTGCCAATGCCGGCGCCGATCGCCGCGTCGGCCGGCGCGGTCGAGGGCGGCGCCTCGGCATCTTCGACAAAGGCCTTCGCCTGGCCGCCGTCATAGAAGCTGGCGGTTTGCGGCACCTGACCGGTTGCCCATGCCTGACCGATCGAGCGGACTTCGGCGACACGAGCGGTCCAGCCACGGCCAAAAGTGGCGAAAGTGCTGAGACGCTTGAGGAAGGCCATGCGCGCGTTGCAGATGCGATCGATCAGCGCGTCATTGTTGTTGTCGGCCTTGAGAGCGGCCAGGGTGCCGACGCCAAGCACGCCGTCGATGCGACCGGTGTAGGCCGGGCGCAGGGCCTGTTGCAGCCACATGATGGAGCGTCCGGGACCGGAATTGACAGCGCCGTCGAAGACCACATAATCGACGCCGTCGGGCAACAGATCGCCCTTCACGGCGTCCCAATACTGACGATCGTAGATGTCGGCCACTTCGTCGGGCGTGATACTCTTGACCGACCGCGTTGCGAGGCCCTTGCCCTTCCGATAGGCGTCGTAGACGCGCTGCGTCACGCCCTTCATCGTGGCCCCGCCGGGGTCTGCCGGGTGGTTACTATATCCGCCTTCATGCACGAGCACTTTGGCGAGAGAGGCTTTTTCGCGAGAGATTGCCATGATTTTCCTACCTGAATGCCGCGGCGACGATCGGCCCGGTGAAGACAGATCCTGCCCCGCCGACCCTAGTGATGCTGACGGCGTGATTTAGCTCGCTCGTCGCCACATTGAGCGACGCGCCCACTGACTGAATGTTGCCGCTGATGGTGCTGGCGTAGTCTTCGGTCGCACCGCCCACGGAGTAGCTGGAGGCGTCCGAATACAGCGTGCCGGCAAGCAGAAGTATCCCCTGCCCCGATACGTTTATCGTGCCGCTGTAGGGGTTGACCGCACTTGCGTATGTTGAAATCGCGCCGCCGGGTGTGCTGGAAACAACGCCAATGGCGCGATATGTCGCTATCCACGGAGTTGTTCCCGACGAGAACGTGAGCGTCACATTCGCTGTCGTCCCGGTCGGGACCAATGCCGAGATGATGGCAACCCCGACGCCAAGCGAGCCGACGGCGCCCTTATTCTGCGCGTGGATGTCCGCCGCGACGCCGCCTATCGTCGCTGAATTGAGCGTCGCCGCTGGCGAACTCGATTTGAGCCAGTGGACGATCATGTAGACGCGGCGGTTTGCTGCCGCTGCTCCGATCGACACACCCGAGACGGAACAATTTCCGCCGGAATTGAACGAAATTGATGTGAAGCCGATGTAGCTCACGGTCGCCGGATTAATGGTGGTGGCGAGCAACGCCTGTTGCGCAACGTTAGCCACGTCAGGTCAGCCCCGTGCCGGAGATGATCCATTCCGTGCTTGTAAGCTTCAGCGCCGTCGCGATGCCGTTGGCCGCAAGCGTGCGGCTGCCGGTCGTGCCCGCGCCGGCCAGACGCATCGTGTCGCTCGTGATGGCGATCGTGATGACGCCCGCGCCATTCTGGTTGACGAAGGTAATGGCCGTGCCGACCGGATACGCCACGCTGGCGTTCGCCGGGATCGTCCATGTGCGCGCCGTCGTATCGGCCGATGGGTGGAAGATGTGCTGGCCGGCGTCGCCGATAACCAGCGTGTAGTCGGCACTTTTGGAATTCTGAGGGATTGTCGTCGGACCTGTCGGACCCGTTGCGCCGGTGACGCCGGTCGGTCCCGTTGCGCCGGTGACGCCGGTAGCACCGGTTGCGCCGACACCGCCGGTTACGCCCGTCGGGCCGGTTGCGCCGGTAACGCCGGTCGGTCCCGTTGCGCCTGTCAGACCGGTTGGGCCGGTCGCGCCGGCACCGCCGGTGACGCCGGTCGGCCCCGTTACGCCCGTGGCGCCGGCTACGCCAGCGCCGGTTGGACCCGTAGCGCCGGTCGCGCCCGTCGGGCCGGTGAAGACGCCGAGATCGATCCACGCGGATCCGCTCCAGACGTAGAGATGGTTGTCGGCAATGACCTTGTAGGCGTCGCCGGCCGTCGCACCGCCCGGCAGCGCGCCGACGGTGGCAACCGTGCCCTTGATGTTGATGCTCGCCCCTGATGGGCCTGTGGCGCCGGTGACGCCCGTCGGTCCCGTGGGTCCTGTCGGCCCCGTGACGCCCGCACCTGTCGGTCCCGTCGGGCCGGTCGGACCCGTGGGGCCGGCGACAAACGATGCGGCGCCTGTCGGGCCGGTTGGACCCGTGGCGCCGGTTGGCCCCGTGGCGCCAAGCTTGGCCGTGACTTCCGGTGCGAGACTGAGCAGCGTGACCTTGCCGTTCGGCAGCGCGCCATCGGCGCGGCGAACGTCCTTGATGGCGTTGGCGAGTTCAGTCGTGGATTCGGCCACGTTGGCGAAGTCGTTGTCGACCTGTGCGGCCGGTAGCGGCGAGGCCGGATCGGTGGCCTGGAAACCCGAGTAACTGAAACCGGGCACGAATGGATTCGGATCGCTCATGCGGATTACGCCCGATTTGTTGATCGACGTAATCTACACAATCAACAGTTCAGCGTCTAGTAAGGCAGCCCTCATACCAACCGCCGCTGAAAAGATGCGTCAGCCGCTCGAAATAGCGCTCGTATTTGGCACCGACGACGTCGAGCGAATAGTTGCTGACGGCGTGATCGCGGATGGTCTGCGGATCCAGCGTGGGGGCGTTCTCGACGCCCCGCCGGAACTCGCCGAACGTGCAGCAGCGGAACCCGGTGACGCCGTCAATCACGGTTTCCGTCATGGCGCCCCAATCGGTCGACAACACGGGCGTTCCGCACGCCATGGCTTCGACAGCGACGTTTCCGAACGGTTCGACGTAGATCGTCGGCACGAAGACCGCCCGAGCTCCGGCCATCAGCCTGCCGCGTTCCTCCGGGCCGACGACGCCGGCATATTCGCCATAGCCGGTGTGCGCGCCCGGCCCGGCCAGAATCAGCCGCACGCCCATGTCTTCGCAAACGTCCTGGGCGATCTTGTAGCCTTTGCGGTCGATCAGCCGGCCGACATAGAGGCAGTAATCGTCCTTGTCGTCGCTGAACGGGAACTTTTCCGGCTCGAGGTAGCCCGGAATGACCGTGTCGAACCAGCGGCCATCCGCCGCGCAGGGGTCGCCGCCGCTCGCCGCGCCGTAGTGCATGTGCCGCCAGGCGTGGCTTTCGAAGACGCGGAACTGCGCGAACGTGCCGCCGTAGCCGACGCCGAACTCGACCGTCAGCATGTCGGGCAGCGCGTCGGCGATCGGCTTGTGCGCCAGCCCGCCGATGACGCAGACGAAATCCGTCTTTTCGGCCCGTTGCCGGATGGCGGCGGCGGCGTTGCCGTTGAACATCCGCCAAGCCGGAGACGCGATGTCCCATGCCGGCGCAGTGTAGTGCCCTACCCCGACATGGGCGGCGCGCGTGGCCTCGTCGATGCAGACGATGTGTTCGTCGCACGGCGCGGTGTTCTGCTCGCCGGCGTAGAGAAAAACCGTGTGCCCGCGGCCTTTCATCATCCGGCAGAAATTAGCGACCTTATTTGTAAAAGCACAAGAACTGAAGGCGTCGGTGACGTGCGTGTGCGGCAAGCCGATTACGTGAAAGCGCATTTTGGTCGTCCTTGTTGATCGACGTAATCTACAGGATCGGCACGAAGCCGTCACGCTGAAGTTGAAGCGCTCCGCGCTGCTGTGCTAAAGCCGACAGGATCAAAGGGGCGACCAATGAACAATGGGTATTGGGAGGGCATCGAACCGCCGATGCTAGTCGGGGTGATTTCCAACACGAGCGCAACCACGGCCCTTTGCTTTGACGGTTTGTCTGGGCTTGATCCGAAAATCACCTTCCGGTTCATCGACCCGTATAAGCGCGACGCATCCGCGATGGACGACTGCGACGTTCTTATTTTCGTGAGGCATCTGTTCATGCCCGCGTACAAGGAGGCGTTCGAACAGGCCCAAATCAGAGGCAAGCCGGTCTATCTTCTGATTGACGACAACTTCGTTACTCTCGCCGGAGAGAAGCAGGCCAATCCCGTCGACAACGAAATATTCAGGCCCTACGCCCAGCCAATATTCAAGGAAACGCTGGCAAAGATTGATGGCATCTTATCCGCCTCACGGGCGTTGACGGAGTTCTTTCGGCCCTATCACCCTACAATCCTGCCCTTTAGCGCGGTATCCGACCGGACGATCACCCCGATCCGTTCTGCTCCTACTGATGATCTTCGCGTCGGTTTCTTTGGCGGTGCGTTCCGTGCCGAAGCATTCAAGGACGATGTACTGCCGGCGCTCAAGAGCATTGCCGAGAGATGGCCTGTCACACTATTCGCCGCGCCGCATGTCGAAAAGATCCGTGAGCAGATCGATTGTGACGGGCTCCGACTTGTCACCGTTCCTTTCCACCACGATTTTCGGGAATTCATCGCCGAATGGCAAGCGCTTGAACTTCATGCCGCCGTGCATCCGAAGGGAAACAGCCAAAACGTAAAATACAAGACCGCCAACGCGGTTTTAGTTTCGCACTACCTTGGCGCGGTTCCGGTCCTTCCAGACGAGGCGGCTTATGCCGGGCTTGGCGAAACCGACGGAGTGTTGAAAATTGGCGGCGCTCGCAATTTATCAAAAGTCATGGCGAGGATCGAGACTGCGTCTCAACGGGATTTACTCTTGGCCGGACTGGCGCGCTTTTGCGAGACGGCTTTCGATCCAACGGCCAACATGGAAACGGTCCGAAGACTGCGGCGCGATTTCAGTCCAGTATCTCAATTTCAAGTCCGTTACAGGTGATGTCGCCGGCGCTCGCCGTGCCGTTCTGCCCCTGGAACTTCGCGACGATCGCGCCGCTGGTCGCCTCAGTTGCGGTGCCGCTAGCTACCTGAATACTGGTTGTGAGTGATCGGCGAATGTAAGACTCGGCCGAAGCTCCGGTTATGTCTATTTCGGCGCTTACCTCCCACCCGGTCGCGTTCAACGTCCCAGTCCAGCCTCCCATATTGGTCGAGCCGAAGAACAGCCGCCCGGTCTTGGTATTGGCGTTGGCGGCGGTCGTGCCCCACGCCCGCACACGAACGCGCTGGCCGACCTGAAGCGCCGCAGCGGGAATGCTGTAGGTCATCAGGTCTTCAGCCGTCGTCACCGCAGTCGTTGATGCGGGCGTGTTGTTGAGCGACACTGCGGGCGACGTGACGCCATTGATCAGCCGCTGGCCTGTCGCGGCAACGCCGGCCGAACCAATGACGTTCTTCCCGAACAGTTTGACGTCCGTAAACGAGCAAGCGTTAAGCTGGACTTCCTTGTTGCTGCCGGCGATCTGGTTGTTGTTTTCTGAACAAAGCCCGGAGATGCGCACCTTCTTCGCACCGGTGTCGACCAGCAGGCCATCGTTGTTCATATAGGCGATGAGAGCGCCATTCACGCTGATGTCGGTTGCCGTGGCCCGCAAGCGCATACCAGCCCCGGTGCTGCTGCGGTCCCGGCCGTTCGTGGCGTTGATGTTGGACATCAGCCATGTTCGGCCGTTGATATCATAGCCGGCGCCGGTCGGCTGATCCATGCCACAGTTAGTGATGTAGACGTAGGCCGGGATAAGCGTGTCCGTTCCGACCTGAGCAAGTACCCCAGTCGTTGGGAAACCGATGATCACGTTGTCGATGAAAACGCCCTGACAATCGCCAGCCATGGAGACGCCGATAGCCTGCCCGTCAAGCGACGCGGCGTTGATGTTGTTGAGCAGGACGCTGACCGCACGGGTCAGCGAGAACAACTGGCTGACCGCCCATGTCGCCGCGCCCGTACCTTGCTGGTTGAAGTTGCTGACGTTCACATTGAAGATGTAGTGACTGTCGTCAACGCCCCGGAACAACCATGTCGCCGCGCCGCGCTGGTGAATGTCGTCGATATTGATCCAGCCTGTCTGACTGCCCGAGCCGCCAGTGAAGATGACCGCGTAGGACAGGTCGCCCGTAAAGATTAGGCCGCTCAATGACGTGAAGTAGGGCGCAGTCTCACGAATACAGGTGATGCCTGTCTTGCTGTTGGCTGCGAAGTGAATGCCCTTGACCGAGAACGGGATCGGCGATGCGGCAGAGATCACCGCCCCGGTGATGTCGATCATGACGAGGCTGTTGGCTGTCGGGATGAACTTGCACTCCCCGACACCGCGCCAACCGCCGCCGTTGGCGCGGTTGATCGCCTGACCGCCGTAAAGGTATGTGCCTGGAGGGAATATCAATTCGCCGCCGACCGACGCTCGATACGTCTCGGCCAAAGCTATAGCCGCGCTATCGTCGGTTGTGCCGTCGCCGGTTGCGCCAAAGTCCTTGACGCTGATGATCTCCCGCGCCTTGGTCTGCCAGGTCCGCGTTACCGCACTGGTGCCGGCTTGCAGAAAACCGGCCCATGCCGGGTCGGCGCCCGCGCCGTTGGTCTGGAGCAGATAGCCGGCCGTTGACGCGGCCAGCCTTGCGGCCGTGGTGGCGTTGCGGAACAGAACGTCGCCGCGCGTCGTGAGCACGGTGTTGACGGTGTCGGGTCCGGTCGCGCCGGTCGGTCCCGTGATGCCAGTCGGCCCTGTGGCCCCGGTGATGCCGGTCGGTCCCGTGACGCCCGTCGCGCCGACGCCCGTCGGGCCTGTTGGACCCGTGACACCGGTCGGCCCCGTGGCGCCGACCGCACCGTTGCTGCCGTTCGTTCCCGCCGGACCAGTTGCGCCCGTCGCTCCGGCCGCGCCCGCGACGCCAGACGGCCCCGTGGCGCCGGTCAGGCCCGTCGGGCCGGTCGCACCGACGCCTGTAGGCCCGGTCGGCCCCGTGGGGCCAGTTGGGCCGTCGCCGCGCAGCAGCGCCAGCACGTCGGGCGACAGGCTATCGACCGTGACCTTCGCATTCGGCAGCGCGCCGTCAGACCGCCGCACGTCGGCCAGCGCGTCGATCGTTTCGTCGATGCTGGTGACGAGATTCTGGAGATCGTTGTCAAGCTGGGTGCCCGGGAACGGGAAATCCTGCTGTTCCTGCTGAAAGCCGGTGTAGCTGTAGTCGATGACGGGTTTGTCGGGATTCGCCACGGCGTCGGCCTCGTTGATTTTGTAGATCGACTATAATCAACAACCGGCCCATACGCAAACCGCCGGAAGCGAGGAACTTCCGGCGGTCAGAAGGCGACGACCAAGTGCGCCTGGGGTGCAGCAAGTCGGGGAGGACGATCTGCACGCTGATTTACGTTGATCGCGCGTTGATTGTCAAGCGATCTGGTCAACACCGGGCGATTTGGCCGTGAAATCGGCCACTTCAAACGGGCCGCGGCAATGCCGCTCCGCAAAATGTGTCGCCGCAGTCTTCGAACACCATTTTTCGGCGTCTTCGGGCTTGCTGGTCCACGAATAGGGCCGCCAGCCATACGCTTCAGCGCCGATTCGAGCCAATTTCGACATTTTCAGCCACATTTTGCCGTGAAAACGGATGCCGTAGGCGGCGAGCGGGGAGAAAGTGATCACGGCGGACTACCAGTTCAGGCCGCGGCCGATGGCGTCGGCAATCGCTTCGCTGATGAGCCAGGCAGCCAGTGCCGCGCCGACGATGATGCCAAGAATGATTCCGATGACGAGCCACATGGCGTCGGCCTTCCCTCAGATCGTGGCCGCGAGCTTCGACCGCAGCAGATAGCCCTCGAGCGCCCAAATCTTGTTCCGGGCGTTGTCGCGGGCGATCTTCCGGCCGAGCCCGGCGTCGAAGTTCGCGGGACTGACCGCTGCGCTCTCGCCGACGACCTGGAACCCGTTGCGCAGCGTAAGCGCGCAGACGGTCAGAGTGGTTCCGGGAAAGACATGGAAGGCTTCGTTGACGATCTGCTCGTCGATCAGGGCGGGCGTGAGCCGCGGGGCGTTGAGGTTCTTGGCCTGGATCTCGGCTTCGACTTCGCTTTCGTTGCGCATGAAAATCTTCCTCTGCGGGGTTATGCGATTTGTTGATCATACGTTGACCGATCAACAAACGCAACAGCCGGTGCGGTCGATACGGACAGGACGTCCGAAATGGTTTTTGGGCTGAAAATTTGGAGCAGCGTCCGCCGGGCTCTCGGCCCGCGCGTTCGGAGTGTGCCGGGGGCCGGCCCCTGCCCCGCGCCACCCTCGATCCAGGGCGCTGCCACGTCGACGAGGCCGCTCCGAGCGCGCCAACTGCAATACTTATACTGTTGTTTCGCCAATGCTATCAACGAGTTATCGTGCGCCGATGGTAGCGTCTTGCAAGCTTGCTAGTCAAAAGCGCCTGTTTTGGGCTGCTCGACCGGCTCGACGTCGACGATCGGCTTCGCTCTCGCCGACGCTTCCCGGCGCAGGCGATCGATGGCGGTTTGGAGCTCGTCGCCGGTCATCTCGCTTGCATCCTTGCCGGCGCCGGCCTCGCCTGGCGCGTAGACGCGGTCCAGGACGATCTTTGACGCCACCATTTTGCTGCCCCATGGGACGACAGGATCGGTTAGCGCCGTCTCGAGCGTGTTGATCGCCAGCGGCAACAGGTCATTGTGCAACCTAGCAAGCTGCAGGGCGCGGATCTCGGCCTGTACCGCCGGTCGGCGTAGCATCTCATGCGCCCGAGACAGCGGCTGCTTGGCGCCGACCTTGGCGGCCGCATAGCCGGCATCGCCGGTCGCGGCCATGGCGGCCGAAAAGCCGATTTCCTTCCTCGTCATTCTACCGTTTTTGAGAGGCATACGAATTAACCATTTTTGAGTTAAGCGCCCAAACACATACGCGCCGTATCTACTTCGAACAATAGCGCCCTTTTCGCACGATGTCGATTTTGTTGATTTTGCGTGTTGACAGCTTGTCGATCGAAGCGCAATATTCCGACATACAGAGAAAACGGAGTAACGGAAATGACCGCAGAAGAACGCATTGCCGCCGCGCTGGCAAAGCCCTTCACGCATACCGTGATAACGACCTATGCCGACGGCACGCAGAAGCGCCACGACACGCGCAGCGCTGCAGCCGCCGAAAACTGGGCAATCGGCGAGGAACGCAAAATCGGTCGCGACTTGATCGACCGTGCGACGGGAAAAACCGTTCGTGTCGTTTCCGTCGACGTCGAACCAATCACCAAACCGGAGTAACGACCATGCTTCTCAATGACCCTCGCTTCATCGGCTCCAAAGCATTCTTCGAATTGGCCTGCGCAGCGTCTCGCGCTCATTCTGCCCTCGCTGCCGAATCTCTCGCAGCCTTCGGCGACCATGGCGCACAGATCAGCGGCTGCGTCCGCGACCACTTTCCCGAGAATGTGAAAAACGAGCTTCGTTACTGGGCTCGCGAAGTGTCGCGCCTTTCCGATCTGGCGCACAAGAACCGCCCGACGCGCACCCATCGCTCGACGATCATTCGTCTCGGTCGCGAAGTCGCGACCCGCAACGGCTCCGGCTTCTACGGACCTCAGCCCATTCGCGCCTGAACCGTTGATTTCAGCCACCCGCACCACACGACACAACCGACAAACCATCGAAAAGGATACGACCATGACCACCTACCAGGGCTGGAAAAACTACGAGACGTGGAACATTTCGTTGTGGATCAGCAACGACTACGGCATCTACACCGCAATGCGCGCCGCGCGCCCGTTCACGCCGCAGACCGCAGAAACCTTCTGTCGCGAAGTCTTCCCGCATGGAACGCCGGATATGGCTATCGGCCAGCACGGCGAGACGCTTTCGCAGACCGCCGCCCGCGAGTGCCTGAACCTGGTCGACTGGCAAGAGATAGCCGACGACTTCAACGCGGAATAGCACGCCGGCGCCGTTGATTCTGTCGACGGCGCCCGATCAACCGACAAACACGCACCGGAGAAAACGACCATGACAACCGCTCAAACGCTTCCCGTCATCTTCCGCAAGTTCAGGGGCGAGCTTTGCGCCTATTTCCCGACCGAGACGTGGGACGATCGCGGAACGATCACTTGCTATGCCCCCGTCGGCCAGCATGGCGGCGCTAACCGCTCCTGGCTGCAGCGAGGCCGTCTTGCGAAGCCGGACGAATACGCGAGCCTGCTGATCGAACTGCGCGGTATCTACGAAAGCCACGACGCGGACCATATCGACCTGAAAGTCTACAAGCGCGCACCGCGCGCAAAGGCGGTGCGGTGATGGCCTGGCATTGGACCGACGCACAGGCGTCCGCAACAATCGAGCACGATGACTATGCAATCCGCCCTGCACCCTACGCCAAGGGCAAGATGATCATCAAAGGCAAGCCGAACGGCACCGGGTTCAAAACTCGCGCTGACCGCCTTGCCGAAGCGAAAGGCATTGGCGGCAAGTACGTTCACCGTAGCGGAGGCTACACCGTCTCTGTCGCCGCAGCGAAACGCTTCGCCAAACTCTACGCCGACGGATGGGACGCAAGTTCGTTCAGCGGCGAGATGGAGGCACCGCAATGATCGCCGCCGGGATTGTCGTCGGCCTCTTCCTGCTCGCGCTGCTGGCTTTGCCTGTTCGTTGCGGCCGCATCGCCGCCTTTCTGTATGACAGAATAAAGCCGCCCCCGTAGAAGTTGCGTTCGGCCCTTCATTCGACTTGGAATGTCGGGCATTGGGTCCATGGGTCCAACTATAGAGTGTTGGACCCATGGACCCATTCATTGCCTTTTCGGCGGACCCATTTGGACCCATTTGGACCCATTCACTTAACACATTGATTTCTAATCGAAAATGTTCGGACCCATTGCCGGACCTATCTGGACCGAAGTCGATTTCCACCGTCCGCGTGACAATCTGTCCATTAAGCCCTTTGCGGCAAGCTTTTTGATCATCACGCGCACCGCATTGTCGGACATATCGTCCGCCCGGCTGCTGAAATAATCGACCAGTTCCGCAACCGAAACGCCGCCCGCCGCATCGGCAGACAATGCCGACAAGACCTCAACGGCCTTCAATACGTCTGCCTCCTTCGGGGTCGCCACCCCGACCGAAACGCCCGCACCTTTAACCAGCTTCACGGTACACGACGTGATCGGATCGCCGTCAGCGTCGACGCCAAGCGTTCGGACCTCGAGCGTAAAACCCGTCGACCAGGATCCGTCCATCTCGCGTTGCTTCGTTACTTCGATCGAACCGGCGGCGATCTCGATTTCAGTATCGGTCGCAGCGCGCAACAGCGAATGGCCGCGGGCACCCTGCGCGGCGTTCTTTCCCGAGTGATGCACGACGAGCAGATGGGCCGACGTATGGGCGCGCAACGCGTCGAAATGGTTGACGATGTAGCCCATGTCGACCGACGAGTTTTCATCACCGCCGGCCATGGCGCGCGACAGCGTATCCACCACGATCAGCAGCACCGGCACGCCTAAAGCCTGAATGGCCGACACCAAGGGCTTCAGGTCCGCGTCAGGGCGCCGTAGATCGACGCTGGAGGGCAGCAGCAGGAATTGAACGTCCTCGCCGCGGTACTTGTCGCGCAGCGCCCTGACACGACGCCTGGCGCCCCTGCCGCCTTCCGCCGCGACGTAGATCACGCAGCCCTTGACCGTCTTCCTGCCGTCGTATGGCAGCCCGGCGGCGATGTGATAGGCGATGTCCATTGCGACGAAGGTTTTGCCGACGTTGGATGGGCCGTAGAGCACCGTCATCGCGCCTTGATCCAGTATGCCCTTGATCAGCGCGGCGCGCGTGTCGTTCAGCGCCGCGTCGGCTGCATCGCTGAAGCGTTCGAACTCGAACTTGCGTTTCGGCGTGGCCGGTTCGATCTGGAAGATGCCGGCCTCGTCGGCGACGGCCTCAAACCACTTCGACGAAATCGCAGCACCGGAAAAATCCTGGTTGGAATGCTGCGTCGCCAGTTCGAAGATCCAGTTCGCGCCGCGCCGGAACGGCGGTTTCATCCGGTTCCAATCGGCCTCGACGACGTCGGGATCATTGTCGCCGTCGGTCCAGCGCGCGCACCAGTCCTGATAGATCGCCAAGCCATCGGCCGGGGTGTCGATCGTCGCGGCCTTGATCGCGTAGCCGAAGTCACGATACGCCTCGCGCGTCGGGAACAGCGCCGATGTGTTGGGCGTGGCCGCGACGGCCTGTCGGATCAGTTCCAGATCGGCCTTCAGCGTCGATTGCTCGACATCGGTCGGCGCGCCTTCCTGGACAATGGCCGATGCCGCGGGCAAGCGGGCGCTGCACGCATCAAGGAAAGCGCGGACCACTTCCGGTGCGAAGTAGGGCAGATCGGCCGCTGCGGGCGTGCCCTGCGGCCAGCGATATGGCTTCTGCGTGCTCGGGTGGATACCGTGCGTGACGAACTGGCGGCCTTCGCTCAATACCTCGACGCGATCGCGGAGCCGGCCCTTGGCGTCACGCTCGCCGAACTCGATCCGGCAATAGCGAAACTCGGGATCCGTGCGCAGCGGGAAACCCCACTTCGGATCGCGACCGATGCGCGGGCTGTAGACCAGGCCGAAGAACCGTTCGGCTTCTTCCTTGACGATGCGGGCGTGCTCGATCTGCGATGTGTCGCAGTCCACGAAGATCAGACCGCGACCGGTCTTCACGCCGACACCGGCGCCCATGTCGTGCCACCGCAGCAGATCGGCTTCGGTCGATTCGTGGTTGACGAAGTCGAAGCCGCTCCACGTCCCGTCGCCCCATTTGATGCCCGGTGCCTTGCCACGGGCGTCGTCGCCGGCGGCAATGCGCTTGTGGAACGATGATCGTTCGGAGACTGTGCAGCCGGGCGGCGTGATCGGCGCGAGCCTGGTGTAGCCGAGCGCCCACAGGCGCAGGAAATGATTTTCGCTCATGATCATAGGAACGCATTCTTTGTGGGCCCAGCGACCCGGATGAATTTGTGCTTGCGGAAAGACCCGATCATCTCGGCGCCGAGCGCCAGCATCTCGGCATGGGTGCGCGTCTTGCTGGCTGTCTTGCGTGACGTCATTCTGCCCTTGACGATGTAAGTTCGTTCCGGCTGCGTCAGACCGACATACTGCCAGTTGTCCGCCTTGTAGATCGCGCCAGTGTGCCCGCGCCATTGGTCGGCGTAGGTGACAAGGCACGGCCAGCGAAGCGGATCGATCAGCTTGCGCGACCGGGCGAGCAGGAACGTGGCGGCGTTCTTCGGCACGTCGGGCGCAATGACCAAACGCGACAGGGCCAGCACCTTCGTCCAATCGAATAGGAAGCTCGCTTTGGCCGCCGATTTGGTTGGCGGGATCCACCAGGCAACGCCAAGGCAACAGGCCGGGTCGGCGGCGTTGAACAGGCCGTGAAGGTACGTGGCCGTATTCGAGGCGCCAGCCGCGTAGTGATGCGCCTCGACGAGTGCTCGAGCCGTAGCGATGTCGACCGATTTGACAAGCCACTCGGATTTGATCAGGCGTGGCTCGTCAGCCAATGTCGTCCCCTTGGTCGTCGGAAGTGGAGCCGGCTATTTAGCCCCGTTTGTTGATTGTTGTCCATCGTCGCGGTCTACACAATCAACACCGCGCGCAACGGGACGCCACACCAGTTCAAGACCCAGCACGGCGCCCAGGTCGCGTAGCGTGCTGACGCGCGTCGAGTGATGACCGTGTTTCAGATCGGTCAGCGTCTTGCGGTCGTAGCCGGCGCGGGCGGCAAGCTCGACGGCGCTGATATGCTGCGCCTTCATCGTGTCGAGCAGATGCTGCGTGATGGCGTCAGTCACAACGTCACGTCTTTTTGCAGGGGTAGACGACCATTAGAGGTTCAATCGGCCCAATGATCCTGTGACCGACATCGGCTTCTCTCAGCGCGCTTCGCAGGAGGTTTTCGCACTCTCGCGCTACGGTCGTGTAGATGTCAGCAGCCGTAGCTTTCTGGTCGAACGAATGTGGCCAGTCGATTTCCAGAGTGACTTTTATTCTTCCTGTGGTCGTCATCTTGTCGGTCATGGCCGTTCTCCGCACAGCAGAAGCGCGTCCATCGCGTAGCCGCAGTTGCGGGCGTATTCGTGGTTGTCGCGCGACCCGTGGCCGGTGCTGGTGCAGCCGGCGGCCAGCACGGCGAGTAGCAGAAGCGTGATCGTCTTCATCGGTCGTCTCCCATGAGTTTGGTCCAGAAATCATCGTCGGGCAGGACGGCATCGAGGATGCCCAACGCGGCGATGCAGATCAGCGCGCAACTGACGCAGAACAGGGCCATCACAGCGCACCCCACTGATCTTCACGGTCTAGGAAGTCATCCGTGTCGGGCAGCGGCTCGGGACGGACGTGACTGCTCCACAGCGCCCACGCCATCAGCGCGACGGGCGGGACCAGTGCAATGGCGGTGATCAGCAAGATCTTGATCATAGCTTCGCCTCCGTGGCTTCCTTGCGAGCGATCTGCGCCAGAGCGTTCAGCATCGTCTTCCACGCTGCGCGCGGCACCACGACGATCTCTGCCCGGTACGACATGGCGCGTTCGTTGAACGGCGCTTCGGTCTGAGAAAGCGCCCGCGCCACGACTTCCTTCTTCATCATCTCGTAAGCCATGTCGTGGGCGAGGCGGTCAGTGACGATGCGGCTCTCCGTCGATTCATCGAGTGTCGACAATTCCAGGAAGGTCAGGAGCATTTGAGCGCCGAGAATGGTCGCTTCCTGCGAGGCTTCCAGTGCGGTCTTCGCTGGCTGGTTGAACGTCATGAACATGGTCGTCTCCCTCAATCGAAATAGGCGAAGCGGGCGGCGTCATCGCCGCGCCGGCAGAACAGATCGACGGGCTCGAGCGCTTCGCGCTGCGCGGCCCGGAAGGCCATGAACTTCTTCGCCAGGGCCTTGATCGTTTTGGGTCGCTGGATGAACTCGTGGCCCAGGTAGCGAACGCTGCGCTTGTGCGGTGTCGCGTTGAAGGTGACTGATCGCATTGTCGTTCTCCGTTGATTGTCCAGATTCTACAAAATCAACAACTCAGTCAAAAGCATTGCCGACGGGCTGCGTGACGATCGGCTCCGGCGGGAACGCCAGATCCACCGCGGCTTGCACTGTCGGCGCCGTGAAGGGGAACACCGCGCCGTCAGGTGCGTAAATTTCCAAGGTCACGGGCTCGCCCGGCGACATGGCGTAGACGGCGATGCCAAGTGTCGGGAAGCGCTCTCTGACATCGTCGAGCGTCATTCGAACGCACTCTGCGTCACTTCATCGGCAGGATCGAGAGCGGCCGTCAGAATATCGACGGCCATCTCCGACTTCGGCTTGCCGTGCCGGGCGGCTGTGGTCTTCAGCGCGTCGTGCAGATCGGCGGGCACGCGCACCGCCAGCATCTCGGTCGGCTTGCCGTACTTCGGTTTCGCGCCGGTGCGGTGGCCCGGCTTGTGCTTCGATCCCATGCGTATTTCCTCGTTCAAATTCTTTGTATGTCGGAATTGTCGGACTGTCAATCAACAATCGACAAACGGCCAACAATTCTCGCGCGGCTAATCCTTCCGATATCTCTTTCCGCGCCAGCCGCCGGCCGTCAGCGGCAGCCCGGCGGCCCACGGCGGAAGTTCGCAGATCAGCTTTTCGAACGTCTTCAGATCACCCCAGCCGCGCGGCACTTCAGCAATGATCTCGTCGTAGACATGGCCAATGATCGGATAGCCGGCCGCTTCGGCTTTGCGCATACCGTTGACCAACAGATCGCGTTCCATCGCCATGGCGTCGTTCTCGGCAAAGAGCCCGCCATAGAGATGCGACCGCTCCCATTTCTTCGTCACGCTGTTGACGCCAAGCGCCGAGATGGAAGGCGACGTCGCGCCGTCGATCTTCACAGTGCCGCGCAGCGCCTTCTTTTCGGCGATCTCGCGATCCATCACTTCGGCATCGGACCATGTCAGGTCGGCCAGCAGTTCCCTCGCCCACACCTGGTCGCGCAGCTTAGGCGAGCCGTAGGCGATGCATCGGCCCGACGGCAGCCGGCACCACAGGAAGCCGCGCTTGACCAGATAGGAACACTTCAGCGCCGAGACGACAGTGCCGGGGTTCTGGATGGCTTCACGCACGGCTGCCTCGCGCAGCCGCCAGCCGGCAGCAATGGCCGGGTTCGTGGCTCGCCAGCCGACCTTGATAATCTCGCACGCCAGCCACGCTTCGCGCGACAACACGTCGGTCTTCTCGCGCCCGCGCTTCAGGTTGCTCTCGTAGCGCTTGACGGCTTTCTCGCGGCGTTCCTCGTCGGCAGTCTCCCACACCGGCCCGTATAGCGGATCCAGTTTCACACCATAGCCCTTTGACATGGAGTGGAACGCGGCGACACCACCGCCGAATCCGAGCGCGAGCTCGCTCACCTTGCCGACGGCCTGACGCGCCCAATGTTTCTTCGTCACCGTCTCGACGGGCAGATTCAGGATGCCCGCAGCAGTGCGACGATACATGTCGGGCAACGACGGATCGGTGATGATCTCGTGCATCGCCTGCACCTTCCAGTCCTCGCCCGCGGTCCACGCCGCAAGGGCGCCCTGCACGCCGCTGTAATCGGCTTGCATCAGATCATTGCCGGGCGCCGCCCAAACGAAGCCGCGCACCGCATCGGAGATCAGATGCAGCGGACGCCCTAGCTTCTCTCCGTAGAGTAGCTTCAGCAGATCGGGATCTTCCGACCGGAACGCCTCAAACAGCGCTTCGCGGTCCAGATGCGCGTCGTCGAACTCGCGGCGGGGCCGCGGCATGTTCGCGAACCCAACGCCGACAGAGGACCAGCGCCCCGGCCCCGCCCCGTACATGAGAAATGCGCCGCGCACGCGGCCATCGACCGATGCCCGGTCAAGCATGGCCTGCAGCTTTGACACCGACGTCTTGGCCGCTTCCTGGCGGATCTCAATCGCGCGCCGCACATGCGCAGGCAGATCGTCCAGTTCCAGCAATTCCTCGATCTCGGCCTTCGCCGCCGATCCCATGGCTACGCCTTGCGACCGCACCCATTCGACCAGCTTGCCCGGCTGCGAGCACGCCGGCACATAGCCGCCGGTCACGAGCCGCATTTCGCGATCGAGCAGCTTTTTGGCTTTGTCTGCCAGTCGCAGCGCGGCAACCGCCGATCGACGATCGATGCGGATGCCGCGTGAATTGATCGTTTGGTCGAGCGTGTAGATTTCCTGTTCTTCGTCGGACAGCCGGACCAGGCGGTTGAACGCCTCGCTCTCCGTTTCGACGTCGCGCCGGCAATACGCCATGAACAGCGCGAAGTCGTCGGGGTGATCCTCCGGCTCATTCCAGTACAGCCCGTCGGGGTCTTCGCCCTTCTTCGGCCGGCGCGGGATTGAGAATTTGCGGATCAGCCGCGTCCCGTCCTTGTCCTTGGTGACAGCGAGGCCGAGCGCATCGCCTACGCCATCCAGGCTGCGGGGCAGTGACATGGCTGCCGCTTCGATCGCGGTGCATTTGTAGGCGGCCACGGCGGGCCGTGGCCAGCCGCAACGCCTGGCGAGTTCGTCGAAGCATTGCCGCTCAAACGAAGCGTTGAACGCGCGGATGAAGCCGCCGCTTTCAATATGGGCGCGAAGATCGGGCGGGCAAGGCTGCGTGTAGATCCATTCGCGTAGCGGCCCGCCGTCGATCGAATAGGCCGCCAGCAGCGCCTTGAAGTGCGGCGACGCGAAATAGGGGCCGGCACCACACTTGCGCAGATCAACGTCGGAACGGGTTTCAAAATCGATACGACATTCGGTCATGCGAACGCACCCATGTTTGGCTTGCGGAGCGGGACCGGCGGCAGCCCGCGCGGAACGGCCGAGTCCCACGCAAACCAGGTGCAGTCCATCGTCGGCGCACCGCCGCCGGTGAAATCGAGCCGCCACGTCAGCGGCATCGTCAGCCGTGGCGGCTCGCGATCGAGCAGATCGGCGCGGGCGTTGGCATTCCAGAACGACGCTTTCAACAGCACGGCAAAGAAGGACGGTTGCTGCGCCAGTGCGTGTTCGATGAAGCGCGCCGCCAGCTTGAACGGCGGATTGGTGATGACGTTCTTCGCCAGTGACGGCCCCGACAGATAGTCGACGCCGCCCTGCCCGTAGCCGCGATAGACGAGATCGGTCGCGATGACGTCGTAGCCGTTCATCTGCAGCACGCGCGCCATGGCGCCGTCACCACAAGCCGGCTCGTGGATGACATGGCCGATGTACGGCCACGCGACTTGAATCAGCGCCAGCGTGGCTTCAGGCGGCGTCGGGTAGAAATCGTCGGCGCGGCGGTTGCCTGCGCCGCCAGCGAGAGCGACGCCAAGGTTCATTTGTGGTTCCGCCTGCGTTTCATCGACTGCCACGTCGGTTTGTCAGCGCCGGTGCCGCGCCCGTTGATGGTGCCGCCGTCGTGCCGGCGGGTCTGCGATGCCGGCGGTTTCTGCGGCGTCACCGTGACCAGTATCTCGCCGTTGAAGACGAACCAGACGCCGCCGATCTCGACGTGCGCGACCTTCAGCGCCGCGTAGGGCGCGGCCAACACCGCCAGCTTGCGGCGGAAGTCTTCCATGTCGATGCCGTGGGCGCGCTCCAGCCACCGCACCAGTGCGTGATCGGTGATCTTGACGGTCATGCGAACGCTCCCGTCAGTCGAAGGCGTTCGGCGTCGAGGGTCTCGCGGAGCGCGGCGATGACTTCGACCGCGGCCTCCGGTACGATCGCATTGCCTCCAACGCGCCAGAGATCCACTCGTCCGGGAAGCCCATCAACCAGAAGGCGAAGACCGGGTTTGGCGCGCCGCGCTTTGCCGTCGTGGCAGATGATCCATTCGGCGTCGGACCAGTAGGTTCCGTTTCGACCGTGATCATCTGGCCGAGCGTCAGCCCGAAACCGTTGTTCCCGTACTTCTCCGCGTATTTCTGTCGCCGCTCCGGCAGGCGCGGAACGTCCGACGTCCCGAAGGCTCCCGCCTCCGCTGTCGGCCACATTGCTTGCGGTTCCTGCATCATCTGACGAGGCAATTGATCGACCCGGTTCCGATCGCCCGCCGTCGTCGCCATGCCCGGGCTGTCCTTCCAATCCCGCGCGCTCGGCGTCACCCAGGGTGACGCTTGATGCATCTGCGCCGGCAACGGCTGGCCTCCCGCCGTGAACGACTGGTTCGGGCCGCCCTTCTCCCCGTCCGATGCGCGAGGCGTCGACCAGGTCGGCGCCTCCGCTTCCCGCATCAGCCCCGAAAGAAGCATCTCGCCCTTGCGGTCGCCGCTCCGTGACGATTGACCGCCCGTCGCGTTCGCCACCGATGGCGTCGGCCACTGCACACCAGTAAAGCCGGTTCCGTTGGTGTGGCGCGTCGACGGCGCAAGCCGGAAAATCGCGTGCCCGGCTGGCGTAGTCTTCCGCCGCCAGATCAGCGCGAACTCCGTCGAACCAACCGTAGCCAGCCGCGCCGCTAACCTGTTCTCCCACAAGGACAACAGGTCCGTCTCCGGCAGCACGGGCGGCGCGGATAAGTCGAAGTAGGTCCGGCCACAGATGCCTTGGATCATCTGTTCCGGCGCCTTTGCCCGCCGCGCTGAACGGCTGGCAGGGGCAGGAAGCGGACCAGATCGGCCGATCGTCGTGCCATCCGGCGCGGCGGGCCGCGACGCTCCAGAGCCCACCGCCTGCGAACCAGTGATATTGGGTGTAGCCTCTGATGTCATCGAACTGGACTTCCTTGATTGAGCGGGTGTCGACGACGCCGGGCGCGATCACGCCGTCGTCGATCTGTTGCTGGAGGATGGCCGCAGCCGCGGCGTCGTATTCGTTGTAATATGCGGTCATTGGCGATCAACAGAATCAACAACACCGCCGAGCAAACGCTGCTGCGTGTCGCCGGCCAACAGCTTCGCGCCGGCAACGTCGGGCGAGCACAGCCGCCCGAGCCCGTCTTTCGCCAGCGGGCCGGACCAGGACATGAAATCAAGCCGTAGCTTGGCCTTGGTCGTGGCGCCGTCGGCCATGATGCGGACGAAACCCCCGCCGATTTTGGCGTACAGAAACCCGTCCCTGACGTAGATCGGCACCTGTTTGTAGACGCCGTTTTCGACGAGCACGGCGGCCTCGCCTTCGACTTCCTGAAAGAAGCTCATGACAGCGAAAACTCCTTCTTCGCCGGAACCAGGGCGCCGCTCTCGATCATCTGCGCGGTCGCGAGATTTTCCTTTGCCCGGTCGAGAGTGTTCGCCGCGTGCTGCATCTGCCGCTGCTTGCGGATGATGTAGCTTTTCAGCGCCAGTTCCTTGGTAGGGTAGGCGTAGCGCCGGCCGTTCGGGTCTTTCAGAACGAACCGATCAAAGGCGCCGTAGTTGTCGAACACGACGCATTTTGCGGTGTGCCGCGCGACAGGCAATTCCTGGCAGAACGGCGCTTCGCCTGCCGTCCATGGATCGTCGTAGCGATACCAAATTTCGTTCATTCGAAGGCGCTCCCGGTTGGGGCAGCCGCAGCGGCCACCCACAGTTGACCCGATGCGCCCGGCACGATGCCGAGCGCCTTTTGCAATGCGAGATCGGGCGTGGCGGCCATCTCGACGCGCCACGCCTTGCCGCCGTCATCGCTGACGCTGGCCTGGTAGCCCGTCGAGATCGGATAGACCGACACGCGCAACCGTTCGTTGGCGCGTGCCCGCAGCATGTCGTCGATGGTCACGAGAAACACCCGAGCGCCGAGCCATAGAGATCGCGCAGGGCTTCGCGCTCGTCGCGTTCGGCCTTGTCGAGCTTCCGCAGCTTGACCATCTCGTTGAAGGTGCGGAGATCAAATCCGGCGGATTTTACCTCCTTGTGCAGTTCCTTCGTGTCGTCGCTGATCGCCTGCTTGTCCTCGTCGAGCCGTTCCCGGCGCTCGATCAGCGCGCGTAGCTGACCGGCGGCGACGGTCTGCGCGTTGTCGCCGCCCTTGATGTCGGGGCCGCTCATGAGAGTGCCCCGAAACGCGAGTAAGCATCGGCCTCGCTCAGACCGCGCATCATCAGCCCGGCGGCCTTCGTCTCCTGCGCGGCGAATTCCTTGGCGACGGCAGCGGCACGAGCCGCGCGCTTTCGCTCGCCTCGCGTCTTGCCGTCGGGGTAGACGCGCGGTTCGGTCGCGTGGACGCGAAAGCCGCGTCCACCGGTCATCAGATACATGCGCTGCGCGCGGGCCAGCATTTCGTTGCCGTCACGGGCGGGCATACCGAGACGGGTTTCCCGCTCGGCGGCGTTGCCAAGGATCTTGCCGAAGATGCTCATGGCAGGCGATCCCGAACGGCCGCATTGGCGTCCTCGATCCGGTCGCAGATGCGGTGGATAGTGGCCGCGATGTCGTCGACCGCGCCGAACACGCCAGCGTTGGCCGGAGCGTCCTTGCCGTTCGACTGGACGGGTTGCGAAGGCCAACCGCCGGTCAGCGTCATCGCGTTGTTGGCCGTCCCGTCTGCTGCCCGGTCCAGCCGGCTCAATGCGTTTTCGAGCCGGCCGAGAAATGTGGCCTTCGACACTTCGCTGCCGTAGCTCGCAGGGCCGTTCGCTCCGGTAGGGGAATTTCCGAATGAACTCATGATCGTCTTCCTTGTGTTGTGCGGCGGCCACCATTGACCGCCGCGTTGATCTACAAAATCAACAACTCAGCCGAAAAGGCCGGAGGCCCCGGCGCCCTGTTGCGTCTCCTGCGGTGCATCGCCCTCGTCGGCGATCTTCTCGTGCCACTTGTTGGCGTCGATCGGGCCGCCGCCACTAAGCTGCTCGTCGTCGGCCGTCTTCTGGAAATAAGACAGATTGAACGACACGCCGTCGCCGTTGGTCGCATGGTTCCAGGCAAAGGCACTCAGGACCGCGAAGCCACGGCAGCCCGAATAGACTTCAGCTTCGGTCGCCGGGATGTTCGGGTTCTTGTAGCGGATGACCGGCGGGTGATCGGCATTCGCCCACGGGCGGATGAAGAACAGGCCGGGGCCGAAGCCGGGGTTGATCTCGCCGGATTCCTTGTTGCGGGCTCCCTTGCCATCGCCGGCCAGGAACGGCGACTTGATCAGGCCGGCCTTGGCGCGCTCCAATCCCTTGTCGCCCCACTGCGCAATGATCACCGAAGCGACTTGCTTTTCCAGAGCGGGCCGGTGCTCGTTGGCGAACACAAGCGTCGACTGGTAGGTTTCCTTGCCGCTGTCGCTCTTGCGCAGCTTGAACATGCCGAAGGCGTACAGCACGCGGCACGGCGGGGTCTTGAAGTCTTCGGATCTTGCGAATTTCTGTTTCGTCGCCACGATGGTTCTCCGTTTCTAGGGTTGAGCTTCGAAATACGTCTCGGCCTTGCTCTTGGCGGCCGGGCGGGTGGTCTTGGCGCGCGAGACGAGATTCGTTCCTGTGATCTCGCGCACCACGAAAGGCTCGATCAGAGCCTTGCGTTTCGAGCCGAGCAGCTTTTCGAGTGCTGCAGGGGAGAGCAGTTTCGGTTCGGCGAACGGGTCGACGCCGCCGGCTTTCACCGCTTCGACCATGGCCGCCGTGTCGTCGACCCACTTGCGGTTCCCGATCTTGTCGACGAGTTGATGATCGACAAAATCAACACCCTGTTCAGCCATGGAGTGCGCAAGGGCGCGAACGGCCTTCACCCAATCCTCGAGCATCGGCAGCATGTTGAGCGTGTCGTTCATCTTCTCCGGCGACATCTCGCCGGGAAGGTTCCCGATGCGCGGCTGGTCCAAGTCATCGAACCACACTTCGGCAACGGCCTGTGCCCGCTTGCGCAGCGTCGGACAATCACCTTCCCGCTTGCAGAACGTGCAGTTGCCCGGCGTCAGCCATTTTTCCGACCATTCGTCGAACAGGACGGAGTTATCCTTGGCCACCTCGAATTCGTCTTCGGCCTGCTTTGCCAGGTGCATCTTCTTCAGCAAGTCGGCGGTCCAATCGATCAGATCGGCGACGGGCAGCTTTTCCTCGCGGACAGGCTTCCCGCCAATGATGCGCGGCTGCACGATCGTCGATTGAACCTCGTCGACGTCTCGCTCCTGGTTGCCGAGCAGCGCGCCGACGGCGTAGCTGCGAAGCTGCATGTTGTTCTTCTCGGAAACGTAGCCTTGCCCGTTTTTGAGATCGACGATTTCAAGCAACTTCCACAGCCGGAAATAGAGCACCGCGTCACCGGTGCCACCAGCATCGAAAGGTGTGCCGAGCGGGCCAAGATCGAACTGTTGCTCGACGAGCAAAATCGCGTCGTCGCCAGTCTCGGCCTTGTATTCGGCCATTCTGCCGCGAACATAGTCGACGTAGGTCTGTGCGGAGATCGCCAGTTCCTCGTCAATCTCGATCTTGTGGTTTTTCGTGGCGATGACGTCGCCGAGAAAACTGATCGCGTCGGCGCCGGTTGTCAGGCATTTTTCAGCAATCGTGTGACAAGCCGTGCCGCGAGCCGCATGAATGCTCTCTTTCGGCTCCGGCACCAGGGCCTCTAGCGTCAGCGAGCCAAGACAGTTGACCCGCCGAGACGTGGCCGACGCCGACCATTTGCTGTGTGCGCGTGATGCGTGGTCGTTCAAGACGATCTCCTAGCGTTTGAACGGGTTTTTGGCGGCGGCCTCGTCGAAGGCCGCGATAGTCTTCGCGTAGCCATCGGCGGGCACCTGGGACAGCTTCACGACGCCCTCGCCGAACAGCAGCGTGAAGATTTTCGGCGCATCTTCCATCGTCTTCGGCATGGCGTTCATGTCCTTGTCCTGGCCGTCGAACTTCAGCGCGTAGCGCAGCATCGCCGCCATGACGTCTTCCTTGGTCGCGGGCTTCTCGACCGGCTTTTCCGCAGCGGCCTTGTCGGTTTCCACCGGACCCGGCGCATCGCCGGCAACGGCGTTGTCGATCTTGGCGATGGCGGCGGCCAGATCGGCTTCCGGCACGTCGATCAGCGCGCAGCCCAGCAGCGCGGGCACGCCGGCAACAGCGGCGGCCATGCCGAACTTCTTCTGGTAGCGTCCGACGGCCTGGCGCAGATCGTCATGCGTCAAACCCTTCGAATTCGCCGCGGCTTCCGCAGCCTCGTCGGCGGCGTCCTGCAGCGTTGCCGCTTCCTCGTCGGCCATCAGTTCGCGTTCCGTGGCGTCGATCCGGGCGCTCGCCAGCACATCGGCCTTGACGGCGGCGACACGCTGCGCTGCCGCCAGCTTCTCGGCTGCCTCGTCTTCGGCGATCTCGGCTTTGGTGCGACGCTTGGCACCCGGCGACGGTTGGCCGGGCGTGCGGGTCGCGGTGGCGTTTGCGCCGACTTCCGTTCCGCGATGATCGCCGTTGTTGACGGGCTCCGTGCCCAGGACGGGAATCTTGTCGGTTTCGTTGATCGACGAAATCAACACCCCGGTCCGCTCAAAACCGAGAGCGGCCATTGCGTCGGTGATCTGTGCCTTCATATCGCCCCGGTCAGGGTGCGCTTCAATGTGGATAGAAATGCTCATGATTTAAGTACCTCTCTGATAGCGCTCCATTTGCGGAGCAGGATGGATTGCAGGCTGTCGTCGATCGACCCCTCCAGCGTTGCGACGCGCACGAGCGGCTTCGTCGCCTGGGTGTGGTTGCAGACGCGCATCGCCATCTGAGCCATGTCCTTCGGGACGAAGCTGCTTTCGGCGAACACGAGATTGGAGGCCGACGACAGATCGATCGCCTCGCCGGCGGCCTGTATCTGCGCCAGGAACACGCGGCATTTCTTGTCGTGAAGGAACCGCTGTTCGTTCTCGGCGCGGCGCTTCGGCGGCGTCGAGCCGTCGATGCCGGTGACGCCATACTTCGCGAAACCGTCCATCAGCAGCGCGCCGACGTCCTTGTGCCAGTAGGCGATCACGACCTTGCCGAGCGCGCCGTCGAGTTCTTCGCTGATGGCCTCGACGACCAGCCCGGCCTTGATCTCGCCGGTCAGCCGGCGCAGCGGCCCCATGTGCATTTCGAGCGACGAGCGGTCGCCGGTGCGCGCCGCTTCCAGGATCTGCGCACCGCGCTTCTGGTCGCGAAGCTCCGGCGGCAGCGCCTTCGGGGCGATCAGCGGCATCGTCTCGTAATCCGGTTCCAGAATGCCGACGTCGCGCTGTGTGCGCTGCAGGAAGATGCCGGCGATCCGGGCGTTCAGTTCCTCGAGGTTGCGACCTTCCACGAACACGTCGATGTAGCGCGACATGAAGCCGTGGCCGATTTTCATCGGGCGCATCTTGCAATAGCGCTCAATGAACTTGCTTTGCTCGGTCACGTCGGTCGGGCCGAAGTTCGTCGTCAGCCGTTCGCGGAACAGCGCCCGCAGCATCGGGTAGGCATCGGCGGGACTGTTCGGCAGCGGCGTGCCTGACAGCGGCCACATGCGCTCCGTGGTGTTCGTGAGCGCGCTCGTCTTGTTGAGCACGGCGCCGTCGTCGATCAGCGTGCCGTAAAGGGCCTGCGTGCGCTTGGCGCTAAAGGCTTTCGCAAAATGTACCTCGTCGGGCACAACTAAATCCCACTTGCGCTTCAGGAGCTCGACACGGAGCGCGGCCTGCGAAATGCCGTTCCAGCTAACGATGGCCGACGGGATTTTCGGGTCCAGCTTCGCGCCGCCCATCATGACCTGGACGGACCGATCGTAGGCCGACCAGGCCGGGAAACCACGCTTCCACACGCCACGGCCGGATGCGGTCGTGACGACGAGAATCGTCTCGGCCATCACATAGTCGGCGGCGATGATGGTTGACCCGGTCTTGCCGACGCGAGGTAGATCCGCCAGCAGCGCGTAAGGCCGACTGGCGAGAAATTTCGCACCGCTCAACTGAGTGGGTTTTGGCGTCATGGTCGTCAAGGTGGCGCTCCGGCCGAGTCGGTTCGTCAGGTTCTGTTGATCGTCTATGGTCTACAAAATCAACAAAATGGTCAAGCAGAATTCGCGAGAGCCCGTGCCAATTCGGCTATCAAGCTGGCCGCGACGTGCTTGCGGATGGTGAACTTTTCGATCTTCCCGCCCACAGTCAGCGAGAGCAGCATTATCCCGTCAGGTGCCGGCAACGAGGCCACGGCGAGATCGATCTGCGGTGTCGTGATGATGTTCGGCTGCGGCGCGTCGAGCGGCCATTCTGGCGCGGCGTCGAAGTCGGCGCGCGTGACAGGCGACAGCGGCGCTTCGTCGGCCCACTCGGCGACGAGATCGCCGGTGTGGTCTACGGTCATGCCGATCAGCCGACCCTCTTGCGTGTAGCTGCCGGCTGCCGCGCTCTGGAAAGGGTAGTCGCGATTGTCGTGACTAATGATCGGCCCGACCCGAATGCCTTCGCGGTCAACGTAGTGTTTCCCGACTTCAAGCCTCATGAGAATGCCCCTTCGTTCTGCTTGACCGGGCGCACGACCACGACCATGCGAGGCCGCGCGCTATACCATTTGACGACACGGCCATCGACGATCTGCGCGTCGTCGGCCCACACAATGAGATTCATGGAATCCAAAATTTTGCCGAAATTGTCCCAATCGGGCTTCTTAGTCGGGCGGATTTGACCGCTCAACGCAGCGTCTTTCCACTTTTTCGGCTTGCTTTCCGGCACCGGCATGTACGTCTCGACGAGAACTTCAAGCGGGCCGTCGAGCAGCGGCCGACCGTTCATCACGATCTGCGCGGCGTGTGCCAGGCGCGCCTCGTAGTTGACCGTGCGCTCCGGCGTGTAGGCGTGTCCGGTCTTGGTGACGCGGACCCGTTCCTTCGCCATCGGAGCGCCGGCCAGTTCGACGATGATGCTGTCGGTCATCAAAATCAACACTCCAGCCGCGCGAGATCCGCGCTAACCCGTGTTTCCTGCTTTTGCGACGCCATGCTGCCGCAGCAGCGCATGACAGCGCTCGCGGATCATTGGGCTGGCGCTATAGCGCAGCATCGTATCGACCTCGTCGATCAGCAGCGCGACCTCGATGGCGTCGGCGCCCTCGCGTTCGGCGTGCCGAAGCTCCGACGCGATCTGGAAAAATGTCTTGCCTTCATTCTGATATGCACTAGCCGCCCGCATCACCCGTTTCTCCGTTTTCCAAAATACTGTGCAAGTTTGAACGGTTCTCCGCGCTCCAATTCCAGGATGCAGAGCATTACCGGCCAATATTCGCCGGGCACGCTCTGGCGCGTGAACCACTTTTCGACCGCGGAAAGTGACGGGCATTCTACACCGTAGGCACGGAACAGAACAAGAACATTCTGCGCGTTGGTGAACTGCTCGGTTAAAAATGCCTTGGTGTCGAACACCAGTTTTTCCTCGTTCTTTTTGCTTCTTGGCCGGCTTGAGTTGTCGGCTGTTTGTCGATTGTTGATTCACTATGCCGGACAATTTGTCGGCTGTCAACGACTGCTATTAGGAAATCTGTCGCTCATTTGTTGATTTGTACGCTCACGGACGGACAAATTGTCTTGACGATCAACGGATTCCAGCCTACATTACGACATACGGGATATGCACTATCCGTTAACAAATGTTAATAAATCGTGATGAAACAGAGAAACAGGAGAGCCAGATGGCTAAAGATGTTAAGCCCAGTTCGCTCGGCGGCACATTGCCCCCGAAGCCTATTACCAAAGAAGAATTTGGCCGACGCTTATACAAGCTGATGTCGGCGAAAGGCTGGCGCCAGGCCGAGCTCGCCCGCCGCGCCGGCATCGGTCGCGACAGCGTTTCCAACTATGTGGCCGGCAAGTCGTTCCCGACGGCCCTCAATCTGGAGAAGCTGGCGAAAGCGCTCGGCGCCGACGCCGACGAGATCCTGCCGAACCACGCAGCGAGCGCTATCCTGTCCGAGCGGCCCGACTTTGAAATCAAGGTCAACCAGGGCGACCCGACCCGCGCGTGGGTCAGCCTCAACCGGGAAGTGCTGTTCACGACGGCAACCAAGATCGGCGATCTGCTGGCGCTCGACAATGCTGCTAACTCAAGATGAAGTCGCCGAACGGCTTCGGTGCTCGACGTCCAAGGTGAAGCGTCTTCGCATCTCCGGGTCGCTGGCCTATATCCCCGGCCGCCCCGTGATGATCGAAGAAACCGACCTGGACGCGTATAAGGAACGTGTGAAATGTCAGGCTCTGCCCCGTACCTCAAAAAAGATGGCAAAGGAACGTGGTATGTCCACTGGACGAAAGACCGAGTTGGAAGACGTGTCAGTGCTCGCACAACGGATATTTCTCGCGCGACAAAATTCCTCGCGGCGTGGATTGTAGCGGCGGACCAGGCGCTCGGGCAGACGAGCAACGATCTGACACTGGCCGACGTGTGGGACGCCTACTTGAAGAAGCACGTCCGCGTCAAACTCGCCAGTGACAAGACGGCCTGCGACGTCTGGAAGAACCTCGAGCCGTATTTCGGCGGCCTCGCTGCCGACAAGCTCACGCAGAACGAAGTCGACGACTATGTCGCTCGACGCACGTCCGGCAAGCTCGGGCGCAAGGTGTTGCCGCAGACCGCCCGCAAGGAAATCGCCTACATCGGCGCCGCGGTGAAGTTCTGCGCCGACCCGCGGCGAAAGATCATCCCGCCAGAATTCGCCCACAAGCTGACGCTGCCGGAGCCAGGCGAGGCCCGTGACCGCTGGCTTCGCACCGACGAGATCCAGAAGCTGCTCGACGCAGCCGCGCGCCTGCGCGAAGGCCCTCGCCTGTCGCGCGGCGAGCGCTTCCTGTGGCTGGCGCTGGAGACGGCCGCTCGCGAGCAGGCCATTCTCGATCTCACATGGGACCGGGTCGATTTCGAGACGAACACGATTCGCTACGACGTCCCCGGTCGGAAGAAGACGAAGAAGCGCCGGGCAACCGTGCCGATCTCGAAAGCGTTGCTGCCGGTCCTGCAGCGGATGCACGACGAGCGCACCGACGATGGCCGTGTGCTCGACAATGGAAGCACGATGTGGGTTATCATCCAGCGCATCGCGATCGAGGCCGGCCTGGTCGCCGTTCCGAAGAAATCCGGGCGTGGCCGACCGCGCGCCACTGGCATCTCGCCGCACGTCATGCGCCACACCGCCGCCACTCACATGGTTCGTCGAGGCGTGCCGATCTACATCGTGGCGGCCATCCTGGGCAACAGCGTCAAGATGATCGCGGAGGTCTATGGGCACCACGCAAAAGAGGATCTGCAGGCTGCCGTCGACACGATTTCCGGCTCGACTTTGGCGCCAGCCGAGTGACTACCATCGGGTAGCCGCTAGTCGATTTTGTCGGTTTTCAATCAACAAATGACCTACAAAACGCCGCAACGATCCGGTCCAAAGCCTTGCACAGTAAAGAAACCGTTCAAAATCAACAATCAACAGACTAATCGGCGATCGTATGACGGTTGCGATTGGTCCAGCGCTGGCGCTAGCCTGCCGGGCAAATCAAAGGAGAAATCGTCATGGATCTCGGTATCCGCGGAAAGAAGGCCATCGTCTGCGCTTCGAGCAAGGGGCTCGGTCGTGGCTGCGCCATGGCGCTGGCCGAAGCAGGCTGCGACATCGTCGTCAATGGGCGCAATGCCGAACTGGTCGCCAAAACCGCCGCGGAGCTGCGCCAGCGCCATGGCGTGACGGTGACGGAAGTCGTCGGCGACGTTTCGAAGCCGGAGGTACAGAAGGCGTTGCTCGCCGCCTGTCCGGAACCCGACATCCTCGTCAACAACAATGGCGGGCCGCCGCTTCGCGATTTCCGCGAGCTCGATCGTGGAAAAATCCTCGAAGGTGTTACCCAGAACATGGTGACGCCAATCGAATTGGTGCAGGCGGTCATCGACGGCATGGCGACGCGCGGCTTCGGGCGCATCGTCAACATCACCTCGCTGTCGGTCTATGTCCCGATTCCCGGCCTTGACCTCTCATCGGGCGCGCGCGCCGGTCTGACATCGTTCCTTGCCGGCGTGGCGCGCACGGTGATCGAGCGCAACGTGACCATCAACAGCCTGCTGCCGGGCAAGCTCGACACCGACCGGCTGCGCGGCCCGCATGAGGCCGGTACGCCAGAGGATCCGAAGGCGTCCACGGCGCGCAAGACCCGCATCAGTGCCGACGTACCGGCCAAGCGGCTCGGCACGCCCGAGGAATTCGGCCAGATCTGCGCCTTCCTGTGCTCTGTCCACGCCGGCTATCTGACCGGACAGAACATACCCGTCGATGGCGGTCTCTACGTCAGCGCCTTTTGACCGGCGTGCCTGCGAAGGCGCGCACCTGATTTCGCATGAAACAACCATAACGACCTGATAAATATTCGATTTTGGCGTGCCGGCATTTAAAGCTGCCGGCGCGTCAATTAGCGTCGCGAAAAACCTTGGCCTCATGCTAAAAGGACTCCCGAAGCAGGTTTCGAGGAGCGGCCGCATGGAAGGCGAGAACAAGAAAACGGCACGTTCGGACCTCGACGAAGCCGCCCTCTACTTCCACAAACACCCGACGCCGGGAAAGCTCGAGATCCAGGCGACCAAGCCGCTCGGCAACCAGCGCGACCTGGCGCTCGCCTATTCGCCCGGCGTCGCCGCCCCTTGCCTCGAGATCCGCGACAATCCGGCGACTGCCGCCGACTACACGGCGCGCGCCAACCTGGTCGGCGTCGTGTCGAACGGCTCGGCCGTGCTCGGCCTCGGCAATATCGGGCCGCTGGCCTCCAAACCGGTGATGGAGGGCAAGGCGGTCCTGTTCAAGAAGTTCGCCGGCATCGACGTCTTCGACATCGAGATCGACGCGCCGGAAATAGAGCGCATGGTCGAAACGGTTGCCGCACTGGAACCGACCTTCGGCGGCATCAACCTCGAGGACATCAAGGCGCCGGAGTGTTTTGAAGTCGAAGAACGCCTCAAGGCTCGCATGAGCATACCGGTGTTCCATGACGACCAGCACGGCACCGCCATCATCGTCGCCGCCGCCGTGCTCAACGGGCTGGAATTCGCCGGCAAGACCATTTCGGACATCAAGGTCGTCACCTCCGGCGCAGGTGCCGCCGCCCTTGCCTGCCTCAACCTGCTCGTTTCGCTCGGAGTGCGCGTCGAGAACATCTGGGTCACCGACCGTTTCGGCGTCGCCTACAAGGGCCGTGTCGACGAGATGGACCGCTGGAAAGACCCTTATGTAAAGGACACCGAGGCGCGCACGCTGGCTGATGTCCTCCCGGGCGCCGATGTCTTTCTCGGCCTCTCGGCCGCCGGCGTTCTGAAGCCGGAGCTGCTGCAACACATGGCGCCGAAGCCGTTGATCCTGGCGCTGGCCAATCCCAATCCGGAGATCATGCCGGAAGTGGCGCGCGCGGCTCGTCCTGATGCCATGATCTGCACCGGCCGCTCCGATTTTCCCAATCAGGTCAACAACGTCCTTTGCTTCCCTTACATCTTCCGTGGCGCGCTCGACTGCGGCGCCAGCGCCATCAATGAGGAGATGAAGATGGCGGCGGTGCGGGCGATTGCCGCCCTTGCCCGCGAAGAACCTTCCGATGTCGCTGCGCGCGCCTATTCGGGCGAGACACCGATCTTCGGACCCGAATTCCTGATCCCCTCGCCCTTCGACCCGCGCCTCATCCTGCGCATCGCGCCGGCCGTCGCCAGGGCAGCCTGCGAGACCGGTGTGGCGACGCGGCCGATCACCGACTTCGCCGCCTATATCGACAAGCTCAACCGCTTCGTCTTCCGCTCCGGCCTGGTGATGAAGCCGGTGTTCTCCTCCGCCAAGGCTTCCAGTGCCAAACGCGTCATCTACGCCGACGGCGAGGACGAGCGTGTCCTGCGTGCCGCCCAGGTTGTGCTTGAGGAAGGCATCGCCGAGCCGATCCTGATCGGCCGTCCGCATGTCATCGAGGTCAGGCTGAAGCGTTATGGCTTGCGCATCAAGCCTGGTGTCGACTTCGGCCTGATCAACCCGGAGGACGATCCGCGCTACCGCCACTATGTCGATCTTCTGATCGAACTCGCCGGCCGCCGCGGCGTGACGACGGAGGCCGCGCGTACCATGGTGCGCACCGACAACACGGTGATCGCGGCGCTGGCGCTGAAGCGCGGCGATGCCGACGCCATGGTCTGCGGCCTCGAAGGCCGTTTCGAGCGGCATCTGCGCAACGTGACGCTGATCATCGGGCCGCGCACCGGCATCAAGGATCGGGACCTGTCGACGCTTTCCATGCTGATCTCGCAACGCGGCATCATTTTCCTCACCGATACCCACGTCTCCGTCGACCCGACGGCCGACGAAATCGCCGAGATGACCGTGCTGGCGGCGGAAGAAATCCAGCGCTTCGGGATCGAGCCGAAGGCAGCACTGCTGTCACATTCGGATTTCGGCTCGCGCGATTCGCCGAGCGCTCTGAAGATGCGTCAGGCCGCGGCCATTCTGGCGCGAATCGCGCCGGAGCTGCAGTGCGACGGCGAAATGCATGCCGATTCCGCTTTGTCGGAGCATCTGCGCCAGCGCGTCTATCCGCATTCGCGTCTGAAGGGCGAAGCCAATCTCCTGGTGTTCCCGAACCTCGATTCGGCCAACATCACGCTGACGGCGCTGCGAGCCATGATGGATGCCCTGCATGTCGGCCCCATCCTTCTCGGCACCGACAAGCCGGCCCACATATTGACGCCCTCGGTAACCTCGCGCGGCGTCGTCAACATGACGGCGCTGGCAGTGGTCGAAGCCGCACACAAGGCGCAGGCCATCGCCAATCTGGAGTGAACCGGCTCTCGCGACCGGATTGGTCCAGCCCCAGTTGATCAAGGCTAGGTAGCGACGCGCCGCGGACCGCGTTGGCCGGATCGAGTGTTGCGAACCAACAACTCTTAACCGTGAAGTCCGGCATCGAACGAATGCGGATTTCACGGAAAGGAGCAATTTGATATGGTCACGCCGTCTGATTAGGCGGTGAGAGTGTCATGAGAGCCCTGTTGCTCGCTTCGGCAATGCTGACTGTGACTGGCGTAGAGGCGTTCGCCGCCGACGCCATCGGGTTGGAGCCGGCCGTGCATGACTGGTCCGGCGTCTATGTCGGCGGGCATCTTGGCTATGGTTTTGGCGGCACCGACGCGACCTACAACCTGCCAAACACGCCAACGATTCGGGGCACGCAGGATTACGACATCGACGGCTTTCTGGGCGGTGTCCAGATCGGCTACAATTACCAGGTCAACTCCGCGGTTCTGGGGATCGAGGCCGATATTTCGGGCGCCGATATCAAGGGACATTCCGACGAGGTCAATGTAGGCGGAGGCGATGTCTACGACACCAAGGTGGATTGGTTCGGAACGATCCGCGCCAGGGCGGGCTATGCGTTCGACAGCACCCTTGTTTACGGGACCGGCGGCCTTGCTTTCGGAGGTGTCGAGACCCAATATCTCGATGGGCCCGCCAACAGCTATTCCGAAAAGAACACCAAGGTTGGCTGGACGATTGGCGCGGGGCTGGAGCAGGCAATCACCGATCATTGGTCGGCAAATGCCGAATATCGATATGTCGATCTGCGGGACCAGACCATCAACTACGGACCCAACTCCAATACGACCTTCGACAACACGTTCAGTACCGTCAGGATCGGGATGAACTACAAGTTCTGACGGCCCGCCCGGCCATTGCCGGGACTGATGGGCGCCATCCAATGCGCGCCGCTTCTCAGCCGGCGACAAGGCGACTTCCGAAATGGACGATTAACCGCGAACGGGTTAGCCTTGGCGACCAGAACACAAGCGGGATCGAGACGGATGGCAAGCGGAGGTTTGAAGCAGGCGCATGCTGCCGTGCTGCTTGGCATCCTGCTGTCCGGCGCAGCGGTCAGCGAGCCGCAGGCCGCTTCACGGATCTGCCGGCAACTGGAGGCCGACCTCGCCGCGGCCTCACGCGGCGGTGGCGGTGGCCCGGCACTGGTCCGGAAATATGACGCCGCGATCGAAAGGCAGCGCAAACAGATCTCGAAGGCTCGCGGTCAGGCGAACAATTCCGGCTGCGGGTTCTCGTTGTTTTCGCGCAACATCGACCAGTGTGCCGGGCTGAACGCCACCATCGAGCGCATGAACGCCAATCTCGACAGTTTGCAAACCAAGCGTGCCCAACTCGCTGGCGGCGGTTCACGCCGCGACCGGGGCCGTATCCTGGCGGCGCTCGATGCCAATGACTGCCGTGACGACGCGGTGGCACCCCGCCGCGCGCCTCCGCAGGAAGCCAATCGTGAAGAAGGGGGTAATGCCAACCTCTTCGACCAGCTTTTCGGCGGCAACCGGCAGATCGATACGCTGGACCAGCCTGACGATTCCGCCGAGGAACGCGATGTCAGCCGCGTCCTCAACCAGCCCCGCATTCCGGACGTTGCGAGCAACGGCGGCGAATTCCACACCAGTTGCGTGCGCACTTGCGACGGCTATTTCTTCCCCATGTCGAACGCCGCCTCGGCCGGCGATTTCGAGCGCGACCAGAAGAATTGCGAATCGGCCTGCCCCGGCACGGAGATGCAGGTCTTCTATTCGCGCGGCATGGACGACGATTCGGCATCGATGACGTCATCGGTCACCGGCAGGCCCTATGGCGAACTGCCGACCGCCTATCTCTACAAACAGGCCAACACGTCGCGGCCACCCGCCTGCGGCTGCAATGCCGCGCAGAATTTCCAGATCATAGGCGGCAACCCGCCAAGCCAGCAACAATCACCGCCCGAACCGGATGCGGCGCCGATTGTTCCGGTGCCGGCCTCGAAGCCTGATCCGGGTGCCGACCCCGAGACCTTGGCCAATATGGATGGCGGGCTCGATCGTGAAGCCATCAAGCGCCTTTCGGCCAAGCCGGTGGCATCGCCCGTTTCGGCCGTGCCCCCGGAACAGCGCAAGGTCAGGGTCGTCGGGCCAACGTTCCTTCCCGATCCATCAGCGGCAATAGATCTGCAAGCTCTGGCCCCGAAGGCAGTCCGGTAAGGGCAAGCCTGAGCGGCATGAACAGCGATTTGCCCTTGCGGCCGGTCGCTTCCCTGATCTTGCCGGTCCAATCCTTCCAGACCGTCCCGTTCCATGGCTCCTCAGGCAGGAGATCGAGCGCATGGTGCAGAAAATCGCGGTCGTCATCGGAAAATTCGGGCTTCTCCTGCGGCCCTTCGCGCAGGACACGCCACCAGGCAACCGCATCGGCCAGCCGGTCGAGATTGCCGCGCACCGCCAGCCAGAACGGTTCGGCGCGTTCGCCGGAAATACCCAGCACCATCAGCCGGTCCCGCGCCTCGTCGAACGGCATACGGTGGAGCAGCACCCGGTTGAGCACGAACAATTCGGCCGGATCGAACTTGGACGACGATTTCGAGGTCGCGGCCGGGTCGAAATGGCCGGCGAGTTCGGCCAAGTCATTCGCGGCCGCGACATTCTCCGACGTGCCGACCAGCACGGCCAGCGAAGCGACGGCCATCGGCTCGATGCCGTCCTCGCGCAGGCTCTCGATGGAAAGCGCGCCGGTGCGCTTCGACAGCCCCTCGCCCGAGACGGTGGTCAGGAGATTGTGGTGGCCGAAGACCGGCGGCTCGGCACCCAGCGCCTTGAGCAGGGCGATCTGCACGCCGGTGTTCGTGACATGATCGTCGCCGCGGATGACGTGGCTGACGCCCATCTCGATGTCGTCGACGACGGAGGGTAGCGTGTAGAGATAGGTGCCGTCCTCACGCACCAGAACCGGATCGGACAGCGAAGCCAGATCCACCGTCTCCTCGCCACGCACCAGATCGTGCCAGTGGATCTCGGTACGCTCCGGCTGCAGCGGATCGCTGGAGAAATTGGGCAGCAGGAAACGCCAGTGGGGCCGGCGCCCGTCGGCCTGATATTCGGCCACCTGCTCTGTCGTCAGCGCCAATGCCTCGCGGCCATAGACCGGCGGCAGGCCTCGCGTGCGGCGCACCTTGCGCCTGAGATCGAGTTCTTCCGGCGTTTCGTAGCAGGCGTAGAGGACACCCGCCGCCTTCAGCCGCTCGACCGCCGCGTCATAGATTTCGAAGCGCCGCGACTGATACTCGGTGGCATCCGGGAAAATCCCCAGCCAGTGCAGGTCGTAAAGGATGGCGTCGGCGAATTCCTGCTTCGAGCGGGCGATGTCGGTGTCGTCGAAGCGCTGGATGAAGCGGCCCTTGTTGTTGAGGGCAAACAACCAGTTGAACAGAGCGGTGCGCGCATTGCCGATATGGATGCGGCCGGTCGGTGACGGGGCGAAACGAACGGTAACTGTCATGAGCGGGGCGTACCGGATGCCTTTGTGATTGACAAGATGCGCCCCCGCGCCGTGCCGCAGACATAGAACATGGCGGCTGGAATGAAAAGACCGGCCGGATGCGTCTCTGGCGGCGCATGGGCGGCGGTCGGCCGACTGAGCCGACGAAGAGATGGTTGAAGCGATCAGCGGCCGATGTCGTCGGAGCTGAGGCGGGTCAGCGGTCGCCCATCAAGCCGCCGATAGCGATGTCGCCAGAGCGAACCGCTTCGGTGACCTCGGGGATTCGCGAGCGGACCATCGTTCCCCCGGCATAACGGAAGAAGAGATTCCTGTAGCCGAAGAGGTGAGGCATGAATCGGCTCTGGGTCTGCCCGGTGATGCCCACGCAGCCCATATCCCGCGCAGCCGCGACAAGGCCATCCCGCGTCGCGCGCCAGTGAGGTCCGGAAGCCTGGATTTGCAACAGGCTCGCCATGTCGCCGGCTTGACCATAGAAGGCATAGCAACCGAGCATTTTGCCCGTCTCGTCGTAAGTTCCGCCGAAATGAAGTGGGCCGTCGGCCCGCTTCTCGGCCGCCAGTGCGAGCAGCCGCGGCAACTCGCCGTCCCTCCAGCTCGGCCGAAGAGCCTAATCGGACAGGAGGGTCGGCAGCCGCTCGGCAAATTGCGCGGCATTGATCGCCTCGGCATGGACCCGTTGCGATGATGAAGGCTGGATAGGCGGTTCGAACCTTCCCTTCGCGAGAGCGTCGAATGCCCTCGCGAAGGGATCGAGTGCCAGGCGAGGCAGGCGGGGCCATTTGCGATGCAATGCGGCGGCGGCCATCGCGGCCGGCCGGAAAATATAGGTCCATCCCAGACAATGGACCGGCAGGAGCTGGTATTTCATCGGACGCGCGAAGGCCAGAGATACGCGGTTGGCCGAATCGGTCAGCTGCAGATCGAATTCACCTCGATGCAAGGCACGCAGCAGTTGCGGTCCTGCCGAGCCGTGATCGGCGCCAGGGTCGGCCATGAACGGACCGATGATCGCCGCATTCAATGCCGCACCGTTGAACTCGTAACGGGCCTTCAGGACACCAAGGAACCCACCTAGATCGCCCTGCCGCTTGATCTGGACAAGAGCGTTGCTCTCACCGGACTGGCGGGCAGGGTCGAGATAGATCCTTCTCATATACTCGGCCGTCTCCACGATCGCGCGATCGAGGAGGTGGCGCCGCCGCCGGCGAAACTTCGTCAGGAAGAGTGCGGCGACGCGCTCGAGATCTTCGGCGGCGAGCGGCCGAACCGAGCCGTGCCGAGATTCCAGCACCGATGGCGCAGCCACCTTTTCCATGCCGGTAGTTTCGGAAACAAGATGCATTGTGAAAGCCGCTTAGGTTGCCATTTTTAGCATACGGCAACCAAAAGTAGAGACAACGAATCTCGGTCGGTAGCGTAAACAGACGTCTCGAACTCGATATCTGGAAAAGGACTCCACTGGCGGATTTGCCCAGCCGGCATACGCCAGGCGACTGGGGGGACGTCTCGCAGCGCGTGATGGAGATGGCCCCCGGCCGAAGCCGGAGGCCATGTCAGGTCAGCTGACCAGGCCTTTGGTCAGCTCCAGCGCCTGGCGCTCGAACAGGCGGCGGTAGATGCCGCCCTTCAGGCGGATCAAATCGTCATGCGAGCCTTCCTCGACGATCTTGCCGCGATCGAAGACCAGCAGCCTGTCGAGCGCCCTCACGGTCGAAAGCCGATGCGCTATGACCAGCGTCGTGCGGCCGACCATCAGCCGTTCCATCGCCTGCTGGATCAGCACCTCGGATTCCGAATCGAGGCTCGACGTCGCCTCGTCCAGGATCAGGATGCGCGCATCGGCCAGGAAAGCGCGGGCGATCGCCACACGCTGGCGCTCGCCGCCCGACAGTTTCACGCCACGCTCGCCGACCAGCGTGCCATAGCCCTTCGGCAGGTTGGCGATGAAGTCGTGCGCGCTCGCCAGTCTGGCGGCATGCTCGATCTCGTCCTGCGTTGCGCCTGGCCTGCCATAGGCGATGTTTTCCGCCAGGGAACGGTGGAGCAGGATCGGTTCCTGCTGGACGATCGCGATCTGGCCGCGCAGCGACGCCTGGGCGACCTGCGAGATATCCTGGCCGTCGATCACGATCTTGCCCGCGCCGACGTCATAGAGCCGCTGGATGAGCTTGACGAATGTCGTCTTGCCCGAACCCGAGTGACCGACCAGCCCGACACGCTCACCCGGCGCGATGTCGACCGAAAAGTCGCGGTAGAGCGGCGACCGGTGATTACCGTAGTGAAAGGTGACGTCGTCGAAGGCGATGTGGCCCTGCGTGATGGCAATCGGTCCGGCGCCGGCCTCATCCTCGATGCCCAGCGGTTCCGACTGGAAATCGACCAGTTCCTCCATGTCGTTGATCGAACGCTGCAAATTGCGGATATGCGTGCCGATATCCCTGAGATAGCCTTGCAGCACGAAGAACGAGGTCAATACGAAAGCGACATCGCCGGCGCTCGCCTGCCCCCATGACCACAGCATCAGCGCCAGGCCGATCACCGCGGCCCGCATGACCAGCAGCAGCGCCCCTTGCGTGGTGCCGTTGATGGTGCCGCGCACCCAGGTCCGCCGTGTGCGGGCACGCCATTTGGCGACCACCCTAGCGAGGCGGCGCTCCTCGCGTTCCTCGGCGCCAAAGCCCTTGACCACCGCGTTGCAGCTCACCGCGTCGGCCAGCGAGCCACCGAGGCGCGTGTCCCAGGTGTTGGCAAGCCTTGCCGCCGGCGCGACATAGCCGAGCGACAGCATCCCCGGGTAGTGTCTCAGTTTGAAATTTGAACGGGCGCAACTTCGGGCGGTGCATATTGCGGTGGCCGCTTAGCCACCCTCTCGCCATTCACGACTATGACCGCGCCTTCAAACTGGCAAGCCTCGATAGTCGCCCGCTCAATCGACCGGATATCGTGAACGTGAGGCAAAATCTCTTTGCTGTGAGATCGGCCCGGAGGGGCAACGCTAATGATCTGCTTATCGGGGAACCGTTCCCTAAACATCTTGGCCGTTGCGACTTGGTCTGAGTCTGCCGTGACCAGATAGGCGACATCGAAGCGATCCAAGTGCGCATCGCTTATGAGATGAATAGCCAGGTTCACGTCGCCAGCTTTTTCGGTGGGGTGTAGGTAGTCGTGTCCGTCATGACAACGGCGCGGCTCCTCAACGAAATGCCCCTCTGCGCAGACAACACCGACGCTTAATTGAGCTTTGCGAAATTCGCGCCAACGCAACATCTTCGCTACGTTTTTCGTATTGACGGCGGTACACCAAACGACGCGAACAAGTGTCTCGTCCCTGCGAATTATTCGCTTCGATAAAGCGTCATAGTTCACCCATTTAAGATGGGGAACGCCAAGATTGTCTACCGCGTGATAAAGGTTGAACCCATCTATGTAGACGGCAGATCTCAAAGAAACGGCGGCACCGAGGCCGCCGTGGGCTGCCGGTAAACCGACAGCGTTGATGTCGTCACACATAGAGCGTTCGCCTTAACAGATCAAGAAGATTTACACGAAGTTTGTGCATTTCATACGGTCTCCGCACGTTTTTGGTACGGCCCGCGCTTGCCCGGCTTAGGTGCAATGGCGTCCATCTTCTCGCAAAGATTGTCCATTGACCAGAGCGTATTCGACACGCCGGCGGCCATTGCCGGCGACATTTTCAGCGTCTTGTGAATGCGGATGAAGTTGTACCAGACCGTGTACAGAGCGACCATGTGCACGTGGTTTTCGAACTTCTTTGAGAACCCGTTGGTCAAGCGCGTGAAGCGGCGCATTTGCATACGCATGGTGAGGTTCTGCCGCTCGACATGCGACGTGCTGACATGCGCCAGATCGGGCTCCCCTTCGATGCGGGTCTTCTTTGCGCCAGTGCAGACGGCGGGGCTGTAGCGGCGTTCCTGTGGCGCCGCCTTGCCTTCCGGCTCGCCATACATCTTGACCAGCATGGCGTAATCGATGTCGGCTCCAAAGGCTTCCTCGACCGCGTTCAGATAGGCTTTATGGCCATCGGTCGTAAGCTGGACGCGATTGGCGAGACGTTCCTTCACATCGTCCATAAAGGCCAGCGCATATTCGCCATCGCGACCGCCGACCAGCCACGAAATGATAAGCTTGCTGTCGCTGTCCAGAGCGGTCCAGGTCCATGTGTCGCCAGCGCCATCGACGGGCTTTTTCATGCCCGCGACGTTCTTCTGCTTTGCGCCTGTAAAACTCCAAATTTCGTCGCACTGAACGCGCTTGGACTTCACGTTGCGGACTTCGCGGTCATGCAGGTCGGCGCAAAATTTACCGGCATCGACAAGCAACTTACTCACGGTGTTGATGCTCACGTCGGCAACGCGGGAGATCGACCGCATGGACGATCCCTCGCAAAACATGGTGAGGATTTGGACGCGGGTTTTCAGGGGCAGCTTGTTCATGCCCCTAATATATGAACTTTTATGCTTAGCGTCAAGCATCCTCGAACAGATCTCGGATAGCTTCGGGCCGGGGATCTCTGGCCTCGGGAAACGACTCATAGAATCGGGTCGCCAACTGGGCCTTATTCCTAGAGCCCTTGCCTATACCGACAACCTGCCAAATTTGTGCACGAACAGCCGGCAGGCCAATTTCTTCCGTGAGGAACTGCCATAACTTGAAACGCCTGCCTCCATTCGCATAGACGACAGGGTTCTTCTCATCCAGAAGTTCGAGGATGGCGCCGTTTGAATTGAGTAACGGCTGATAAATATATTTTCGAATGAGCTTCGCAAAGAACTTTGGATGCTTTGTCGAATCGGGGTTTATCCGTTTCAGACCGTAAGTCTTATAAAATATTTCGAAAAGCGCATCAGGAAATTCAGGCTCTTCCCACTTCTTCGCCTCTTCGCGAATGAACTGTTGCCAAATCTCGCGATATTCCTCGCGCCGCTTGTCCTCAATGAATCCAGTCGCCTCATCAATTAGGGCGACGATACCCACCTTAGCGGCCGCGCGGATAATGATCTCGGCCTGTTTCGCAAGGAACTTTTGATTTGGCAAAAGATCGGGCTCGGCATCAATGAGCGCGCCGCAGAGGTCGATCAGAACGCTTGCTTCGTAGCCGTGGGCTGGATCCCCACTTAACGGCTTGAAAACAATATGGTTTTCAATCTTTTTACGCAATTCAACGGGGATCTTGGATCCTAACGTTTTGCCGTTTAGCGTCTTCATGAAGGCGTTGCCGCCATCCGATTTCAGGCCGAGAGCGCGGGCCATGGCCCGTTTATGGATTAGTCGCCGACGATCTTTGAGGACATAGCAGTCAATCGTGACATCACCGATGGGCAAGACGCCCTGTGAAGACGCCTCTGGCAAGATGCCGCGTTCCTCGGGCAACGCCCACCGTGCCCTGGCAGCTGTTCTTGCTATCTCGCTCTTTACCTCGGCAGTCAGATTTTCCGCGCGGGCTACCCCGCCAAGGCTCTGCTTCGACTGAACTGGCATAGAATCGCTCCTTGCTTGCTTGCAAAGAGCGCTAACATGCTTGCTAGGCCTTCAGCAAGCATCCTTTGGAACAAAAGTGAACGTGCTTGCTATTTTCCCCAGCGTTTCGCCGCCGCCTTCTTGGCGATCTCGGCGCGCCGCTCTGGCGTCATGTTGGCGGCGCGCTTCTTGCCGCCCTTGGAACCAAGCTCTTTGGCAGCGGCATTCTTGCCGTCGTCCTGCGCGTCGTCGGCTTCCTCGCCCGTGGCAATGCGCATGACGCGGACGGCGTTGCCGATCACGTCGGCGGGGCGCTTCTGGCCTTTAGGTCCGGTGGGCATCGGCACCAACCTCCTTTAGCCCGGCCCCAGCGATAAGCGACGATAACGTGTGCTTGAACATTGTGCGGGCTCGCACATTGCCGGATTTGAGAAATTTGCCGGGTGTCAACTCATCATTCCTCCAATCGGCCTTTGAGGAACGCGTTACAAGCACACGCAATGCGCCGGTGTCACTGTCAAATCGTAGCGTCCAAACTACATGGTTCCCCCAAGCCAGGCCCCTCCGGTAGAACTCTTTTTCGTAGATTGGCATTGTCCTCGCTCCCATGCTTTCCGGTAAGCATATAGGCGTTTTCGCCTACGCCATCAAACTGGATATGCGGGAGGGAAAATTTCAAACTGAGACACTACCCATCCCCGTCACCATGATGAACAGCACCGAGCCGGCAGCAACGACCGCGCCCATCAGCGGCCAGAACCAGCCGAGCAGCAGCGTCGAACCGGCAAGCATCACCACCGACGGCAACAGCGCGATCAGGATGGTGTCGTTGAGCAGGTCGAGCGCCCACATGCCGCGCGTCACCTTGCGCACCGTCGAGCCGGCAAACGAGTTGGCGTGCCAGTCGGTCGAAAAGCGCTGAACGCGATGGAAGGCGTCCGCCGCGATTTCGGCCATCATCTTGAGTGTCAACTCAACGATGCCCATGAAGGCAAGATTGCGCAACACGACACCAGTCAGCGCCAGTGCCATCAAGATGAAAAATGCCGTCATCGCGGCGTTCCAGGCAATGGTATCCGCTCCGGCGCTGCTGGCGACGGCGTCGACCAGCCGGCCGGAATAGAGCGGTGTCAGCACGTCGGCCAGTGTCGACAGCAGGAACCCGCCCATGATCAGCGAAAGCCGCCACGGCTGGCGCCGCCAATGGGTTAGTGTGAAGCCAAGAACGCTGCGAAAGGCGCTCGCGCGCAAATCGATCTTGAAACGAGCCATGATGTCATCCGGGCGCAAACGAGCCCGATCCCAGTAAGGTCGAAAGTTGAAAACCGCGCGGGGCTAATTGCCCGTGAATGCGGAGGTTCGGCTATGGTAGGTTGCCTGCCCATGGGCGGCGACCGGCAGCGGCAAATGCCTTTTCTGCGTCCGGTATGGTTCCGACACTTCGGAACACCGGCGCAGACCTAGGCCTCGCGGCCTCGCATAACGATGTCAAATCCTGGCATTCGGTCCTCCCTGAAGGGAATCGCGGAAAAGCCGTTATAGGGATGCTTCGATCGCTCGCCAAGGCAAGCCACGGCCAAAAGCACTTCTGGCCCAGCCGATGAGGCGACTTTGCAACAGTCGAGGCTTGTGCCTATCGTCGTTGCAGGGTGTTCACCCCGCACGCCATCAGCAGGTCGGAGGTCGCTCGGAAATCGATCCGCGACAGTCGGCATGGTTGCACACTCGCCCGCAGCATCGCGCAATCCCGCTCAGCAAGCGAAAGGACGCCTATCCACGATCCCTGAAACGGTTGGTGATGGGATAGCGGCGGTCGCGGCCAAAATTCTTCCTGGTGATCTTCACACCCGGCGCCGCCTGCCGGCGCTTGTATTCGGCGATGTAGAGCAAGTGCTCGATGCGCGTCACCGTCGCCCGGTCATGGCCGCGTGCGACGATGTCGTCGACGCCCATCTCGTTCTCGACCAGACATTCCAGAATATCGTCCAGCACCGGATAGGGCGGCAGCGAATCCTGGTCGGTCTGGTTCTCGCGCAGTTCGGCCGACGGCGCCTTGTCGATGATGTTCTTCGGGATCACCTCGCCCGAAGGCCCGAGCGCGCCCGGCGGCACATGGCTGTTGCGCCAGCGCGACAGCGCATAGACCTGCATCTTGTAAAGGTCCTTGATCGGATTGAAGCCGCCATTCATGTCGCCGTAGAGCGTGGCGTAACCGACCGACATCTCGCTCTTGTTGCCCGTGGTGACCACCATCGAGCCGAACTTGTTGGAGATCGCCATCAGGATGGTGCCGCGCGCGCGGCTCTGCAAATTCTCCTCGGTGATGCCTTCCTTGGTGCCTTCGAACAACTGCGTCAGCGTATGCAGAAATCCTTCGACCGGCTCGAAGATCGGCACAATGTCATAGCGGCAGCCGAGCGCACGGGCGCAGTCCTCGGCATCCCTCAGCGAGTCCTTCGAGGTGTAGCGATAAGGCATCATGATGGCACGCAGCCGCTCCTCGCCGAGCGCGTCGACCGCAAGGGCGGCACAGATCGCCGAATCGATGCCGCCGGACAGGCCAAGCACCACATTCTTGAAGCCGTTCTTGTTGACGTAGTCGCGCAGGCCGAGCATGCAGGCGCGATAGTCGGCCTCTTCCTTGTCCGGGATTTTCGACATCGGTCCTTGCGAACAGACCCAGCCATTATCAGTACGTTTCCAGGTGGTGACGTCGACCGCGTCCTCGAACTGGCTCATCTGGAAGGCGAGCGTCTTGTCCGCCCCGATAGCGAAGGAGGCGCCGTCGAAGATCAGCTCGTCCTGGCCGCCGAGCTGGTTGGCATAGATCATCGGCAAGCCGCATTCGATGACTTGCTTGATGACGACTTGGTGACGAACGTCGATCTTGGCGCGGTAGTAGGGCGAACCGTTCGGCACCAGCAGGATTTCCGCGCCGCTTTCGGCCAGCGTTTCGCAAATGCCCGCCTCGCCCCAGATGTCCTCGCAGATCGGTATGCCGATGCGCACGCCACGGAAGTTGACCGGCCCCTGTATCTCCGGCCCAGCCTGGAAGACGCGCTTCTCATCGAACTCACCGTAGTTCGGCAGGTCGAGCTTGTAGCGTTCGGCGATGATCTTGCCGCCATCGGCGAAGACGATGGAATTATGCGTGCCGCTCTTGCGCTTCAGCGGCGTGCCGATGATGACGCCAGGACCGCCATCGGCGGTATCGGCGGCAAAGTCCTCGGCGGCGCGCTCGCATGCCCTGAGGAAGGCCGGCTTCAGCACCAGATCCTCCGGCGGATAGCCTGCAAGGAAAAGCTCGGTGTAGAGCACGAGATCGGCGCCCTGGCGGGCGGCATCCACCCTCGCCTCGCGCGCCTTGGCGAGGTTGCCGGCGACGTCACCGACGGTCGGGTTGAGCTGGGCAATGGCGATACGCAGTATGTCGAGCTTCTTGGTCATGCCTGCTGACTTAGCGCGGCAAAATCCGCCCCGCAATGGCCGTTCGCTTGGACCAATTCAGGCCGTCAATCGTCGCCCATATAGTCGCGCAACGATTCCGGAGAGTGGTTTTCGCCGATCGACATCGCCAGGATACGCGAGATGTGCCGGCGCGGCAGGCCCGTGTCTGCCACCCATCGGTTGATCTGGACCTGGATCTTGTCGAGGTCCTTCTTCGATGTCGGATTTTCGGCGATGTCGAGGTCCGCGTCGCGAAGGGCGGCCGCCATGTCGGCCGAAATGACGAAAGCATCCCAGCCCAGCCAACGCAGGAAATACTGGCCGGTGTTGCCGCCGAGCCGGCTGCCATGCTTGCCCAGATAGGCCATCAGCCCGACCTGATCATCGGCGGGCCATTCGGCGAGAAAATTGCCGAAGCCGCCATGTTCCCTGGACACGCGTTCGACGAAAGCGGCGTTGTCGCGAACGGATTTGATCTTTTGCGGATTGCGCACGATGCGTTGATCCGACGCCAGGTCGTGCCAGAAATCGTCAGGCTGGAACAACAGCCGCTTTGGCTCGAAGCGCAGGAACGCCTCTTCGAATCCCGGCCATTTCTGCTCGACGACCCGCCAGACGAAGCCGGCCGCGAAGACGCGCTCGGCCATCGTCGAGAGGATACGGTCATCGGTGATGTCGGCCACCGCCGCATTGTCGGGCATCGGCCCCAACAGGGAGGTCAGTTCCGCCTCACCGCCCTTGCGATTTGCCGCGCGAGCGCGAATTTTCTTGAAGTCGGCCATCGGTCCCCTCGGTTCGCCTCAATCTAGCACTTCCCGCCCGGGCCGGCAGCCTCTACCTCTAGCGCAGCAAAGCGCTTGGAGACGGCCATGAACAAGACGATCGACGATCTGGCGAACCGCTGGCTGAGGCGAAAGCCGGATGGGCTGAGCCAGCTCGAAAGCCGGGTGCTGCAAAGCACCATCGAGCGTACCACCATCACCAGGGACACCAACAAGGCCGTCGCCTTCCACCAGACCTTTGGTGACCGCCTTGCCGATACGATCGCCCGCATCGGCGGCTCCTGGTCCTTCATCCTGACCTTTGTCGCCTTCCTGATCGTGTGGACATCAGGCAATGTCTGGCTGTTGTCGCGCGATGCGTTCGACCCCTACCCCTTCATCTTCCTCAACCTGGTTCTCTCTATGGTCGCCGCCTTGCAGGCGCCGGTGATCATGATGGCGCAGAACCGGCAGACCGAGCGCGACCGCATCGATGCCGCCCACGACTACGAGGTCAATCTGAAGGCGGAGATCGAGATCATGGCGCTGCATGAGAAAATGGATGAGCTGCGCCACAGCCAGATCATCGGCATGCGCGACGAGATCGTGCGGCTGGCGGAAGTGGTCAAGCGGATCGATGAAAGACTGTCGCAACAGTCGGCGTCATGACCGAGACGATCCACCATTTCATCGAACAATACGGGTTGCTGGCAGTCTTTCTAGGTTGCGTGGCCGAAGGCGAAAGTGCCGCGATCCTGGGCGGCTTCTTCGCTCACCAGCATGTCTTCGTGCTGTGGCATGCCTTTGTCGCGGCGGCGCTGGGCGCCTTCGCCGGCGACACCTTCTTCTTCATCCTCGGCAGGAGTTTCGCCGACAATCGCCATGTCGTCAGGCTGCGCCGGCGGCCCGGCTTTCGTCGCGCCTACCGCCTGCTCAACACCCATCCCAACATCTTCGTGCTGTCGAACCGCTACATCTACGGCATGCGCCTGGTCGGCGGCGTCGCGGCCGGCCTTTCGACCATAGCGGCGCCGCGCTTCGTCATTCTCAACGCCATCTCATCGGTGATCTGGGCGGTGCTGTTCAGCTCGATCGGCTATGTCTTCGGATTGGGAGCCGAACAGTTGATTGGCCAGACGCTGCTGCGCCACGAGCGGCTGTTCGTCGGGCTTGGCATCGGCCTTGCCGTGGCCGTGCTTGCCTGGCTTGTCGCCCGCCACATCGCCAAGCGGGAGCGCGACCGGGAGCAGTGAACCGCTTCTCTCCTCGCGAGGAAAATCAGATGGAAGCGCCGGTGATCCGCTCGATGAGAGCGATACTCCAGACGCCGGCAACGATCACGACCGAAATCAGCACCGCCAGCGAGCCGCAGTCCTTGGCCAGCTGGATATCGACATTGAATTCGCGGCTGAACGCATCGCAGGCCGCCTCGATGCCGGTGTTCAGCACCTCCACCATGATCAGCATCAGCACCGCACCGATGAGCAAGGCGTAACCGCGCCAGGAGACCGAGACGAACCAGCCAGCAGGCAAGGCCAGCACCAGCAGCATCAGTTCCTGCTGGAAAGCCTTCTCGCTGACCGCAAGCTTGCGAAATGCCCGCACCGAATTGATAAAAGCATCGATCAGCCGCTGCATGCCAAGGCCCCTCTCGGAATCACCGGCCCGGGATAAAGCAATGCCCCGATCAATGGAATAAGGCTGATCGCCCAAATTTCATTTGCCCGACAGTACCTTGATCGACGGTGTCGACATTTCAAACTGGGGTAGCCCGTCGTCGATCGAATAGTAGTCGCCTTTGTCGCCGACGAAGATATGGCATTCGCCCTTGAGCTCCGTCGGCGTGTCGAACGATCCCGCCAGGACCGAGATATAAGCGTCGTCCCGCGGCTTCCAGAACAGCAGCGAGCCGCATGTCTTGCAAAAGCCGCGCTTGGCAAAGGAAGAAGCCTCGTACCAGGTGATGCTTTCCGTGCCGTCGATCATGATGTCGGGGTCGGCGACATTGGTCGCGGCATAGAAATGCCCGCTCTGTTTGCGACATTGCGAACAATGGCAGTAGACAACCCCACGCAGCGCGCCACTCGTGCGGAAGCGGACCGCTCCGCACAGACATGATCCCTGGTGGTTGTCGCTCATTTCGGCACTCCTCGAAGAAAACTCGTCCAGCATCATTGTCAGGATTCCAGCTTCGCGGTGGTTACGCGCAAGCAAATACGACATCGATTGGCGTGACAAATTCGAAATTCAGTTTCATTTGCGGCAGGCACACCGCGGAATTTCGAATTCAAGACCGCCAAACTGAGTGCTGTCGCGCGATGGCAATGCAAAACTTTACGCGCGTACAGCCACAGGTAGAGAAAACCTGTGGAAGTCGTGCGAATTAAGGAAACTTTAGCGATGACGCAACTATGATCTCACAAGCGAAGGGTGCGGATGGGGCCGCGCCTCTTCGCAAGTTGTTCTGGAGCATTGGGTAGCGCTCCCCAGGTCGGCGATCAATGGACCCGCGAATTCTGCGTCGGGATCCGAGGGGAAGAGTGAATCAGACATGCAGCCGGCAGCAGCCCCGACCGAACGAAGCACCGATATCGCAACCACCGTTGTCGCCACCATGCGCCAACTTGGCGTACTCGGTGTGCCACGCAACTACGAGATTTTCTATGAGGCCTTGAGCGGCACCAACCGCGAGCTCAGCCTCGCCGTCGTATCGCTGAGCAACCGGCCGACGCAGGACGAGATCGACCAGATCGGGCGCACCTTCTTCGCCCATAACCATGGCCCTGGCATCGTCGAGCATGCCAGAGACATCATCGCCCGAGAACTCGAGGAGGTCGCGTCGCTCCTGCGCAGCGAGCGCAGCCACATCGAAAAATACGGCAGAATCCTCGATGAGACATCGAGCGGCCTGAGCAACCGCAGCCTTCTCTCCCAGGATCTTCTGCAAAAGATCGCCAACGCAATGACGATCGCGACCAATTCGACGATCGATCACGGCCGGCAGATCGCCTCGACGCTCGGCGACAAGACGGCGGAGCTCGAGAGCGTCAAGTCGAAGCTCGAGGAATACAAGCGGCTGGCCGACACGGATCCTTTGACCCATATCTGGAACCGCCGCGCCTTCGACAAGGAAATCACCAGGATCTACAACAGCACCAAGGGTATCCTGTTCAATGCCCTGGTTCTTGTCGACATCGATCGGTTCAAGGACATCAACGACCGCTACGGCCATCCTGTCGGCGACAAGATCATCCAGATCATCGCCGAGATTTTCCAGACCAGCATTCGCAGCGACATGTTCGTCGCCCGCACCGGCGGCGAGGAGTTCGCGCTGATCATCGAGGGCGCCAGCGAGGACGCAACCTACGAGATCGCGGAACGCATTCGTGCCCTGATCGAGCAGACGCCGTTCACCAGCAGCCAGACCGGGATGAACTACGGCACGGTGACGGTGTCGATGGGCATCTGCATGGCGTCCGAGGCCGAAGGCCCCGAAGACCTCTACACCAAGGCGGATCGCGCGCTCTATCGCTCGAAAGTCGGTGGCCGCAACCGCATTACCAGGCATTCGGCCATGGCAGGGCGCACCGGCAAGAGCTGGCTGCTCTACAAGCAAGACTGAAGCCTTTGCTTTTTTCCGGTCGCGCTAGCGCGGTCGAAGGAACAAACAAAAAAGCTGAAAATGGAAAAGGCGCCGGGTTTCTCAGACGCCTTTCCTTTATCGATCCAATTGGCCAGGCTCAGCCGTTCGCGACTTGCCTGTGCTGCACCGGGTGGCTCTTCTTCAACAAGTCTGAGACCAGGAAGGCCAGTTCGATCGCCTGGTCGGCGTTGAGGCGCGGATCGCAATGGGTGTGGTAGCGGTCCTGCAACTCCTCGGCGGTGATGGCACGCGCGCCACCGGTGCATTCGGTGACGTTCTTGCCGGTCATCTCGACATGGATGCCGCCCGGATGGGTGCCTTCGGCGCGGTGCACCTCGAAAAAGGTCTGCACCTCCTTCAGGATGCGGTCGAAGGGCCGTGTCTTGTAGCCGGCCGCTTCGATCGTGTTGCCATGCATCGGATCCGACGACCAGACCACGCTGCGGCCTTCCTTCTGCACCGCGCGCACCAGCTTCGGCAGATGGTCGGCAACCTTGTCCGAACCGAAGCGGGCGATCAGTGTCAGCCGCCCCGGCTCGTTCTCGGGGTTCAACAGGTCGATCAGTTCCAGCAGGCCGTCCGGCGTCAGCGACGGACCGCATTTCAGGCCGAGCGGGTTCTTGATGCCGCGGCAATATTCGACATGCGCGTGGTCGGGCTGGCGCGTGCGGTCGCCGATCCAGATCATATGGCCCGACGTGGCGTACCAGTCGCCGGAGGTCGAATCGACACGGGTCAGCGCCTCCTCGTAGCCGAGCAGTAGCGCCTCGTGGCTGGTGTAGAAGTCGGTTTCGCGCAGCGCGAAATTGGTTTCGGACGTAATGCCGACCGCGCGCATGAAATCCATCGTCTCGGTGATGCGGTTGGCGAGCGACTCGTATTTTTCGCCCTGCGGGCTATCGGAGACGAAACCGAGCATCCAGCTATGCACATTCTCCAGGTTGGCATAGCCGCCTTGCGCGAAGGCGCGCAAAAGGTTGAGCGTCGCCGCCGACTGGCGGTAGGCCATTTCCTGGCGCGCCGGATCGGGAATACGCGACTTGGCGTCGAACTCGATGCCGTTGATGATGTCGCCGCGGTAGCTCGGCAGCGTCACGCCGCCCTTGGTCTCGTTGTCGGACGAGCGCGGCTTGGCGAATTGGCCGGCGACGCGGCCAACCTTCACCACCGGCTGGGCACCGGCAAAGGTCAGCACGACCGACATCTGCAGGAAGACGCGGAAGAAGTCGCGGATGTTGTCCGCGCCATGTTCGGCAAAACTCTCGGCGCAGTCGCCGCCCTGGAGCAGGAAGGCGTCACCGGCAGCGACAGCCGCGAGTTGCTTCTTCAGCTTGCGCGCCTCGCCGGCGAAGACCAGCGGCGGAAAGGTGGCGAGTTGGGCTTCCGTATTCTTCAGCGCGGCAAGGTCCGGATAAGCGGGAACCTGCTTGATCGGCTTTGCTCTCCACGAATTCGGCGACCATTTCGTCATCGCTGCACCCAACGCTCTTTCCGGCGAACACCCTTGCCCGCCATTTCAGCCCCTAAATGGGGTGGCGGCTCCATACACGAAGCCGATTTCCTATTCTAGACTGGAATTTCGGTGGTGGCGAATGGCTTGACGCCCCCAGCACGGCCCGAAAGGCGAGATCAGGCCGCCTTCTCCGCCAACTTCGCCAGTTGCGTCATGACGACAGCCGAGCCCGCCAGGCGCTTCTCCGCCGTCGGCCAGTCGCGGATGAAGACCACGCTATGGTCGGCCCGGATCTTGGCCAGCGAACCCTGTTCGCCAATATACTTGACCAGTCCGACCGGGTTCGAAAACTCGCGCATGCGGAAATGGATGACGACGCCCTTCGGCCCGGCGTCGAGCTTCTCGACATTGGCCTTGCGGCAGAGCGCTTTGATGAAGACGATCTTGAGGAGATGCTTCACCTCGTCCGGCAGCGGCCCGAAACGGTCGATTAGCTCGGCGCCGAAGGCGTCGATCTCCTCGGTGGTTTCGAGATCGCCGAGACGGCGATAAAGTGCCAGCCTGAGCTGCAGGTCCGGCACGTAGCCTTCCGGGATCATCACGGCGGTGCCGACAGCAATCTGCGGCGACCAGCCGCCATCCTGGACCTCGCCGGTGTCCTTCACCTCGGCGACCGCTTCCTCCAGCATCTGCTGGTAGAGCTCGAAGCCGACCTCCTTGATGTGCCCGGACTGTTCTTCGCCGAGAAGATTGCCGGCGCCCCTGATGTCGAGGTCATGGCTGGCGAGTTGGAAGCCGGCGCCGAGCGTATCGAGCGATTGCAGCACCTTCAGCCGGCGCTCGGCCGTGTCGGTCAGCTTGCGGTTGGCCGGCAGGGTGAACAGCGCATAGGCGCGCACCTTCGAGCGCCCGACGCGGCCGCGCAGCTGGTAGAGCTGCGACAGGCCGAACATGTCGGCGCGGTGGATGATCAGCGTGTTGGCGGTCGGGATGTCGAGACCGGATTCGACGATGGTGGTCGACAGAAGCACATCGTACTGGCCGTCGTAGAAGGCGTTCATGATGTCGTCGAGTTCGCCCGGCGGCATCTGGCCGTGGGCCACCGCGACTTTCAGTTCAGGCACGGATTCCTTCAGGAAATCATGGATTTCCGAGAGATCGCTGATACGCGGAACCACATAGAAGGAATGGCCGCCGCGGTAGCGCTCGCGCAGCAGCGTCTCGCGAATGACCAACGGATCGAACGGTGAGATGAAGGTCCGCACCGCCATGCGGTCAACCGGTGGCGTGGCGATCAGCGACAGTTCGCGCACGCCGGTCAGGGCCAGTTGCAGCGTGCGCGGAATTGGCGTCGCCGACAGCGTCAGCACGTGGACGTCGGTCTTCAGGTCCTTCAGCCGCTCCTTGTGCTTGACGCCAAAATGCTGCTCCTCGTCGATGATCAGCAGGCCGAGATTCTTGAACGAGATCGCCGAGCCGAGCAGCGCATGGGTACCGACGACGATGTCGACCTGGCCTTCGGCAATGCCCTTCTTGGTCTCGGCCAGGTCCTTGGCACCGACCAGCCGCGAGGCCTGGGCGACACGGATGGGAAGCCCTGAGAAACGCTGCGAGAATGTCTTGAAATGCTGGCGCGACAACAGTGTCGTGGGCACCACCACCGCGACCTGAAACCCTTCCATCGCCGCGATGAAGGCGGCGCGCAGCGCCACTTCGGTCTTGCCGAAGCCGACGTCCCCACAGATCAGCCGGTCCATCGGCTTGCCCGCGCCAAGGTCGTCGCGCACCGAGTCGATCGCCGTCTGCTGGTCGTCGGTTTCCTCGTAAGGGAAGCGGGCAGCAAACTCGTCATAGAGGCCTTCGGCTGGCACCAGCGGCGGTGCGGCGCGCATCTGCCGCTCGGCGGCGATGCGGATCAGCTGTCCGGCCATGTCGAGAAGGCGCCGTTTCAGCTTGGCTTTGCGCGACTGCCAGGCGCCGCCGCCGAGCTTGTCCAGCGTTGCCTCGGCTGTGTCGGAGCCATAGCGCGACAGCAGCTCGATGTTTTCCACCGGCAGGAACAGCCGGTCGTCGCCGGCATAGTGGATTTCCAGGCAGTCATGGGGCGCGCCGACCGCTTCGATGGTGCGCAGGCCGATAAAACGGCCAATGCCATGGTCGGTATGGACGACAATGTCACCAGCCGACAGCGCCGAGGCCTCCGCAATGAAATCGGAAGCACGCTTCTTGCGCTTCGAGCGGCGGATCAGCCGGTCGCCCAGAATGTCCTGTTCGGCGACAATGACCAGCTTTTCGGTCTCAAAGCCGGATTCCAGTGGCAAAACCGCCAATGCCGCCTGTCCCGGCTCGAGCTGTTCCGCCTGCGCCAGCGTCTCGACCTGTTTGAGATTGCCGAGATGGTGCTCGGCCAGGATCTGGCCAAGCCGGTCGAGCGAGCCTTCGGTCCAGCCGGCAATGACGACCCGGCGGCGCGCCGCGCGCTCGTCGGCTATGTGCCGGACGACGACATCGAAGACATTGACGTTCGGATCGGCTCGCTCCTCGACGAAGCTGCGACCATGGCGCGAGCCGGCGTGGAAGACTTTCTTACCCCCAACGTCGGGCGCATCGAACACGGTAAAGTCGATGTCCTCGCGCTCGCCAAGCGAAGCCTTGAGATTCTCCGGCGAGAGATAGAGCAGGTCCGGCGCAACAGGCTTGTAGGGCACCGCATCCCTAAGCGCCCCTTCAGCCTGCTTTTTGCGCGCCTCGTAGTGGTCGAGGATCAGCGTATGGCGTTCGGCAAGCGCCTCATGCGCCAGATGGTCGAAAACCACAGGTGCGTCGGGCAGGTAGTCGAAAACCGTCTCCAGCCGCTCGTAGAAGAACGGCAGCCAATGCTCCATGCCGGCGAAGCGCCGCCCTTCGCTGACCGCCGCGTAGAGCCCGTCGTCACGCGATGGCGCACCAAAGGCTTCGATATAGGCGCGGCGGAAGCGGCTGATGGTTTCGGGCGTCAGCGCCACTTCGCTCATCGCCTGCAGCGCCATCGACTTGCGCTGGCCGGTGGTACGCTGCGTGGCGGCGTCGAAGACGCGGATCGATTCCAGCGTGTCGCCGAAGAAATCGAGCCTCAGCGCCTCGGTCCAGCCGGGTGCGAAGAGGTCGAGAATGCCGCCGCGCACCGCGAATTCGCCGATGCCGCGCACGGTCGGCACCCGCTCGAATCCCGACGTCTCCAGCCGCGCGATCAGCGCATTCATGTCAATCAGGTTGCCGGGTCTGGCGTGGAAGGTCTGCGCCTCGACAAGCTCAGCGGGCGGGATGCGCTGCAGCAGCGCATTGGCGGTGGTGAGAATGACGGCACGGTGCGGTTTCTTCGCCAGCGCGATCATGGCGGTCAGCGCATCGAGGCGCTTGGCGGCGGCATCGGAACCGGGCGACACACGGTCGTATGGCAGGCAGTCCCAGGCAGGCAGCTCCAGCACAGGCAGGCCGGGCGCGACGAAGGACAGCGCCTCGACGATGGAAGGCAGGCGCTGTCCGTCGCGGGCCACGAACAGCACCGGCTTGTCGGGTGCGATCTCGAGCGCCGTCTGTACCAGCGCGAAGGCCTCGTAGCCGTCGGCGACACCGTCGACGATGAACTGGCCGGCGCGGCCCTTCGGCAAGCCAATGGTGGGAATGAGAGCCATCAAATCACGGTCTTGTTTATCGCAATTCCGGACGGAAAACCGCTTCGCACTTTTCCTGGAATTGCTTTTGTTCAGAATGTCATGGTCCGGCGGGACGCCAGGATTTTTTGCAGAACGGCACAGTCGATCTCCGCCGGCACCGGGCGTTCGCCCGTGACCAGCGGCAGGAAATCTGTGTCGACAATATCGAGGAGCCTCTCATATTGGTCGATTTCCTCAGCGGTCAAGGTGCCGATCTCGGCATCGGCGAAGGTGCCGAGGATGAGGTCCATCTCGCGCATGCCGCGATGCCAGGAACGGAACAACAGCTTGCGGCGGTGGGCGTCCAGCCCCTCGCTTGATCGTTTCGTTCCGGTCATTGTGCAGCATCCTCGCTTCAAGCGGCGCATATAGCGTGGATAGTGGGCGGTGTCAGCCTTGCGCTGCGGCCGTCGCGACATAAGCTGACATCATGCGTCCTTCCATCCTCGATCCCCTGTTTGTCCCGATCACCTCGCTTACCGGCGTCGGGCCGAAAGTTGGCGTGCTTATCGAGAAGGTCGTCGCGGCCGATCTCGGCGATCGCGCCGGGCGCGCCGGCGATCTCTTGTTCGTGCTGCCTCATACCGTCATCGACCGCCGCAGCCGGCCTGGCATCGCGCTTGCCGCGGAAGGCGCCATCGTGACGCTCGAACTGCGCATAGACCGCCATCAGCCGCCGCCGCGCGGCAACAGGTCGGTGCCCTACCGGGTATACGCCCATGACGAGACCGGCGAAATCGGCCTGACCTTCTTCCATGCCCATGCCGCCTATCTCGAAAAGGCAATGCCGGTGGGCGAGCATGTCGTGGTGTCGGGCCGCATGGAATGGTTCAACGGACGCCCGACCATGGTCCATCCCGACCATATCGCACTCGCCAGCGAAGCCGAGAACCTGCCGCTGGTCGAGCCGGTCTATCCGCTGACGGCGGGGCTCTCCGGCAAGGTTTTGCGGCGTGCGATCGGCCAGGCGCTCGGCCGCCTGCCGGAACTGCCGGAATGGCAGGATGGTGCCTTCATGCGCGGTCAGAGCTTTCCGTCCTTCGGCGACGCGCTGAACCGCATCCATTATCCCGCCGATCCGATCGATGTCGCGGTCGAAGGGCCTGCATGGCGTCGCCTCGCCTATGATGAATTGCTTGCCGGCCAGGTCTCGCTGGCGCTGGTGCGGGCGAAGGTGCGACGCCTGTCAGGCCGCCCTCTCGTCGGCGATGGCCGCATCGTCGAGAAACTGCGCACGGCCCTGCCCTATTCGCTCACTCCCTCGCAGGAATTCGCGCTCGCCGAAATCAACGCCGATCTCGCTGACCCCGAGCGCATGCTGCGGCTGCTGCAAGGCGACGTCGGCTCCGGCAAGACGGTGGTGGCGCTGCTTGCAATGGCACGCGCCGTAGAGGCCGGCGGCCAGACGGCGCTGATGGCGCCGACCGAAATCCTGGCGCGCCAGCATCTGGCGACGATCACTCCGCTTGCAGCCAAGGTCGGCTTGCGCGTCTCTATCCTGACCGGCCGCGAAAAGGGCCGCGAGCGAGCCGAAACGCTGGCTGGTCTTGCCAGCGGCGAGATCGATATTGTCGTCGGCACCCACGCGCTGTTTCAGGAAACGGTCAGCTTCCACGACCTGGTCCTGGCCGTCATCGATGAGCAGCATCGCTTCGGCGTCCATCAGCGGCTCGCCATCACCGCCAAGGGCGATGCGCCCGACATGCTGGTGATGACCGCGACCCCCATCCCGCGCACGCTGGTGCTGACCGCCTTCGGCGACATGGACGTGTCGAAGCTGACGGAAAAGCCGGCCGGCCGCCAGCCGATCCGCACCGTCACGCTACCGCTCGAACGGCTCGACGAACTGGTCGGCCGCATGCTCGATGCCGTCGCGGATGGCCAAAAGATCTACTGGATCTGTCCGTTGGTCGAGGAATCCGAAGAGATAAAACTGATGTCGGCCGAGGATCGTTTCACCTCGCTGAAACCACTGTTCGGCGATCGCATCGGCCTTGTCCATGGCCGCATGAAGGGTGCCGAGAAGGACGAGGCGATGCGCGCCTTCAAGCAGGGCGAGACGCGCATCCTGATCGCCACCACCGTCATCGAAGTCGGCGTCGACGTTCCCGACGCCACCATCATGGTCATCGAGCATGCCGAACGCTTCGGCCTCGCCCAGTTGCACCAGCTGCGCGGCCGGGTTGGGCGCGGCGACATCAAGTCATCCTGCGTGCTGCTCTACAAGGACCCGCTCGGCGAAACCGCCAAACGCCGGCTGTCGGTGATGCGCGAGACCGAGGACGGCTTCCTGATCGCCGAAGAGGACCTGAAATTGCGCGGCGAAGGCGAGTTGTTGGGTACCCGTCAGTCCGGCACGCCGGGGTTCCAGGTGGCGCGGATCGAGGCGCACGCCGACCTGCTGGAAGCCGCCCGAGACGACGCCAGGCTGATCCTGTCGCGCGACCCCGAACTGCAATCGGATCGCGGCGAGGCGCTGCGCCTCCTGCTCTACTTGTTCGGCCGCGACGAGGCCGTACGGCTCCTGCGCGCCGGATGAGGCCCTAGCGGCGGATTTGCCAGGGTTCCGTTGATCGGCTCACCGTTCAGCGTCACCAATTTCGTCTTCACCTCGGGCGCCACCAACCCGGCCGACACGATCAGCTTGGCGCCGTCCTCGATCGTCATGTCGAGCAGCACGATGTCCGACCTCAGGACATACATCAGGAAGCCAGTCGTCGGGTTCGGCGTGCACGGCATGAACACCGCGATCAGCGGATCGCCTTCCCGGTCGAGCTTCAGGTTGATCTCGGTTTCCTTCTCACTGGCGACAAACACCAGCGACCATACGCCCTTGCGTGGATATTCGACCAACCCAACCTGGCGGAACATGTCGCCCTTGTTCGACAGCACGGTCTCGAAAATCTGCTTCAGCGAGCCATAGATGCCGCGCACCAAGGGCATGCGGCCAAGCAGGCGCTCGCCAAAGCCGACGATGGCGCGGCCGACGATGTTGGCGGTCAGGAACCCGATCAGCGTGATCAGGATCAAGGCGACGATCAGCCCGAACCCCGGCACCGGGAACGGCAGGTAGGTGTCGGGGCTGTAGCGCAACGGAATATAGGGTTTGACCCAGGAATCGACCCAGCCGATGAAGGACCAGGCGATGTAAGCGGTGATCGCCAGCGGCGCGCAGACGACGAAGCCCGTGAGGAAATAGTTCCTCAGCCGGGTCATGCCGGAAGTCTTCGGAGCGTCTGACATGGTTCACCGGGCGCGGGTTGCAGCGCGACACTAGTGAACCGGAAGGCGCTTTGGAACTGCGAAGTTTTTAAAAGTTTTTAAAGGTTCTGTTATGCGGCTGCTTCCAGCGGCGCGATCTTCTCAAGTTCCGGCGCCAACTTCTTCGCCTCGGTCTCAAGCTCGTAAGCCTGCTGAAAATTCATCCAGAATTCAGGCGTGGTATTGAAAAACCTCGCGAGGCGAAGGGCCGTGTCGGGAGTCAGGCCGATCTCCTCCTTGACGATGCGTTCAATACGGGTGCGCGGAAGATTGAGCTTTTTCGCCAGCGCGCCTGCACTCATGCCGAGCGGGACGAGATATTCTTCACGCAGGAATTCTCCAGGATGAACTGGACGTGCGAATTTCGATGTCACTCGGCTCGACCTCTCAATTTGGGAGGCAAAACTTACTCCACCGTCACCGATTTCGCCAGATTGCGCGGCTGGTCGACGTCGGTGCCCATGAACACGGCGGCGAAATAGGCGAGCATCTGGATCGGCAGCGCGTAGATGATCGGCGAGATGATTTCCGGCACATCCGGAAGCACGATCGTCTCCATCGTCTTCACGCTCACCTGTGCCGCGCCCTTGGCGTCGGTGATCAGGATGATCTTGCCGCCGCGAGCCGCTACTTCCTGCATGTTGGACACGGTTTTCTCGAAGATGCGGTCGTGCGGCGCAATGACGATGACGGGCATGTTCTCGTCGATCAGCGCGATCGGCCCATGCTTCAACTCGCCCGCGGCATAGCCCTCGGCATGGATGTAGGAGATTTCCTTGAGTTTTAGCGCGCCTTCCATGGCCAGCGGGAAATTGGTGTCGCGGCCGAGGTAGAGCACATCGGAGTAGCGCGATATCTCACGCGCGACCCGCTCGATCTGCTCTTCGAGCTTCAGCACCTGGTTGGCATAGCGCGGCGCTTCGGAGAGCTCCCGCACCAGGGTTTTCTCCTGCTCTTTCGAGATCGTGCCGCGTGCCACGCCCGCCCGCACCGCGAGCGAGGCCAGTACTGAGAGCTGGCAAGTAAAAGCCTTGGTCGAGGCGACGCCGATCTCGGGGCCGGCCAGCGTCGGCAGCACGACGTCGGATTCGCGCGCCATGGTCGATTCGCGCACGTTGACGACGGCGCCGATCTTCATGCCGGCCTTGCGGCAATAGCGCAGCGAAGCCAGCGTATCGGCGGTCTCGCCCGACTGCGAGATGAAGAAGGCGGCATCGCTGGCCGACAGCGGCATCTCGCGGTAGCGGAATTCCGACGCGACATCGATATCGACCGGGAGCCGCGCATAGCGCTCGAACCAGTATTTGCCGATCAGGCCGGCGAGATAGGCAGTGCCGCAGGCCGAGATCGCCAGCCGGCCAATCCTTGCGAAATCGAACGGCAGATCGAGCGGTTTGGAGACGCCGGAGACGAAATCCACATAATGAGCCAGCGTGTGCGAAATCACCTCGGGCTGCTCATGGATCTCCTTCTCCATGAAATGGCGGCGATTGCCCTTGTCGACCATGAAGCTGGTCGACAGCGACTGCTGGCGCTTGCGGTCGACCGTTTTGCCGTCGATGTCGAAGATGGCGACGGCGTCGCGGCGAACCACCGCCCAGTCGCCGTCCTCGAGATAGGTGATCGAATTGGTGAACGGAGCGAGCGCGATCGCGTCCGAGCCCAGGAACATCTCGCCATCGCCATGGCCGACGGCCAGAGGCGGACCGTTGCGGGCGCCAACGATCAGGTCCTCGTCGCCCTTGAACATGATCGCCAGCGCAAAAGCGCCTTCCAGCCTCTTCAGCGCCTTGTGCGCCGCCTCGACCGGATTCAGCCCCTTGGCGAGTTCGCGCGCCACCAGATGCGCCACGACTTCTGTGTCGGTCTGCGACGAGAAAGAATAACCGTCGCGGATCAGTTCGTCGCGCAGTTCGGCGAAATTCTCGATGATGCCGTTATGGACGATGGCGACGCCGTCGGAAAAATGCGGGTGCGCATTGGCCTCATTGGGCACGCCGTGGGTCGCCCAGCGTGTATGGCCGATACCGATCGTGCCGTCGAGCGGCTCATCCTTGAGCCGGCGTTCGAGGTTGACCAGCTTACCCTCGGCACGGCGGCGGCCGAGCTCGCCCTTCTCGATGGTGGCGACGCCTGCCGAGTCATAACCGCGATATTCGAGCCGTTTCAGCGCATCGACGATGAGCGGCGCAACCTGCGAGCGGCCGACGATTCCAACAATACCGCACATGCAGACAGTCCCCGATTGCCCATGGAAAACCAGCGTTATTTTAGGGGTAGCCGGCCCGCCGCGAAAGTCACATTGCATTTCGTCCGGTGTAACGGACGCTTGCGCACGCATGCACTATGACAGACCGCTCTTGCAATCCGGTTACTGCAATCGTTCGGTTTTTCGATTGCTCCAACAAGAAAGCAGACCTGTCGACTATCGCTAATGGTCGGCGCCGGCAGCCTTCTTCTTTGCCGCCGCCGCGGAAGCAAGCCGTTCGCGCAGCTCCTTCCCCTTGCCGGGGATCGTTTTCTGGCGAGCCCGGCCGAAGGCCAGCGCTTCGTCGGGTACACTTTCGGTGATGACACTGCCCGAGGCGATATAGCCGCCATTGCCGATGGTGATTGGCGCCACGAGCGAGGAATTGGAGCCGATGAATGCGCCCTCGCCGATGTCGGTGAAGAATTTCGAATAGCCGTCGTAGTTGCAGGTGATGGTGCCGGCGCCGATATTGGCCCTGGCGCCAACGCGCGCGTCGCCAATATAGGTCAGGTGGTTGACCTTGGCGCCCTCCTCGATAACGGCCTGCTTGACCTCGCAGAAATTGCCGACCTTGGCCTTGGTCCTGAGGTCGGCACCTGGCCGCAGCCGCGCGAACGGCCCGACATCGCAATTGGACCCGATAGTGGCCCCTTCGATATGGCTGAAGGCGTGAATCTTGGCGCCATTGGCGATCTTCACACCTGGGCCGAACCAGACATTCGGCTCGACGATCGTGTCGGCGCCGATTTCGGTGTCGTACGAGAAATAAACCGTCTCGGGGGCAATCAGGGTCACGCCCGACAGCATCGCCGCATGGCGTCGGCGCTGTTGCCAGATGGCTTCGGCTTGCGCAAGTTCGGCGCGATTGTTGATGCCGAGCGCACTTTCGAAGCTGGCTTCGGTGGCAACGACATCGAGACCCTGTGCACTGGCGATCTCGACAATGTCGGTTAGATAATACTCGCCCTTGGCATTCTTGTTGCCGACGGCGTCGAGCAGTTTCAGCGCGTGCGCGCCGGCCACCGCCATCGTGCCGGCATTGCAGAAACCGATTTTCTTCTCCTCTTCGGAGCAGTCTTTTTCCTCACGGATGGCAATCAGCTTGCCGCCCTTTTCGATCAGCCGACCATAGCCGGTCGGATTGGGTGGGCGGAATCCGATCACCACGACGGCGGCACCTTCCGCCAATCTCAGCCGCGCCACCATCAGGGCATCCGCATCGATCAGTGGCGTGTCGCCAAACATCACGAGGACGTCGTCATAACCCTTTGATATCGCTGCGCGGGCAGCGATAACGGCATGCGCCGTACCCAAGCGCTTTTCCTGCACGAAGGTCTCCGCCTTCGGCGCAAACTTCGCCGCCGCCTTGCGCATCTCATCGGCGCCGTGCCCGATGACCAGCGCCTGGCCGCTCGCACCAGCGGCCTCGGCCGCCTTCACCACATGGGCGACCATCGGCAGCCCCGCGATCTGGTGCAGCACCTTCGGCAGCGCGCTCTTCATGCGCGTGCCTTCGCCGGCGGCGAGGATGACGGACAGGCAGGATCTCTGGCTCATGGAAAGGCAACCATATGAAATGCGTTGGGAATCACGACAGGATAGCAGTGGCCCCATGCTGCACCAATGCGGTTAAATTCCGGTGAGATCGGCGGGAGGAAGAGCAACTGGCTTTTAATCAGTAGGCCTACCCCAGCCGCCCCAGCACCGGGAAATTCTCCAGCAGCCAGTAGGACACCGTCTGCACGCCGCCGGTGAGGAAAAACACGCCGGCGACCACCAGCAGCGCGCCGATCGCCTTTTCGACACGGCCGAGATGCACGCGGAATTTGCCGAGGAAGCGCATGAAGGCGCCGGAGAACAGCGCGGCGATCAGGAACGGGATGCCCAGCCCTAGCGAATAGGCGGCGAGCAGCAGCGCGCCCTCGCCCACGGTTTCGCGCCCGCCGGCCAGCGTCAGGATTGGCCCCAGTACCGGGCCGATGCAGGGCGTCCAGCCGAAGGCGAAGGCAAGGCCCATGACATAGGCGGCGACGGCGCTGGCCGGCTTGCCCTGCGACTGGAAGCGCGCCTCGCGTGACAACAGCGGAATGCGCAGAATGCCGAGGAAATTCAGGCCCATCAAGATGATCAGCACGCCGGCGCCCATCGCCAGCGGCTCCTGCCAGACGCGCAGCAGCCGGCCGATGGTCGAGGCGCCGGCGCCGAGCGCGACGAACACGGTCGAAAAGCCGAGCACGAATGCGATCGAGGAATAGAGCAGCGCACCGCGTGCGCCCTGACTTGCGGTCGCGCCCGCATTGCCGCGGAAATCGTCGACCGATATGCCGGCCATGTAGCAGAGATAGGGCGGCACCAGCGGCAGCACGCATGGCGACAGGAACGAGATGGCCCCCGCCCCGACCGCGCTGACATAGCCGATGTCCAATGCCATTTCCGAAGCTCCGACTGTTTGGCGTTCGATATAGCGGCACGCGGGTTTGTCCGCCAATCACCATCGTGTGGCAAGTCATCGCGGGCGGGGAAGAAAGCATCCGCGCAGGACGTTGATACAACGAGGCGCGATTTCCCGCGCGCCTTTGAATATCAGCCACGGAGATTTCCATGAAAACGATAACCGCAGCGCTGGCCGCGCTTCTGCTCAGCACCGCCGCCTCCTTTGCCGCAGAGGCGTGGAAGGAAGCCGAGGTCGGCGGCACCAAGATTTATACCGATGCCAAAGGCATGACGCTTTACACCTATGACAAGGACGAGAAGGGCAAGAGCAATTGCTACGACAAATGCGCCGCCAACTGGCCGGCGCTGAAGGCCAAGGCCGGCGCCAAGTCCGACAGCGAATGGAGCGTTGTCGATCGCACCGACGGCACCAAGATGTGGGCCTATGACGGCAAGCCCGTCTACACCTTCATCAAGGACAAGAAGGCCGGCGACATGAGCGGTGATGGCGTCGCCGGTGTCTGGCACGTCGTCAAGGCCAACTAGGCCTGCCCTGCTCTCCGCCTGCCGTCGGCAAGCTGGTCGCCGCATTCCTCCACGCAGCCGGCGGCCAGCATCGATCGGCGGCATTGCCCAGCGAGGCATTGAACGGCTTTCCACGACTCGGCCGGAGTTTGAAGCAGTCGTTTTCCGCCGACTCCCGACCTCCGTCGTCCCTGACCGAAATTCTGTGATCTTCTCCATACACTCTTAGAGTGTATTGCTGCCGGCGCCCCCGCAATTTGGCTTCTTCCCCTTGACCGGATGCAAAAGCGCGGCCATGTGAGCGACAAACAGAAACGAGATTTCGTCGCGCGCAGCGGAATTCTTCTGGCGCATTACCGCAGATAAGAGACCTCATGGACGTCGTCGTCGTCGAATCGCCGGCCAAGGCAAAGACAATCAACAAATATCTGGGCAGGAACTACAAGGTTCTGGCCTCGTTCGGCCATATCAGGGATTTGCCGGCCAAGGATGGCTCGGTGCGTCCGGACGAAGACTTCGCCATGTCCTGGGCGGTCGACACCGCGTCCGGCAAGCGTCTCGCCGACATCGCCAAGGCGGTCAAGGATGCCGACGGCCTGATCCTCGCCACCGATCCGGATCGCGAAGGTGAAGCGATCTCCTGGCATGTGCTGGAGGTGCTGAAGCAGAAGCGTGCGCTGAAGGACAAGCCGGTCAGCCGCGTCGTCTTCAATGCCATCACCAAATCGTCGGTGCTGGAGGCGATGGCCAATCCGCGCCAGATCGATGCGCCGCTGGTCGACGCCTATCTGGCCCGCCGCGCGCTCGACTACCTCGTCGGCTTCACGCTGTCGCCGGTGCTGTGGCGCAAATTGCCGGGCGCCCGTTCGGCCGGCCGCGTCCAGTCGGTGGCGCTGCGCCTGGTCTGCGACCGCGAATCCGAGATCGAGCGCTTCATCCGCGAGGAATACTGGCAGATCGCTGCCATCCTCGGCACACCGCGCAACGAGACTTTCGAAGCCCGCCTGACCGCATTCGAGCGCAAGAAGCTGCAAAAGCTCGACATTTCCAACAAGGCGCAGGCCGACGACATCAAGGCGATGCTCGAAGGCGCTACCTTCAAGGCGCTGTCCGTCGAAGCCAAGCCGACCAAGCGCAACCCCGGTCCGCCCTTCACCACCTCGACGTTGCAGCAGGCCGCCTCGTCGGGCCTCGGTTTCTCCGCCACGCGCACCATGCAGGTGGCGCAACGGCTCTATGAGGGCATGGAGATCGGCGGCGAAACCACCGGCCTGATCACCTATATGCGAACCGACGGCGTGCAGATGGCCCCCGAGGCGATCGATGCCGCTCGCGATGCCATCGCAAAGGAATTCGGCCCGAAATACCTGCCGGAAAAGCCGCGCCAATACACCACCAAGGCCAAGAACGCCCAGGAAGCGCATGAAGCCATCCGCCCGACGGATTTCATGCGCACCCCGGCGTCGGTCAGGCAATATCTCGATGCCGACCAGATGCGGCTCTATGAGCTGATCTGGAAGCGCGCAATCGCCAGCCAGATGCAGTCGGCCGAGATCGAGCGCACCACCGTCGAAATCGAGGCGCTGAACGGCGCCCGCACCGCCGAACTTCGCGCCGTCGGCTCGGTCGTCCGTTTTGACGGCTTCATCGCCGCCTACACCGACCAGAAGGACGACGACGCCGAAGACGAGGAAAACCGCCGCCTGCCCGAAATCCGCGCCGGCGAGCAGCTTGCCCGCCGCGCGATCAATGCCACCCAGCACACCACCGAGCCGCCGCCCCGTTATTCGGAGGCGTCGCTGATCAAGAAGCTGGAGGAGCTCGGCATTGGCCGTCCGTCGACCTATACGGCGATCCTGAAGACACTCGAGGACCGCGACTATGTCACGATCGACAAGCGCCGGCTGGTGCCGCAGGCCAAGGGCCGCCTGCTGTCGGCCTTCCTCGAAAGCTTCTTCGAGCGCTATGTCGAGTACGACTTCACCGCATCGCTGGAGGAAAAGCTCGACGAGATCTCCGACGGCAAGCTCGCCTGGAAGGACGTGCTGCGCGATTTCTGGAAGGATTTTTCGGGCGCCGTCGCCGACATCAAGGAGCTGCGCGTCACCGATGTGCTCGATGCGCTCAACGAGGAACTGGCGCCGCTGGTTTTCCCCGCCCGCGAGGACGGCTCCAATCCGCGCATCTGCCCGAAATGCGGCACCGGCAATCTGTCGCTGAAGCTCGGCAAGTTCGGCGCCTTCGTCGGCTGCTCGAACTATCCGGAATGCTCCTTCACCCGCCAGCTCGGCGACGCCGCCAATCCCAATGGCGAGAATGGCGGTGGCGAGGACGGCACCAGGGTGCTCGGCAAGGATCCTTACACGGCCGAGGAAATCACGCTGCGCTCGGGCCGCTTCGGCCCCTATATCCAGCGCGGCGACGGCAAGGAAGCCAAGCGCTCGAGCCTGCCCAAGGGCTGGACGCCTGAATCCATCGATCATGAGAAGGCGCTCGCCTTGCTGGGGCTGCCGCGCGACGTGGGCAAGCATCCCGAAAGCGGAAAGATGATCTCGGCCGGGCTCGGCCGCTACGGTCCGTTCGTGCTGCACGATGGCACCTATGCCAATCTCGACAGCATCGAGGACGTGTTCTCGATCGGCCTCAACCGTGCCGTCACCGTGATTGCCGAGAAGCAGTCGAAGGGCAAGGGCGGCCGCAACGGCGGCACACCGGCAGCCCTGAAGGAGCTCGGCGACCATCCGGACGGCGGCGGCAAGATCGTCGTGCGCGACGGCAAATACGGCCCTTACGTCAATTTCGGCAAGGTCAACGCCACGCTGCCCAAGGGCAAGGATCCGCAATCGGTGACGATCGAGGATGCGCTGGCGCTGATTGCCGAGAAGGAAGCCAAGGGCGGCGGCGGCAAGAAACCGTTCCGCAAGGCTGCGGCGGCCAAGGCGCCCGCAGCCAAGAAAACGGCGGCCAAAAAGCCGGCTGCGAAGAAGCCGGCCGCAAAGAAGAAAGGATAGGACGGCGTGGCGCGCAGGATCACCGGACGAAGCCACGGCGATCCGCGCACCGCCGACACCCGGGCCAAGGTCAAGGACGACTACCGGCCCTCGCGTGACGAAATCCTGCGCTACATCGCCGAAAACCCCGATCGCGCCGGAAAGCGCGACATCGCCAAGGCGTTCGCGCTGCGCGGCGACGACCGCATCTGGCTGAAGGATCTCCTGCGCGACTTGCAGGACGAAGGCGTTCTGACCAAGGAGCGCAAGCGGCTGGCCCGGGTCGGCGCCCTGCCCCATGTCGCCGTGCTCGACATTTTTGGCCGCGACGCCGATGGTATCTTGCTGGCGCATCCGGCCGAGCCCGTTGGTCCGGGCGAACCTCCCGTGGTCTCGATCCGCGTTTCGCGTGGGGGCAACGGACCGGCGCCAGGCATTGGCGACCGCGTGCTGGCCAAGACGTTTCCGACCGATGATCCATCAGGCCCCGCCTATACCGGCCGGGTGATGAAGATCTTCGAGAAGCGCGCGGACGCCGTCCTCGGTGTCTTCCGCGTGCTTCAGGACGGCACTTTCCGCATCGAGCCGGTGGAACGGCGCCAGCCGGAATTGATCGTCGACAAGGAATTCCAGAACGGCGCCAAAAATGGCGACCTGGTCGAGGTCGAGCCCGCGCGCGCCTCGCGCTATGGGCTGCCGCGCGCCAAGGTGCTCAACGTGCTGGGTTCGCTGACCAGCGAAAAGGCGGTCTCGATGATCGCCATCCACGCGCATGACATTCCGCACATTTTTCCGGCCGACGTCATCGCCGAATCCGAGGCGGTGAAGCCGGCGACGCTTGCCCATCGCGAGGATTGGCGCGACCTGCCGCTGGTCACCATCGATCCGGCCGACGCCAAGGATCATGACGACGCCGTCTTCGCCACGCCTGACCTCGACGAGAAAAATCTCGGCGGCTTTATCGCCACCGTCGCGATCGCCGATGTCGCCACCTATGTCCGCTATGGCACCGCGCTCGACCGCGAGGCACTGAAGCGCGGCAATTCGGTCTATTTCCCGGATCGCGTCGTGCCGATGCTGCCCGAGCGCATCTCCAATGATCTCTGCTCGTTGCGTGAGGGCCAGGATCGGCCGGCTCTGGCGGTACGCATGACCTTCTCCGCCGACGGCCGCAAGATCAGGCATTCCTTTCACCGCGTCATGATGAAGTCGGCGGCCAAGCTCGCCTACAGCCAGGCCCAGGCAGCGATCGACGGCGTGCCGGACGACAAGACCGGCCCGATCCTCGACACCGTGCTCAGGCCGCTGTGGGATGCCTATGCGATCCTCAAGCGCGGCCGCGACAGCCGCCAGCCGCTCGAGCTCGACCTGCCGGAGCGCAAGATCCTGCTCAAACCGGATGGCACGGTCGACCGCGTCATCGTGCCGGAGCGGCTCGACGCCCACAAGCTGATCGAAGAATTCATGATCCAGGCCAATGTCGCGGCCGCCGAAACGCTGGAGGGCAAGAAGCAGGCGCTGGTCTATCGCATCCACGACGCGCCGTCGCTGGCCAAGCAGGAATCGCTGCGCGAATTCCTGCAGACGCTCAGCCTGTCATTGGCGCGCGGCGCCCAGATGCGGCCCAGCCAGTTCAACGGCATCCTGGAGCGCGTGCGCGGCGCCGACAACGAGGCGCTGGTCAACGAAGTGGTGCTGCGCTCGCAGAGCCAGGCCGAATATTCACCCAAGAACATCGGCCATTTCGGCCTCAACCTCAGGCGTTACGCGCATTTCACCTCGCCGATCCGCCGCTACGCCGACCTGATCGTGCATCGCGGGCTTATTGCCGCGCTCGGCCTCGGTCCAGGCGGACTGACGCAAGATGAGGAGTCTCGCCTCGATGACGTCGCCGTGCTGATCTCCGGCACCGAACGGCGCGCAATGGCCGCCGAGCGCGACACGGTCGACCGGCTGATCTCCGCCTATCTCGCCGAGCGCATCGACGACCGCTTCGACGCCCGCATCTCCGGTGTCACCAAATCAGGACTTTTTGTCCAATTGCCGCAGTATGGCGCCGATGGTTTCATCCCTGTGTCAACTCTGGGCGGCGATTACTATATATACGACGAAACGGCCCGCGCCCTGTTCGGAGAACGCTCGGGCAAAGGCTACCAGCTCGCTGATCGTGTCGAGGTCCGGCTCGTCGAGGTGGCGCCGATGGCCGGGGCGATGCGCTTCGAGATGTTGACCGACCCAAAGCCCCTGCCAGGCTCCAGCAGGTCGTTTCACAAGGCCAAGGGCCGCGCCCGTGCGTCGCAATCGCGACCGGGGTCGCGCGGCAGGAGACGATGATGGAACAACAGGTTTTTGGTGGCGAACATCACTCGGGCCGGATTGCCCGCCCATTGTGGACGGCGATGAAGCGCGGTCTGCTAGGCCGCTGCCCGAATTGCGGCGAAGGCAAGCTCTTCCGCGGCTTCACCAAGACCGTCGAAACCTGCAGCGTCTGCGGCGAGGAGGTTCATCACCATCGCGCCGACGATCTGCCCGCCTATCTCGTCATCGTCATCGTCGGCCACATCGTTCTCGGTGCCTTCATGGGCGTGGAAGCGACCTCGACGCTCTCCACCTGGCAGCACATTGCCATATGGGTGCCCTTGACCATCCTTCTGTCGGTTGCACTGCTGCAGCCTGTCAAAGGCGCCGTCATCGGACTGCAATGGGCGTTCTATATGCACGGATTTGGTGGCGAAAAGGATGTGATCGAGCCGCATCCTGGGGCCTGAGGTATTGGCTGGCGCAACATGCCAATCGTTAAGGCCACTTTCGCATGCAAGAAGTTTCCGCTAGGTCCTGCGCATGGAAGCTATGACCAAGGCGGATGCCGACAAGCTCGACAAGGGTCTTGCCACGCATGGCGGCCGGCCCTTGCGTCCGCGTGACGCCGCGACCCTGATCCTGCTCGACCGCAAGGGCGACGACGTCCTGGTGCTGATGGGACGCCGCCATGCCGGTCACGCCTTCATGCCCGGGAAATTCGTCTTCCCCGGCGGCCGCACCGACCCTGCCGACAGCCGCATCCCGACGGCGACGGCACTTAACCAGCACGAAGAAGCCAAGCTGACGGCCGGCCCCGGCCGCACCAGTCACGCCCGCGCCCGCGCCATTGCTTTGTCGGCGGTCCGCGAGACCTACGAGGAAGCCGGCCTGCTGATCGGCCGCAAAGGCGCCTTTGCCACGACCAGGCGCGACTGGCAGGGTTTCGTCGAACATGGCGTGGCACCGTCGCTGGAGGCATTGCGCTTCGTCGCGCGCGCCATCACCCCGCCGAACCGGGTGCGCCGCTTCGATACCCGCTTCTTCAGTGCCTGGCGTGGCGACGTCGCCATCGAATTGCCCGATGGCGGCCCGACCAACGAACTGGAGGAACTGGTCTGGCTGCCGCTCGCCAAGGCCAAGCAGGCTGACATACCCGACATCACCCGAATGATCCTGGACGAGCTTGAAAAGCGGCTCGCCAATGATCCACTGCTGCGTCCGGGCGGCCCTGTCCCCTTCTACAGGCTTGTCCGCAACCGCTTCACCCGCGAACTTCTCTAGAGCAATTCCAGGAAAAGTGTGACGCGGTTTTCCGTCCGGAATTGCGTAAGATCAAACAGACAGAGTATTCAGCATCTCATGACGGTCGATACCCAACCAAAGGGCGACGAACGCGTACACTGGCTGCCGATGGTGGCGGCGATCTCGTCGATCAGCGTCGTCGGCATTGCCATCGGCCTCGGCATGCCGCTGCTCAGCGTCATCCTGGAAACACGCGGCCATTCGGCCTCGATGATCGGTCTCAACACGGCCGTCGCCGGTCTCGCCTCGATCGCCGGAGCGCCGCTCGCCACGCCGCTCGCCATGCGCTTCGGCGTCGCCTGGACCATGATCGCCATGATCGCCGCCGGCGCGCTGGCCTTCGTCGGTTTCCATTTCGCGCCCGATTTCTGGATGTGGTTCCCGCTGCGCATCGTGCTGCACATCGCGCTGACCGTGCTGTTCATCCTGTCCGAATTCTGGATCAGCACGTCGGCGCCGCCACACCGGCGCGGCCTCGTGCTTGGCATCTACGCCACCGTCCTGTCGCTCGGTTTTGCCGCGGGGCCGTGGCTGTTCGCCCACCTCGGCAGTTCCGGCTTCAGGCCGTTCGGCGTCATCATCGCCCTGGTGACGTTGGCCGCCATACCGGTGCTGGCCGCGCGCAACGAAAGCCCCACGATCGTGGCGAACAGCGAAACCAGCCACTTCCTGCGCTACATCTGGCTGGTGCCGACCGCGACTTTCGCCGTGCTTGTGTTCGGCGCGGTCGAGACCGGCGGCTTCGCGCTGTTCCCGGTCTACGGCAATCGCATCGGCTACTCCGAGGCCGATGCGGCGCTGCTGCTGACCATGATCGGCCTTGGCAATGTGCTGCTGCAGATCCCGATCGGCATGATCAGCGACCGCGTCACGGACCGGCGCTATCTGCTGCTCGCCTGCGCCGCGGTCGGTCTCGCCGGCACGATGTTCATGCCGTTCTTTGCCGCGAACTGGCACTTGATGGCTGCCCTGCTTTTCGTTTGGGGCGGTTTCGTCGCGGCCATGTACACGATCGGGCTTGCCCATCTCGGTTCGCAGCTTTCAGGCCATGAACTGGCGTCGGCCAATGCCGCGTTCGTACTATGTTACGGCGTCGGCATGGTGCTTGGCCCGCAGGCGATCGGCATCGGCATGGACAGTTTCGGGCCTTCCGGCTTTGGCTGGTCGCTCGGCCTGTTCTTCGCCGCCTACATCGCCCTGGTCTGCTTCAGGCTCGTCCGCAAGATCCTCCTGTAGAGCCCAACCAATCGTTTATCGGCACTGTGCAGCGGCAGGCTGCTGACAGAACCGTGTCAGCAGCCACCGGTTAAAAGGGTGTCCTAAAACACCCTGAACCGAGGACACTCCGATGATCGACAGCGGCTTTGAAACCACTTCGCTGCGAATGACGCTCCTGCTGCTCGTCAGCTTCCAGGCTCCGGCTGCCGACGTCGACCGCATCATGGATGCGGTGGTGGCGATCGCACCGCTCGCCATGGGCAAGTATGACCGCAATGCGTATCAGTCGGCGCATGGCATCGAGCGCTACAGGCCGCTGGAAGGGGCCGCGGCCGGCGCCGAGACCGAATTGCACCGCCGCCCGGGCACGGTCGAGGTTTCATTCGAATTGCCTGATGACCAAGCGCTGGCAGCCCGCGTCGCCGAGGCGATTTTCCAGGCGCATTCCTATCAGGAGCCGGTGATCCGCATCCAGCCGATCCTTGCCAGCCGCTCCAAGGGGCTGGACGACCGCGCCAATCCGAATCGCTGGTGGAACACCACCGGAGACTGGAAGAGGGTTGCGGTATCAGAGCTGGAAACCGCCTGATTTATGTTCCCAGCCTCCTTTGGCTGGCGATAAAAACCGGACAACTCATGTGCTATCTAATCCGGACAACTCATGTGCTTACGACACACAGGGGACGCCGGGCTTGACTTTCCAGGCACGTTCTTTATGTGTCGCGCCAAGTTTCCCGCGTCCGGGTGTTTTCCCCGTGCTCCAGCGGCCAAAACTCCACGAACATAACGGACTGAGATCATGGCCAAAGCCGCAAACATCAAGATCAAGCTTCTGTCGACCGCCGACACTGGTTTCTTCTACGTCACCAGCAAGAACAGCCGTACCAAGACCGACAAGCTGTCGTTCCGCAAGTACGACCCGGTCGCCAAGAAGCACGTCGAATTCAAGGAAACCAAGATCAAGTAATCTGGGTTTTTCCTCTGGAATGCCGAAACGCCGCCCATCGGGCGGCGTTTTCGTTTCGTTTGCAAGGCGGAAGGCTGCGGGCTGAGTTCCCTCGGCCCTGGATGAATTCATTCAGCCGATTCGATCGCCGCTTTTCGGATCGAACAGATGCAGCGACGCCGGATCCGCCGCCAGCCGCACCAAGTCGCCGGGCTTCACGGCCGCGCGGCCCATGGCAAAGACGCAAAGCTGCTGGCCGGCCAGTTTGACGTAGAACTGCGTCGACAGGCCGAGCGGCTCCACCACTCCCACCTCGCCCTGCAGGGCGCCGTCATCGGCGAGCCCGATATGCTCGGGGCGCAGCCCGACGGTGATGACGTCGCCATCCCTGAGCGGCAGGCCGTCCGGCAGCCGAAGCTTCTGGCCATCGGACAACACGGCATCCGCCTGGCCGCCCTTCTCCACCGTCGCCGGCAGGAAATTCATCCCCGGAGAGCCGATGAAGCCGGCGACGAACATGTTGGCCGGCCGGTCATAGAGATCGAGCGGCGCGCCGACCTGCTGGATCAGCCCGTCATGCATGACGACGATGCGGTCGGCCATGGTCATAGCCTCGATCTGGTCGTGGGTGACGTAGACAGAGGTGGTCTTCAACTGCTGGTGCAGCGCCTTGATCTCGGCGCGCATGTGAACACGCAGCTTGGCGTCGAGGTTCGACAGCGGCTCGTCAAACAGGAAGACTTTCGGATCGCGCACGATGGCACGGCCCATGGCGACACGCTGGCGTTGGCCGCCGGACAGTTGTCGCGGCAGGCGTTGCAGGAACGTATCGAGCCCCAGCCGCTTGGCCGCGCCATCGACGCGAGCATCGATCGCTGGCTTCTCGGCCTTCTTCAGCATTAGGCTGAAGCCCATGTTCTTCGACACGTCCATATGCGGATAGAGAGCATAGGACTGGAACACCATGGCGATGTCGCGGTCCTTGGGCGCGACATCGTTGACCACCCGCTCGCCGATGCGTATCTCGCCGCCCGAGGCTTCCTCGAGCCCGGCGATCATGCGCAAAAGCGTGGACTTGCCGCAGCCGGACGGTCCGACCAGGACGACGAACTCGCCATCGGCGATCTCGAGATCGACCGCGTGCAGGACGCGCACGGCGCCATAATCCTTACGGACCTTTTCGAGCGTGACAGAGGCCATCGATCTATCCTTTGACGGCGCCGGCGGTCAGGCCGGTGACGAGATAACGTTGCAGGAAGGCGAAGAAGATGCAGACCGGGATCAGCGCCAGGATGGACGCCGCCATCATCTGCCCCCAGTCGACGGCGAACTTGCCGATGAAGGTGAGCAGGCCGACCGCGAAGGTCTTCTGGTCGTCGCTGGAAATCAGCATCAGCGCGAACAAGAGCTCGCTCCAGGCGGCGGTGAAGACGAAGCCCAGTGTCGCGCCCATGCCGGGCAGCGTCAGCGGCACGATCACCCGGCGCATCGCTTGCGCGCGGGTACAGCCGTCGATCATCGCGGCCTCTTCGAGGTCCTTCGGGATGCCGTCGAAGAAAGACTGCATTAGGAAGGTGGCGAAGGCGGTGTTGAAGGCGGTGTAGATGATGATCAGCCCGGTCAGGCTGTTGATCAGGCCGATCTGACCCATCACGCGATAGATCGGCGGAATGACCATCACCAGGGGAAAGGTCTGGGTCAAAAGCAGCATCAACGCCAGTGCTGCCTTGCCGCGAAAGGTAAAGCGCGACATCGCGTAGCCGGCGAGCGTGGCGATGACTGTCACCAGGGCAGCCGTCGACACAGAGACGATGACGCTGTTGAGGAAATAGCGTGGGAAATCGGTGGCCTCCAGCACGGTCACGAAGTTCTGCAACGTCATGTGTGACGGCCAGAAGGTGATGCCCTCGGAATAGAGCAGCCGCTCCGGCGTGACCGAGATCTTCAGCGTCCAGTAGATCGGGAACAAGGCGAAGACCACATAGGCCGCGATCGCGGCGTAAAGGCCAATGCCGCCGAAGAAGCGCTGTGGGGCTGAGCGTCCCGCGATCATCAGACGTGCCTCACAAGGGAGCGGCGGATCGCGATCAGCCCGATCGCATAGGCGATGAGCAGGACGAGCAGCAGCACGGCCACGGCCGAGGCATAGCCCTTGTCCAGTGACTTGAAGGCGCTGACATAGATGTAGACCGGCACCGTGTTGGTCGAGCCGGCCGGTCCGCCCTCGGTCATGACGAAGATCAGGTCGGCGAAGGTGGCGATCCAGATCGTGCGCAACATCACCGTGATGGCGATGGTCGGCGCCAGGAACGGCAGCGTCACCTTGGTGAAACGTTGCAACGGCGAAGCGCCGTCGATCGCCGCCGCCTCATGCAGTTCCGAGGGGATAGATTTCAGCGCCGCCAGCAGCGTGATGGCGAAGAACGGGATGCCGAACCAGACATTGGCGATGATCGGCCCCCACATCGCGGTGGCCGGATCGGACAGCACATTGGTCGGTTCGGCTTTCAGCCCCAAGGCGAACAGCCAGTGCGGCAGCGGCCCGACGATCGGGTTGAACAACCAGGCCCAGGTCAGCCCCGACAGGAAGGAGGGCACCGCCCAGGGCAGGAAGACCAGCGCCTGCACGGCCTTGCGGCCCCGAAACGGCTTGTCGAGCAGCAGCGCCAGGCCAAGGCCGAGGAAGAATTGGAAGAACAGGCTGGCCACCGTCCACCACAACGTGTTGATCAGCGCCTGGCCCAGCACCTGATCCGACAGCATCGCCTGATACTGCCCGAGCCCGACATATTCCGACTTGAAGGCAGAGAATTTGCGGAAGGAGTAGCTGATGCCGATGACCAGCGGCACGAGCAGCACCACGACCAGCAGGATGATCGCCGGGCTGAGATAAAGCCAGGGCTCGATGGCAGCGTGTGTGAGCCACTTACGTCGCGGCTTGCCGACAGATCGTATTTCGGACACGGCATAGGTCATTGGCTGTGGAACGTCCTCTGGGAGCGCGGCGTTGGCGACAAGCGTCCTTCTCCCCGTTCAACGGGGAGAAGATGCCGGTCCACCCTCCGCAGCTGCTGCGGAGGACGGGCAGGCAGATGAGGGGCGGCGCTAGGCTGGCAGAACTTGGCGCTGCCCCTCATCCGGCCCTATCGGGCCACCTTCTCCCCGTGAACGGGGAGAAGGGACGAAAAGTTACTTCTTGTTCTTCGCCAGCCAGTCCTGCTGCTCCTTTGTCAGGAAGGCAGCCCACTGGTCGGCGACGTCCTTGGCCGTCTTCTGGCCAAGCAGCACTTCCTGAAAATTCTTGATGGCTACTTGGTCGACGAAATTGCCGAGGTTTTCCAGATGCGTCGGAGGCGTCACCATTTCGTATTTGGAACTGTCGCTGAGCTCGGTGAACCAGCCCTTGAACTGCTCGGTTTTGAAGTGGGGATCCTGGTCGGCGCCGTTGTGAATCGGCACGACGCCGACTTCCTTGGCCCATTCCAGATTGTCCTTCGGCGACAGAAGGGTCGCCATCAGCTTCCAGGCATCGTCCTTGTGCTGGGAATTGGCGAACATCGCCCAACCAGCATAACCCAGTGTCGGATAGGATTTGCCGCTTGGTCCGACCGGCAGCGGAGCCACGGCGAAGTCGTCGGCGCTCATCTTGTCGGCGATGCCGAGCAGCGCGTCCGGATCCTGGTTGAGCATGGCGCAAGTGCCGGAATAGAAGCCGGTGACGGTCTCGTTGAAGCCCCAGCTCACGGAATCCTTCGGCGCAAGACCGTTCTTGTACATGTCGGCCAGCATCTGCAGGCCCTTGACCGAGCCCTCTTCATTGATGGTCGAGGTGCCGTCCTCGTTGAAATAGCCGCCCTTGCCGGCGGCGATGTTCATGAACATGTGCATGCCATTGAAGGCACCCGGCCCGCCGCGCAGGCAGTAGCCGTATTTGCCGGGAATGGCCGAGATCTTCTTGGAATCGGCGACGAATTCGTCGAGCGTTGCCGGCGGGCCGTCGAGACCGGCCTCCTTGAACAGCTTCTTGTTCCAGAACAGCGCGTTCACATAGTAGCCATAGGGGATCATGAACTGGGTGTTGTTCACGGTCGAGCCGAACTGTTTGGCACGCTCGCCCAGCGTCTTGGCGTCGTCCCACTTGGCCATATAGGGGCCGAGATCCTCGAGCTGGGCATTGTTGGCGTAAAGCCCCATCCAGCGTTCCGGCATCTCGACCACGTCAGGCGTGTCGCCGGCCTGCACCATGGTCAGGAATTTTTCGAAGGCCTGCCCCCAGGGCAGCGAGACGAGCTCGACCTTGACGCCCGGATTGGCCGCCTCGAACTCGGCGATCTGCTTCTTGAGGAATTCGGTGCGTGGCGGGCTGGTGATCACCTCGACCATTTTCAGGGTCGAATCGGCCAGCGCGCTTCCGGCGGAAATCGCCAGCCCCGCAACGGTGGCAAGCATGACGGTCAGTTTTTTCATGTTCAAGACTCCCATTTTGAACCCGCTTGTTATTTTCTGGCTTTTTCGAAGGCCTGAGCGACATCCGCCCAGAGATCCTCGACATTTTCCAATCCGACATTGAAGCGGATGGTTCGGGGGCTGACGCCGAAGCGCGCCATCGAATTCAGTCCCGGCGTCTGCTCTAGCGACGCCTTGGCCGGTACGACCAGGCTCTCATGCCCGCCCCAGCTGACGCCGATGCGGAAATATCTCAGCGCGTCGACGAAGACGGGAATGTCGATGTCGTCCGTCACCTCGAAGGAGAACAACCCGCCATAGCCGGCAAGCGTCGCCTTGCCCGGATGGTTGGAATAGGCGGGGTGGTTGACCCGCTCGACATTGCCATGCGCCTTCAGCCGCTCGGCGATGGCGAGCCCGCTCTTCATGTGGTGCGGCAGGCGCAGCGGCAGCGTGCGCAGGCCGCGCAGCAAAAGCCAGGCCTCGAAAGGCGATAGCTTGCCACCGAGATAGGAATAGGTCTGCTCGTTGATGTGCTTGATATGCGCGGCCGAGCCTGCGACCACGCCGGCGACCGTGTCGCTGTGGCCACCGAGATATTTCGAGGCCGAGTGCAGCACCAGGTCGACGCCGTGCGTGATCGGCTTCTGGAAAACCGGCGTCGCCCAGGAATTGTCGATGGTGGTGACGATGCCCTGCTCTTTTGCCAGCCGGGTCAGATGCGGCAGGTCCTGGAGCTCGAACACCATCGAGGTCGGGCTTTCCAGGTAGAGCAGCTTGGCGCCGGGCAATGCCGCCGCGACCGCGTCCGGGTCGGAGCCCTCGACGTAGTCGACCTTGATGTCGAGCCGCGGCAGGAGGCGTTCGAACAGCCGGTAGGCATCGCCATAACAATTGCGCACCGCAACGATGCGCTCGCCTGCCCCGACAAAGGCAAGCACGGTGGCGCTGATCGCCGCCATGCCGCTGGAGAACCCACGTGCGGCCTCGGCGCCTTCGAGAGCCGCGACACGCGACTCGAACTCCATGACCGTCGGATTGTCGCCGCGCGAATAGATCGGCTGCTTTCGTTTGCCGGCAAACGTCTCGGCCATTTCGGCATAATTGGCGAAGGTGAACAGCGACGTCTGGTAGATCGGTGGCACGACGGCGCCACCGGGGAACGGTTCGTCATGCGCCAAGAGCGTCGCCGCCTCGGCGAGATAGTCGTGATCGAAACCAGCTGGCTGCTCGTTCATCTCAGGTCCGAAAGTTTGAGTTTGGCCGCACCGCGCTTCAGGTCGTCCTCGACGGTTGCGATGAGCTTCAGCGCCTCTGCGCGGGCGCCTTGCGGATCGCGTGCGGCGATGCGTTCGTAGATGGTGCGGTGATAGGGAAAGCTGGCATGGCCGAAATCGCGCACGCCGAGCGGATGCTCCCAGAAGCGATGGAACAGTTCGTGCATGGCGGCGATAATCTGTTCGAACAGCGGATTGCCGGAGACCCGGTAGATCGCCTGGTGGAATTCCCAGTCCTCTTCCGACGACATGCCGTCAAGGGTGCGAAACGCCTGCTCCATGATATCAAGCTTGCGTTCGATCTCGGCAATGTCGGCCGGGCTTGCCCGCTCGGCGCACAGCGCCGCCGCTTCCGCTTCCAGTGCGCGGCGGATTTCCAGCGTCTGCATCAGGCTGGTGAAGTCGTTGCCGCCGGCCAGCGTCAGCGGCAAATGCAGCATGTCGGGCGAGACGGCCGCCTTAAGATAGGTGCCGCTGCCTTGCCGGCGTTCGACCAGGCCCAATCCCTCCCACCGGGTCAGCGCCTCGCGCACCGTGTTGCGGCTGACCTTGAGCCGTTCGGCCAGGATGCGCTCGGTCGGCAATCGCTCGCCAGGCTGCAAGGCCTCGGCGCGGACGAAGCCCACCAATGCCTTCAGCACGGCGTCGTCGCGCGCCGTCGTCTGAATGGGTGGCAGGCTGTTCTGGTCCACATTTCCTCCAAGTGGTCCAATGGTCCAACCAATTTCTGCACAGATGAAGCCCTCCTGTCAATCGCGTGTCAGGAGACTTTCAGTCTTCGGCCCAAGGAGGTTGTGAAGCGCCATGTTCGGCAGGATGCGCGGCAGCCGGCCCGAACCATCTGGTCAACGCATCGGCCAATCCCTGTTGCGTCCCAACTCCTACCCAGGCCACGTATCCATCGGGCCGGATCAAAACCGCGTCGGGTGCAGCGACCGGTCCGAGCACGGGAAGCTCCCAGGCGCCGGCATACCCGGCGTCGATCTGCCGAATCCCGTCGGTCCAAGGCGCAATGTCCAGTCTGCCTGGTTCACCGAAATTGAGGAGCACCGGCCGCGCGTCGTGCAGCAAGGTAAACAGCCGCAACGGCCCGTTGGCGATGGAGAGATCGAGGTCGGGCATTCGCCGCCCAAGCAGCGCGTGGCCTTCGCCGAGGTCGTAATGGACACCCAGGCCGGACATCTCCGCGGCGATCCGTTTGCGTGGCCCATCCATTGCGAGCAGTTCGGCAAAGGTGTCGCCCAGAGCCTTGGTGCGTGCATCCATGCGACGGAGCGCGACCTGCGCCAGCGCGTTACGCAGCACGCGGGCGGCGACCGGATGGCGTTCGGCATGGTAGCTGTCGAGCAGGCTGTCCGGTGATATCAGCTTGACCACCTGTGCCAGTTTCCATCCAAGGTTGACTGCGTCCTGCACACCGATGTTGAGGCCCTGTCCGCCCATTGGGGGATGGATGTGCGCGGCGTCGCCGGCCAGCAGAATACGTCTGTCGCGGTAAGCGGCAGCCTGGCGCGTCATATCGGTGAACCGCGAAATCCAGGTCGGACTGTGGACCCCGTAATCGGTGCCATACACCGCGACGAGCGCCTCGCTGAGATCGCGCAGTGTCGGTTCGCCACCAATGGTCAGTTGTCTCTCGGTCAGCACGACACCCAGCCGGCCACCTTCCTCGACCTTGCCAATCGCATGAATACCATGGGCGTCGCTGCGAAAGCCCACTGCTGGTTCCTCCGCCATCTCGACCTCGGCGATCATCCAGCTCATCGTCGGATCCCATCCGTCGAACGCGATGCCCGCCGCCTTGCGGATCATGCTGCGTCCGCCGTCGCAGCCGACGAGATACTGCGTCCGCAACCGCTGGCCACCGGACAGCTCGACATCGACGCCACCATCATCCTGTGCAAAACCCGTGACGTCCTGTCCGCGACAGATCGGCACTCCCAACTCGCTGATCCAGTCGGCCAATATCCGCTCGATATGGCTTTGCCGCAGCGCCAGCAGATAATTGTGCCGCGTGGGAAAATCGCTGACGTCCAGCCGGATCATGTGGAAGCCGACGGACGGCGATCGCTGTCCCTGCGATAAGAACCGGTCGGCAATTCCGCGCTGGTCGAGAACCTCGATGGTGCGTGCGTGCAGGCCACCCGCGCGCGAGCCGATGAGTTCCTGGTTCGGGCGCCGCTCGACAATGGCCACATCGACGCTTGCCAATGCGAGTTCGCCAGCCAGCATCAACCCGGTCGGACCGCCTCCGGCGATCACCACCCCGTGGTCCCGACGCACTTGGCCTCCTGACAACCATTCCGGCATTTCGCCACTCCCGTTTCCGTTAATTTGGGTCGTGGTTTTACGGGAACAGCCAGGTCTTGCCGCAAGCCCCTTGTGCGCCATATCTACGAAATTGAGGGGATAGCTTTTCTCCTTCCCTTTTTTGTACGGCAGTGAAAAGTCGCGGCGCTGCGAAGTGACGGCTCACGCGGGGCGCAACGGAAGCCGTTACAAGCCAGGAAAGCGTTCCTTCAGACCCTGCCGCGCACAAAATAGCCCCGGCACTTCCGGGGCTTGACGCAGATTCCTAATGTCGTGTCGGACAAAGGGGGCCGGTCGGCGTTTGGCAGCGGTACGAGGAGGCCACTATGTGCCAGCGCCGGCCGGCCGACCCCACGGACCCAGGAGATGCGGCGGACCTGAGCATCATGGGGTATTCCTGAGGGACCGAGCCGGCGATCTACCCTCGTGCCGGCTTCGTCTTGCCTGCACATTTGCGCAAGAGCTTATGAAAATCAACAGTTTCTTAACCAAGGCTCGCGAATCGCTTGGATTAAGGTAAATGGGTAACCCTCTTGGGTCGACGGGCCGGCCCGGCCGTCAGGCCGCCTTGGCAACGACGCGGTTGCGGCCGCCGCTCTTGGCTTCGTAGAGCGCGAGATCGGCGCGCTTCATCAGCGCCGCCACCGTATCCACGCCCTTCAGCACCGATGACACTCCAACGCTGACGGTGACCTCGATCGTCTTGCCGTCGGCACCGATGGCGAACGGCATCTGGGCGATTTCGGCGCGGATGCGCTCGGCCACCTTCTCGGCCACGGTGCCGTCTGTGTCCGGCATCACGACCACGAACTCCTCGCCGCCGAACCGGCAGGCAAGATCGATACCCCTGACGTTCTTGCGCAGCCGCCGCGCGAATTCGCGCAACACCTCGTCGCCGCCATCGTGACCATGCGTGTCATTGATAGACTTGAAGCGGTCGAGATCGGTGATCATCACCGACAGCGGCCGGCGCCGCGCCACGGCGCGGTCGAACAGCGTCTGCAGATGGCTGTCGAGATAGCGGCGGTTGTGCAGACCGGTCAGGCCATCGGTCACGGCCATTTCGATGGTCTGGGTGACGCTGGCGCGCAATTGGTCATTGTAGCGCTTGCGGCGCACCTGGGTGCGCAGCCGCGCCGTCAGTTCCTGCTGGTCGATCGGCCGCATCAGATAGTCGTTGATGCCGAGTTCAAGCCCACGGATGATGCGCTCATCCTCGCCCTCCTCCGCCAAAAGGATGATCGGCACGAAACGGGTGCGGTCGAGCGAGCGCAGTTGCGAGCAGAGCCTGAGCGGATCGAAGTCGGCGAAGGCCGTCGAGATCATCACGCATTCATAGGGGGTTTCGGCGGCCTGGAAGAACCCGGCATGCGGATCGCCGGTGACGTCGACGTCGGCACGTTCGCGCAACATCTTCTGGATGCGCTCGACCGACGATTTGCGCTCGTCGATCAGAAGCACTTTCGGCGTGGTATCCTGGGACGCGAAATTGCGGCTCAAAAGTTCTTCGATGCCGATGTTGCGTGTGGTCGAGGCGCGCAGCCGAAGCTCGTCGGTCAGCGACTTCAGGCGGACAAGGCTCTTGACGCGCGTCATCAGTTGCAGGTCGTTGACCGGCTTGGTCAGGAAGTCGTCGGCGCCGGCCTCCAGCCCGCGCACGCGGTCGGAAACCTGGTCGAGAGCCGTGATCATCACCACCGGAATGTGCGACGTCGCCGGATCGCTCTTCAGCCGCCGGCAGACCTCGAACCCGTCCATATCGGGCATCATCACGTCGAGCAGCACGACATCGATTTTGCCGTTCTCGCAGGTCTCGATCGCGTCGGGCCCGTTGGTGGCGGTCAGCACCTCGAAATATTCGGCAAGCAGCCGGACTTCCAGCAGCCTCACATTGGCAGGGATGTCGTCGACGACGAGGATCCGCGCGGTCATTTCACAAGGCTCCGGCTCGGCTGGAAGGGAACATCAGGCATCGCCCAGATAGGATTTGATGGTTTCGATGAAGCGCGGCACCGAGATCGGCTTCGAAATATAGGCCTCGCAGCCACCTTGGCGGATGCGCTCCTCGTCGCCTTTCATCGCGAAAGCAGTCACGGCAATGACCGGGATGACATGCAAATCATCGTCCTCCTTCAGCCATTTGGTCACTTCCAGCCCCGACACTTCTGGCAGTTGGATATCCATCAGGATGAGGTCCGGCCGGTGCTGGCGCGCCAGGTCGAGCGCTTCCAGGCCGTTGCGGGTGCGCACCGTCTCGTAACCGCTTGCTTCGATGAGGTCCCGAAAGAGCTTCATATTGAGCTCGTTGTCCTCGACGATCATGACCTTCTTAGGCATCGAAATCCCGTCCCGGCCGTCCTCCGCCCGGAGGTGGCCGTCATGCGCTCTTTCCTTGGACGCACCAAACCCTGCTCCACGATACGGCAATATGATTGACGAAACGGAAACCCGCGGCCTGCAAAGCACCACGAATTCCGCCCTCGCCTCCCACGCGTCCAAAAGGCGCGCCACACTCTAATGGCTTGCCGCAAGCAACTCTTGCCATTACTGCGGGAGAGACTCATTCCACACACCGAAGGTAGTGATGGCAAACGCAGCGTCAATGCGCGAAGAGGCCGAAACCATTGCCGTGAAGGCATTGGGCTTCGTTGCCGCGGATCCGGAGCTTTTGCCGCGCTTTCTGGCGATCACGGGAATAGAGGCGCATTCGATCCGCAGGGCGGCCGGCGAGCCGGGTTTCCTCGCCGGCGTCCTGCAGTTCATCCTCGCCCACGAGCCGACTTTGATGCGCTTCGCCGAGGAAACCGGCATCCCGCCGGCGGCTGTCGGCAAGGCGTTGCGCGCCTTGCCGCTTGGCGACGACAATCACGAGCGTTCCACATGAGCGATGATCCCGAAACCGCGCGGCAGATCGAGGAACTGGCGGCCGACGACCGGCCGCTGCTGGTGCTCGACGTCGACGACGTGGTGCTCGAATTCATCCGCCCGTTTCCGCATTTCCTCGAGGAGCGCGGCTATGGCCTGACCCTGGCTTCCTTCCGGCTGACCGGCAACATTGCAGAAACGGCCAGCGGTCGCCTGATCGAACAACCCGAGGTCACGGCACTCCTGGGCGATTTCTTCGACGCGCAAGCCGATTGGCAGGGCATCGCCGATGGCGCCGCGGAAGCTTTGACGGAGCTCGGAGACCGGGCGGAAATCATATTGCTGACGGCCATGCCGCACAGGCATCGTGGCGTGCGCCGCGCCCACCTCGACGCCCTCGGACTAAGCTACCCGCTGCTGACCACCGAAATGGCCAAGGGTCCGGCGGTGGCCAAGCTGCGCGGCAAGACCGGCAGGCCCGTGGTCTTCGTCGACGACCAGCCAGCCAATCTGGCGTCGGTGCGGGACTCGGTCGCCGACGCAAATCTTTTCCATCTAATGGCCGACAATTCGCTGCGCGCGTTCCTGCCATCTGTCCCGGACGATGTCATCGTCGTCCAGGATTGGCACGAAGCCGCGCCTAAGATCGCTGGCGCGCTGGGGTTCTAATCTAAGCGTTTTGGTGCGATCCCGGACGGAAAACCGGGGCGCAATTTTCCTGGAATTGCTCGAAGGCAGAACCCTCAAGGCTTGAGCTTCGCCCCTGCCCCGCCGTTAGCGCTGCCGCCATTATCGCTGCCGCCATTGTCGCTGCCGCTCTCGTCCGAGCCGTCACCGTCGTCGACGCTGTCGTCCACCGCCGGGTCGGCGGGCTTCAGCATGACGCCATTGACGGCGACCGATCCGTCGGCCTTGGTGTTGATGACCCATTCCAGCTTGCCCTCCGGCAGCGTCTTGGCAAAACCCTTCGCCATGAGGGCAACAGGCACGTACTGCCCGACCTCCGGCTCCGCTTTCGCCGCTTCCTGTAGGTGCTCCATGATCTTGTCGAAGCCGGCGACGTCGACAGTGAGATTGGCGTCGGGTTTCTGGCCGAAGCTTGTCATCTCACCTTCCAGCGCGATCTCCATGTCCTTGTTCTTCACGGTGCTGTGGCCGATGATAACCTTCGGCGTCTTGGCCAGGAAGTCGGCTTTGAGCTGGTCGCCGAATTCGGCCGGCAGCGGCGGATCCTGATTGAGATCAAAGGCTTCGATCGCCTTCTTCGCCATGCTGTCGAGATCGATGTTGGCGCCGCCGAAATTCAGGTCGATATCGGTGGGCAGCAGGGCCACGCTCCAACTCGGCAAGAGCTGCTGCGGCACGGTCAGCCCCGAAGCCTTGATGCCATAGCTGACCTTGCCGTTCTGGGCGACCCCATCGGAACCGAACGCTATGCCGAACTGGGTTGCCCCGAACGTACCGATCGGGCTGTCGACCGCGAAATCCTTGAAGCCATAGGTTCCGTCGATACGCTCCCACACCGGAAGTGCCGCAAGCAGAAGCGACTTGAGCTGCGCCTGGTTTGCCTTCAGCATCTTCTCGTCTTCATTGGCCACGCCAAACGCCAGGAGGTCGAGCAGAGGCTTGGTCTGGACGCCCTTGCCGCTGGCCTCCACAGAAAATTCCGGCGACTTCACGGTAACGGGAAAATTCAGTCCGCTCTCGGGATCATTGAATTTTATCGCTTCGACGAAGTTCGAAATCTTTTGCGATGTCGTGAAATCGACGCCGCCATTGGCCGCCTTGGTCGCGGAAAGCGTCACGGTGCCGGCACCGGCGCTCGCCTCCATCTGCTGCTTGCTATCCTGCGACGACATCGTCATCCCGGCCATCGAGCTTGTGGCGCTGGTGAAGGCCGCCAGCTTGGGGTCATAAACGCCGCTGCCCTTGCCGTCCTTGATCGAGAATTGCGTGCTTTGCTTTCCCTGGGGGCCGTTGAATTCGAAGGACGCGCTCTGCGAAAAATCAATCGAGACATCCCAGGACCCATCACTGCGCGGCTTGACCAGGAGGGCGTAGGGCGCAAAGTCGAATTTCATCAGCTTCTGGTCGGGAAAGCTGCTGGCAAGCGCCTTGAAATCGAACACGATCTTGTAGGCGTCGCCTTCGGCCGAAACCTTCAGAATACCCTTGTCGAGCGCCTGTTTGCCGACATAGCGGGACAGGTCATCGGACAATTGCTTGGCGCCCTGGCTGTCGACGGTCTGGCCGAAAGCAGGCGCACTGAGCAGAAGCGCGGTAAAGGCAACTGGCAACATACGGTTCACGGGAATTCTCCGTTCGATCGAAGGCAAAATTCGTCTCGTATCTCTGGTAGGGAAATACCATCACGACTGCAAGACGATGACAGTCAGGCATTCGGCTTCAACACCAGCCGCATCGGCGGCGGATGGTTCGTCGACCAGCCGCGCAATCTGGCACCGCTGCAGAATCAAGGATTCAGTTTCGCCCCGCCCCCACCGCTACCGTGATCGGCCGGCTTCAATATGGCGCCATTGACCATCACGGAGCCGTCGGGCTTGGCATTGATGACCCACTCCATCCTGCCGTCCGGCAACGTCTTGGCAAATCCTTTGACGGCCAATGCGAAGGGGAAATATCGGGCCGCTTCCGGTTCGGTTTTAGCCGCCGTCTGCAGGGTCGCAACGATCTTGTCGTAGCCCGCGACATCGACGGTCATGGTTGCATCTGGCTTCTGGCCGGGGAAGGTCACTTCGCCTTCTAGCGCAATCTCCGTGCCTCCATTCTTGAAAAGGCTGTGACCGACGATGAATTTTGGTGTGTTGGCCATGAAGTCGGCCTTGATCTGATCGCGGAACCCCGCCGGCAGCGGTGGGTTCTTGCCGAGATCGAATGTAGCGATCGTCTTTCTCGCCATGCTGTCGAGGTCAATGTTGGACCCGCCGAATTTCAGATCAAGCTCGGTGGGAAGTATTGCGGCGATCCAGCCGGGTATGACCTGGGGGAAGGTCAAGCCAGAGGCTTTGATTGCGTAATCGAGCTTACCATTCCGGGCGACGCCATCGGCCTCGAATGCGGTGCTCAGTTGCGCTGCGCCCCAATTGCCCGCGTATGTATCAAAGGCAACGTTCTTGAACGAATAGGTTCCGGCCATCCGATCCCACAGTGGCAGCGCGGCGAGCAGAAGCGCTTTGAGTTCCGCCTGGTCGGCTTTCAGCCGCTCCTCATCTTCATGGGCTACGGCGAAGGCCAATAAATCCAGGAACGGCTTTGTCCGTATCGCTTTGGCGGTTACATCCACGACGAGGTCCGACGCCTTGATCGCTCCAACAGTCCGGTCGTCGATTTTAACCGTTTCGACCAAGTCGGCTATCGCCCGCGTCACCTTGAGATCGACACCACCGTTCGCCGACTTGCTGGCGCCGAACTTGGAAGTGCTCGAGCCGATGCCGAGTTCCGTTACTTGCCTGGGCATGCGCGACGTCACCGTCATGCCTGCTATCGAACTGGCGCCCTCGGCAAATGCCGCCAGCTCAGGATCGTAGACACCCGTGAACTTGCCGTCCTTGATGACGATCTGCGCGCTTGTCTGACCATTCGGATCATCTACTTGAATTGACCCGCTGGTCGAAAAATCCGAGGAGACGTCCCAGCCGCGGTCGCCGCGAGGTTTGACCAGCAGCGTGTAAGGCGGGAAATCGAACTTCGGCGGATCCTGTTTCAGCAAGCCGGCGGCGATCGCCTTCAAATCGAAGGTGATCTTGTAGGCATCGCCTACGACCGAGACCTTCAAAATGCCCTCGTTGAGCACCTGCTTCCCGACATAGCGTGACAGCTCATCGGAAAGCTGCTTTGCGCCCCGATTGTCGACGGTCTGCCCCCAGGCAGGCGCAACCAGAGCAAAACCAAGAACAGCTGGCAGAACACGCTTCACTTTAGTCTCCCCCTTATTTCCTGATGAGCAAAAATCGCTTTGCTGTAGAAAATACTATATACAACTATGAGCTGAAGCTTCCTTACAATATCAGCCGCATCAGCGGCCGGCCGGCCTTGCGCTCCACAAGCCTCTCGAACCCGGCCTTCTCGAAAACCCGCGACGAGCCGACGAACAGGCCGATCGAACGCGAATCGCGGGACAGGTCGATCGGGCAGGCCTCGACAAGCCGTGCCCCGTTCCTGCGGGCGAAATCGATGCCGCCTTCGACGAGGCGGTGCGTGATGCCCCTGCCGCGCGCCTTGGCGCGGATGAAAAAGCACGAGATCGCCCAAACGGCCGGATCGGACGCGTCGGCGGGATCGATCGGCGCCGAGCCCCTGCCCTTGTTGTTCCATTCGGGCACGTCGGCGCGTGGCCCGATCTGCATCCAGCCAACCGCCTTGCCATCCTCGAAAGCCAGCAGGCCAGGCGGTGGGCCGGCCTCAATGCGCGCCTTGATGTGATCCTTGTTGCGTTCACGACTGCTCTCGCGCCGCGCCGCCGGAGCCAGCCGGAAATGCGTGCACCAGCAGCCGTAGCAGGCGCCCTGCTTGCCGAAAAGATCCTCGAATTCAGGCCAGAGGTCAGGCGCCAGCGGCACTATGGTCGTGCTCATGCGTTCTCCCCAGGCCAGGCTTGTCGCTGGCCTTGCGCTGTCGTACCATTGCTTCTGTTCTCTTTATGTTCGCAGCGATGGCGGCTCCTGTCAACAATCCCGATCACGGTTTTTGTCGTGACTGCCTGACGTTTCAGCGCGGTGAGACGCGCCGCTGCGAACGCTGCGGCACCCCTCGCCTTGCCCGCCATCCCGAGCTTTACCGGCTGCATCTCGCCCATATCGATTGCGATGCCTTCTACGCGGCGATCGAAAAGCGCGACAACCCGGCGCTCAAGGACAAGCCGTTGATCATCGGCGGCGGCAAGCGCGGCGTCGTCTCCACCGCCTGCTATATCGCGCGCATCCGCGGCGTGCGCTCCGCCATGCCGATGTTCAAGGCGCTCGAGGCCTGCCCCGAGGCGGTCGTGATCGCGCCCAACATGGAAAAATACGTGGCCGTCGGCCGTGAGGTGCGCGCCATGATGCAGGCGTTGACGCCGCTGGTCGAGCCGCTGTCGATCGATGAGGCCTTCCTCGATCTCGCCGGCACCGAGCGGCTGCACGGCCTGCCGCCGGCGGTGGTGCTTGCGCGCTTCGCGCTGGCCGTGGAGAAGGAGATCGGCATCACCGTTTCGTCAGGCCTGTCCTATTGCAAGTTTCTCGCCAAGATCGCGTCCGACTTCCGCAAGCCGCGCGGCTTTTCCGTCATTGGCGAGGCCGAGGCGGTCGGCTTCCTGGCGGCGCAACCGGTGACAATGATCTGGGGGGTCGGCAAGGCGTTCAACGCCACGCTCGAACAGGATGGCATCCGCACCATCGGCCAGCTTCAGAAAATGGAGCGTGGCGACTTGATGCGCCGCTATGGGGTGATGGGCGAACGGCTCTACCGCCTTTCGCGCGGCGAGGATGTCCGCCGCGTCGACCCCGACCAGGACGCCAAGAGCGTATCTGCCGAAACCACTTTCGACAGCGACATCGCCTCGCTGGAAGAGCTGGTCTCGGCACTGAGGGGGCTGTCGGAAAAAGTCTCGGCACGGCTGAAGAAGTCGGGCATCGCCGGGCGCACCGTGGTGCTGAAGCTGAAAACCCAGGACTTCAAGCTGCGCACGCGCAACCGCCAGCTCGGCGACCCGACCCGGCTCGCCGACCGTATCTTTTCGACCGGTGTGGAACTCCTTCGCAAGGAGACTGACGGAACGAAATTTCGGCTGCTCGGCATCGGCGTCAGCGATCTCTCCGACGACGACAAGGCCGATCCACCGGATCTGGTCGATGTCCAGTCGCGCAAGCGCGCCATGGCCGAAGGCGCCATCGATGCATTGCGCGACAAGTTCGGGCGCAAGGCTGTGCAAACCGGCTACACGTTCGGCAAGGGCCGCGATGCCCATCCGCCGGAGCCGCTCGAAGATTGAGCCCGATCAGCTGCGTCGAAGATCGATGCGGCTGGTCACCACGTTTTTGCCAGTCTTGGGATCACGGTCGACCACGGTCAAAACAATGCCGTCGGCCCCGTTTTTCTGTACGGTAAGCTGCGCGGCGAGGTCGCCGTTCACCTCCTTGGCCCAGCGGATGGCGAGGTTTATCGCATTGCCGGAACGGCGTCCGTTCAGCTGCGCCGGTCCGGTGCGCGATCCTACATAGACGCCGCTGTATTTGCCGCCGCTGACCTTCAGACGAGCGCTGATGGCGCGTGTCACCAGGATCAGGCCGCGGCAGTTGCCGTCGAGCGACAGCGAGGCTGAGGTCGCGTTCGACTTGAAGCTGCAAGAGACACTGACGTTCGGCACATCCGTGGTTACCTGGACAGTGCCCTTGCCAGCGAAATTGCCGTTGAACGACTGGAGAAATTTGGTCTCGTCGGCATGAGCAGCGCCCGCGGCAATCACCAGGCAGCCAGCAAGCGCGACTTGCGCGAATAGTCTCATGAAACTCTCCTTGTCGAGATGGGAATGCGCGTTTGCCCGGCACGGACAATAAGAGGCTCAACGCCCGCGGCCGTATCAGGTTCCGCTCGCAGCACGACTGTTCTCAAACCCTTCGCCGCGACTGGCCCAGAAGAATAGATGGACTAGCGATTGCCCCGGCAACCACGGCTTGCGACATAGCTGCAATGGCACCCACCCCTTCGATCCCCAAGGCCGCGTTCTGGATGGCGCTGTCGATCACGTCGTTCCTGGCGATGTCGGTCGCCGGCCGCGCCACGACGGCCGAACTCAACGTCTTCCAGGTGCTGGAACTGCGTTCGGTCATCGGGTTCTTCATTCTGCTGCCGCTGGTGATGGCGACAGGCGGGCTTGCCGCGATGCGCACGCAGCGGCCGCTGGCCCATATCGCGCGCAATGTCGTCCACTATAGCGGCCAGGCTGCCTGGCTCTACGCGTTGACGCTCATTCCGCTGGCGGTGCTGATCTCGATCGAATTCACCACGCCGATCTGGACGGCGATCCTGGCGGTCACGTTTCTCGGCGAAAGGCTGAGCCGGCCGCGGCTCGCGGCGATCGTGCTCGGGCTGATCGGCGTGGTCGTCATCGTGCGTCCAGGCGTCGGCTCGGCCGATGTGGGCCATCTGGTCGTGCTGGGCGCGGCGGTTTGTTTCGGCGTCTCGCTGGTGCTGGTCAAGTCGCTGACGCGCACGGACAGCGTCGTGCGGATCATCTTCTGGATGCTGGTCATTCAGTCCGTGGTCGGCCTCGTTCCGGCCCTTTACGAATGGCGCAACCCCTCGCTTGCACTGTGGCCGTGGATCGTCCTGATCGGTTTCACTGGCATGTCGTCGCATTTCTGCCTCGCCCGCGCCCTGGCCTATGCCGACGCGACCGTGATCTCGCCGATGGATTTCCTGCGCGTGCCGCTGTCGGCATTGATCGGCTGGTTGCTCTATCAAGAGCAGATCGATGCCTTCACCGCCGGCGGCGCGTTGCTGATCCTGACAGGCAATCTGCTCAACTTGCAGCGCAAAACCGTAAAGCCGGCCGAGGTCGCGGCGTCATAGCACTGCCGGTCAGTTCCCTTCGTCTGGAATGTTGAGCACATGGCCGCAGGCCTTGCAGTGCACGGCGTCCGGCTCGTGCCGCCGCAGCCCGCATTGCGGACAGGGAAAGAACACCTTGGCCGGCCGAAAGATCGCCTGCGCCAGCCTGACGAACAGCGATATGCCGATGATCATGGTGACGATCGCCGTCAGCTTGCCGGCGATGCCCGGCAGCACGATGTCGCCGAAGCCCGTCGTCGTCACGGTGGCGACGGTGAAGTAAAGCGCGTCGACGTAGTTTTCCAGTCCGGCTCCGTTGCGGAAAAAGAACGTGTAAACGAAGCCGGTGATGACAAAGAGAAAGGTCAACAGGTTGATGACCGCGTGGCTTGCCTCGCGCCAGGGTCGCAGCCCGCGCATTTCGAAATGCCGCCAGATCGAACCGCTGCGCGACAGCGACCACAGCCGCAGGATACGCAGAAAGCCGAGACTTGCGAGCGCCGTCGGCATCAGCAGCGTCAGAAGGATGAAGGCATCCACCCAGGAGGTCGGCTGCTTCATCAGGCGCAGCATGTCGTTGGAGGCCAGCAGCCTGGCAATCAGGTCGGCGGCGACGAGAGCCGCCACCGCATAGTCCAGCCACAGAAACGAGGCCGATTGCTGGATGACCGGCGTGGCGATGAAAAAGGCGATGATGGCGAGGTCGATGATGACAGCCACCAGTTGGAACCGGAACGCGCCCGGCGAGCGCCCATGGTAGAGCCTGCGCAGCATGTCGCGTAGACGCGCCGTCGCGGAAAGGTCCTGCGATGCGCGCTTCCCCTTGGCCTTCATGCTGGCATGAGCAGCAGGTGCCGGCCCGCGGATAGCCGACTGGCAAGCGCGGCGATCACACCAGTTCCACTTCGACCACGCCCGGCACGGCGCGCATTGCCGAGGCGATCTGCGGCGAGACGCGGTAGCCGCCATTCAGGGCAATCTCGACCTCGCCCTGCGCCTCTTCCTTGATCACGATGATGCTCACCTGGCTTTCACCGCGCTGGGTAAGCTGGGATTGGATCATCGAGGCAGGCCCATCGTTCCTGACGAAAATGCGCAGGGCCTTCTGGATGCGGCTTGCCTCGTCCTCCAGCGATTGCACGGAGTTGATGCGCAGGTTGACGCCTTCGGGCCTGTCCTCCGCCGCGACAGTGATGACAACGGAGCGGCCCGCTTCGAGGAGATCGCGGTACTGCGCCAATCCTTCTGAAAACAACACGGCCTCGTACTGGCCGGAGGTGTCGGAAAAGGCCACCACGCCCATCTTGTTGCCGGTGCGGGTCTTGCGCTCCTGCTTGCTGGTGACGGTGCCGGCAAGCCGGCCGGCGGAAGCGCCGCGCTTGACGGCGGCCGAGAATTCCGCCCAGTTCTGCACCCGCATCTTCTGCAGCGCCGCCTTGTACTCGTCGAGCGGATGCGCCGAGAGATAGAAGCCGACGACCTGGAATTCGCGATGCAACCGGTCGGCAGCGAGCCACGGATCGGTCGCCGGCAGATTGAGCGCCTGCGACTGTGCACCGAGCGAGGCGCCGAAGATGTCGGCCTGGCCCGAAACGGCGTTCTGCTGGGCGAGCGACGCCAGCCCCATCATCCGTTCGACGCCAGCCAACATCTGGGCGCGATCGTGGCCGAAGCAGTCGAGCGCGCCGGCCATGATCAGGCTTTCGAATACCCGCTTGCCGACGATCTTCGGGTCGACCCTTTCGCAGAAATCGGCCAGACTCTTGAACGGCTTTTCGCCACGAACGGCGACGATGTGCTCCACCGCGGCATCGCCGACGCCCTTGAGCGCGGCCATCGAGTAATAGATGCGGTTGTCGCCGACCTCGAAGGCACGGAAACTCGTCATCACGGACGGCGCCAAGACTTCGATGCCCAGGCGCAGCGCATCCTGGCGGAAGTCGGCCAGCTTGTCGGTGTTGCCCATGTCGAGCGTCATCGACGCCGCCAGGAACTCGACCGGATAATGCGCCTTGAGATAGGCGGTCTGGTAGGAGACGACGGCGTAGGCGGCGGCGTGCGACTTGTTGAAACCATAGTCGGCGAACTTGGCCAGCAGATCGAAAATGAAGTCGGCTTGCGGCTTTGCGACGCCGCGCTCGACAGCACCCGTGACGAAGCGTTCACGCTGCTTGTCCATCTCGGCGCGGATCTTCTTGCCCATGGCGCGGCGCAGAAGGTCGGCTTCGCCGAGCGAATAGCCGGACAACTCCTGCGCGATCTGCATCACCTGTTCCTGGTAGACGATGACGCCTTGCGTCTCCTTCACCAGATGGTCGATCTTGGGATGGATCGAAGCCATCTCCTCCTCGCCATGCTTTCTGGCGTTGTAGGTCGGGATGTTTTCCATCGGTCCCGGCCGGTAGAGGGCAACCAGCGCGATGATGTCCTCGATGCAGTCAGGCCGCATGCCGATCAGCGCCTTGCGCATGCCGGCACTTTCCACCTGGAACACGCCGACCACCTCGCCGCGCGACAGCATGGCGTAGGTATCGGGATCGTCGAGCGGAATCGTCGCGAGATCGATGTCGATGCCACGGCGGCGGATCAGCTTCACCGCCGTCTCCAGCACCGTCAGCGTCTTCAGGCCGAGGAAGTCGAACTTCACCAGCCCGGCCTGCTCGACATATTTCATGTTGAACTGGGTGACAGGCATGTCCGAGCGCGGATCGCGGTACATCGGCACCAGTTCCGACAAAGGTCGGTCGCCAATGACGATGCCGGCGGCGTGCGTCGAGGCATGGCGGTAGAGGCCCTCCAGCTTCTGCGCCATGTCGAGCAGCGTCTGGACGATCGGTTCCTTCTCGGCCTCCTCGGCAAAGCGCGGCTCGTTGGCGATGGCGTCGGCGAGCTTGACCGGATTGGCCGGGTTCTGCGGCACCATTTTTGAGAGCTTGTCGACCTGGCCATAGGGCATCTGCAGCACACGGCCGACGTCGCGCAGCACGGCGCGCGCCTGCAGCGTACCGAAGGTGATGATCTGGCCGACCTGGTCGCGGCCGTATTTCTGCTGGACGTAGCGGATCACTTCCTCGCGGCGATCCTGGCAGAAGTCGATGTCGAAGTCGGGCATCGACACGCGGTCCGGATTGAGAAAGCGCTCGAACAGCAGCGAGAAGCGCAGCGGATCGATGTCGGTGATGGTGGTGGAATAGGCGACCAGCGAACCGGCGCCCGAACCACGCCCCGGCCCGACCGGAATGCCTTGCGCCTTGGCCCATTTGATGAAGTCGGCAACGATCAGGAAGTAGCCGGGGAATTTCATCTTCTCGATGATGCCAAGCTCGAATTCGAGCCGCTCACGATATTGCTCGACCGTGTAGCCCGGTGTCGGTCCGTGCAAGGCGAGCCGTGCATCGAGCCCCTCGCGCGCCTGGCGCGCCAGTTCCTCGGCCTCGGCCTTTTCGGCCGCGTCCTTGTCGGAGGCATCGCCGCCCGTGAAACGCGGCAGGATCGGGCTGCGGGTTTTCGGATAGTAGGAGCAGCGCAGCGCAATCTCGATCGTGTTGTCGATCGCTTCCGGCAGGTCGGCGAACAATTTCGCCATATCGGCCTGGCTGCGCAGGAAATTGTCCGGCGACAGCCGGCGGCGGGTATCGACGGCGACGACCGAACCCTCGGCGATGGCGATCAACGCATCATGCGCCTCGTACTCGTCGCGCGACGAGAAGAAGGCTTCGTTGGTAGCGACAAGCGGAAGCTCGTGGCCATAGGCGAGATCGATGGACGATTTCTCGATGATGCGGTCGTAGCCCGAAACCCGGTCCAACTCGACATAGAGGCGGTCGCCGAACATCGTCTTGAGAGTGACCAGGCGCGCCTCGGCAAGATCGCGGCGATCTTCCTTCAGGGCTGTGCCGATCGGGCCGCGCGGCCCGCCGCTGAGGCAAATCAGGCCGTCACATTGGCCGTCCATCATTTCGGTGGTCAGGTGCACCGCTTCACCGGGCGGTGTTTCAAGGTACACGCGGCTGACCAGCCGGACGAGATTGGAATAGCCGGCTTCGGTGGCCGCGAGCAGCACGATCGGCCGCATATCGGGGCCTTGCCGACGGCGGTCACGCTGGCCGTCGCTGTTTTCGCCGGAGAAGGCGAGTGCGATCTGGCAGCCGATGATCGGCTGGATGCCTTCCTTCACCGCCTTCTGGGCGAACTCCAAGGCGCCAAACAGATTGTTGGTGTCGGTGACGGCGATGGCCGGCGCTTCGTCTTTCACCGCGTGGCCAACGATCTTGCCGAGTTGCAGCGCGCCCTCGAGCAGCGAATAGGCCGAATGCACGCGAAGATGGACGAACGGCCGCGCCGGCACCTCCGGCCTGGCGGCTGCAATTGCTGCTTCGCGCTTCAGGGGATCGCGTGGAAGTCTGTCATCCGCCATGGTTTCTCGCGCTGCCGAAGGTCCTTGAGTCGATGGAAATGTATTGTCCGGGACCGGGCGATACCAGTCCAGCACAAACGACTACTGACCACAGGCTTCCAGCCCGCTCACGCAAACTCCATGATTATCGCGTCCACGGCCAGGCTGTCGCCCGGTTTGGCGTTGAGTTTCGCCACGACGAGATCGCGATCGGCGCGCAGCACGTTTTCCATCTTCATCGCCTCGACCACGGCCAAAGTCTCGCCGAACTTGACCTCCTGGCCTTCGGCGACAGCGATGGACACGACGAGGCCGGGCATCGGGCAGAGCAGCAGTTTCGATGTGTCCGGTGCCACTTTCTCCGGCATCAGCCTTTCCAATTCGGCGGTGCGCGGCAGCATGGCGCGCGCGGTCACCGACATGCCCTTCCAGGCGATGCGAAGGCCATTGGCGACAGGCCGGATCTGGGCCGCAACCCTGCGCTTGCCGACCGTGCCGCGCCAGATCAGGTCACCCGGCCGCCAATCGGACGAAACGGTCAGCGCCTTGCCGCCATCGATGGACAGGTCGATTTCCATCGGGATCGAAATCATGCCTTCAAGGATCGAAACCGGCAGATAGTCTTCGCCTATCTTCACCACCCAGTCGCGCTTGAGCGCTCCCGAATGCGGCGCCAGCCGTCCGCCCAGCCGGTCGAGGCGATCGCGGCGCAGTAGTTCCACCGCAGTGATGATCGATGCCAGCACGGCTCTTTCCTCGCTGTTCGGCACGACGGGGGCAAAACCGTCGGGATATTCCTCCGCGATGAAGCCGGTCGATATCGCCCCTTCCCGCCAGCGCGGATGCTGCATCAGCGCCGCCAGGAACGGGATGTTGTGCTCGATGCCGTCGACGACAAAGCTGTCGAGCGATTCCGACATAGCGTCTATCGCCTCGAGCCGCGTCGGTGCCCAGGTGCATAGCTTGGCGAGCATCGGATCGTAGAACATCGAAATTTCCGAGCCTTCGGTGACGCCGGTATCATTGCGGATGACGATGTCGCCGAACTGTCCTTCCTCCGGCGGCCGATAGCGCGTCAGCCGGCCGATCGACGGCAGGAAATTGCGATAGGGATCCTCGGCGTAGAGCCGGCTTTCCACCGCCCAGCCGTTCAGCTTCACGTCGCTCTGCCTGATGGCGAGTTTCTCGCCGGCGGCGACGCGGATCATCTGCTCGACCAGATCGATACCTGTGACGAGCTCCGTCACCGGATGTTCGACCTGCAATCGTGTATTCATTTCAAGGAAATAGAAGTTCTTGTCCTTGTCGACGATGAATTCGACGGTGCCGGCGCTCTGGTAGTCGACGGCCCTGGCCAGCGCCACCGACTGCTCGCCCATCGCCTTGCGCGTCTTGGCATCGAGGAATGGCGACGGCGCCTCTTCCGCCACCTTCTGGTTGCGGCGCTGGATCGAGCATTCGCGTTCGCCGAGATAGAGCGCGTTGCCATGCGCGTCGGCCAGCACCTGGATCTCGATGTGACGTGGGTCGACGACGAATTTTTCGATGAAGACGCGGTCGTCGCCGAACGAACTCTTGGCCTCGGAGCGGGCCCGGTCAAAACCGTCGCGCACTTCCGACCTGTCCCAGGCAATGCGCATGCCTTTTCCGCCGCCGCCGGCCGAGGCCTTGATCATCACGGGATAGCCGATTTCGCCGGCTATCTTTTCGGCATGGTCGGCATTTTCGATGACGCCAAGCCAGCCCGGAACCGTCGAAACCTCAGCCGCGTTGGCGAATTTCTTCGATTCGATCTTGTCGCCCATCGCCTTGATCGCCTTGGGCTTCGGCCCGATGAAGACGATGCCTTCCGCTTCCAGCGCTTCGCAGAACGTGGCTCGCTCGGACAGGAAGCCATAGCCCGGATGCACGGCCTGGGCGCCGGTCGCCTTGCAGGCGGCGATGATCTTTTCAGGAACGAGATAACTCTGCGCGGCGGGTGACGGCCCGATATGCACCGCCTCGTCGGCCATTTCGACATGCACGGCATCGCGATCGGCGTCGGAATAGACGGCGACCGTGGCAATGCCCATCTTGCGCGCCGTCCTGATGACGCGGCAGGCGATCTCGCCACGGTTGGCGATCAGGATCTTGGTGAACATGCGGGCAGAATTCCCCTCCGGCAGACAGTTCAGTTCTATGGACTATGTCGCCATGTCTCAAGTACCGGCATAGCGCCATGAAAGTCGCCGCTACCGACGCACTATCGCGCCCGCTGCCGGGCCGGTTATCGAATGGTGTGCTATCTGCGTCAACAAAGCCGACATTTCGTCTCATCTGACAGTTGATGAGCAGCCCAAAACCTGAAAACTTGGCTACAAAAATCGCCTCTGGAGGAATTGCCCGATGAAAACCCGCGCCGCTGTAGCTGTTGGAGCCGGAAAGCCGCTGGAGATCATGGAGGTCGACCTCGAGGGACCGCGCGATGGCGAGGTACTGGTCGAGATCAAGGC
>NZ_JAIUGQ010000030.1:0-87726 GCF_020164715.1 Mesorhizobium sp. ESP7-2
GCTCCGAATCATGGGACCCCCATGGAATCAGATCAGCCGCAATCCCCAAAGCGCGTTAACCCGAGTTCGCAGCCCTGCCTTCACCCTAAGCCGAATTGACCCCGCAACCCCAAACATGCCAAACGCCCCGCAAAGCCTTTCATCTGGAGTAGCCTGATGACCGATCGCATCGAGATCGCCGGATTGCGCATTGCCCGCGAGCTGCATGGCTTCGTCGTCGACGAAGCGCTACCCGGCACCGGCATCGAAGCGGCGCGCTTCTGGGACGGGTTCTCAGTCATCGTCCATGATCTCGCGCCCAAGAACCGGGCGCTGCTGGCAAAACGCGACGCCATGCAGGCAAAGCTCGACGGCTGGTACCGCGACAATGGCGCGCCCATCGACATGGACGCCTACAAGGCGTTCCTGAAGGAGATCGGCTATCTCGTTCCGGAAGGTCCGGCCTTCAGCGTCTCGACCGAAAATGTCGATCCGGAAATCGCCGTCGTCGCCGGGCCGCAGCTCGTCGTGCCGGTGATGAACGCGCGCTATGCGCTGAATGCCGCCAATGCGCGCTGGGGCTCGCTCTACGACGCGCTCTACGGCACCGACGCCATTCCTGAAACCGATGGCGCGCAGAAGGGCAAGGGGTTCAACCCGGCGCGCGGCGCCAAGGTCATCGCCTGGGCCAAGGACTTTCTCGACCAGTCGGTGCCGCTGACCACGGGCAAATGGGCCGGCGTCAACGGGTTGTCCGTCGCGAACGGCGCGCTGAAGGTCGGCGAAGGCGCCGGCTCGACGACGCTGGCCGATCCCAGGCAATTCGTCGGCTATCGCGGCGACGCCGCTAATCCGCAAGCCGTGCTCCTGGTGAAAAGCGGGCTGCATGTCGAGATCCTGATCGACCGCGCCAACCAGATCGGCCGCACCGATCCGGCCGGCATTGCCGACGTCATCCTGGAATCGGCGCTGACCACCATCCAGGACTGCGAGGATTCGGTCGCGGCGGTGGACGCTGAGGACAAGGTCGTCGTCTACCGCAACTGGCTCGGCCTGATGAAGGGCGACCTGGCCGAAGAGATCAGCAAGGGCGGCAAGAGTTTCGTCCGCAAGCTCAACCCCGATCGCGTCTATACCGCGCCTGCCGGCGGCACGCTGACCGTGCCTGGCCGCTCATTGATGCTGGTCAGGAATGTCGGCCACCTCATGACCAATCCGGCGATCCTGGACCGCGACGGCAGCGAGGTGCCGGAAGGCATCATGGACGCCGCGATAACGGCGCTGATCGCGCTGCACGATGTCGGGCCGAAGGGGCGGCGGATGAACTCCCGCGCCGGCTCTATGTATGTGGTGAAGCCAAAGATGCACGGGCCGGAGGAGGTCGCCTTCGCGGTCGACATCTTCGACCGAGTCGAAGCTTTGCTCGGCATGGCCCGGAACACCATCAAGATGGGCATCATGGACGAGGAGCGGCGCACCACGATCAACCTCAAGGAGGCGATCCGCGCGGCACGCGAGCGCGTGGTGTTCATCAACACCGGCTTCCTCGACCGCACCGGCGACGAGATCCACACCTCGATGGAAGCCGGCCCGATGATCCGCAAGGGCGACATGAAGCAGGCCACCTGGATTTCCGCCTACGAAGCCTGGAATGTCGACACCGGTCTCGAATGCGGGCTCGCCGGCCATGCCCAGATCGGCAAGGGCATGTGGGCGATGCCCGATTTGATGGCGGCGATGCTGGTCGAGAAGATCGCGCACCCCAAGGCCGGCGCCAACACCGCCTGGGTACCGTCGCCGACGGCGGCGACGCTGCACGCCACGCACTATCACAAGGTCGACGTGCACGCCGTGCAGGCGGCGCTGAAGAGCCGGCCGAAGGCCAGGCTCGACGACATCCTGTCGGTGCCGGTGGCCGTGCGGCCGAACTGGACGCCCGACGAGATCCAGCGCGAGCTCGACAACAACGCGCAAGGCATTCTGGGCTATGTCGTGCGCTGGATCGACCAGGGCGTCGGCTGCTCCAAGGTTCCTGACATCAATGATGTCGGCCTGATGGAAGACCGCGCCACGCTGCGCATCTCCTCGCAGCACATCGCCAACTGGCTGCGCCACAAGGTCTGCTCGGAGATCCAGGTCAGGGATTCACTGCAGCGCATGGCCGCCATCGTCGACCTGCAGAATGTCGGCGACCCGCTCTACCGGCCGATGGCGCCGGATTTCGACAGCTCGATCGCCTTCCAGGCCGCCTGCGACCTTGTGTTCAAGGGGACAAGCCAGCCGAACGGCTACACCGAGCCGGTGCTGCATAAGCGGCGGCTGGAGCTGAAGGCGCGGGAGAGGCAGGAATCAGCCTGAAAGCCCTCACACGCCTTTGATCGCGCGCGACAGGAATACGTCAGTATGCCTGACATGCGCCGGGGTTTCGCGAAAAGGCGCGCAGGGGTTGAAGCCGAACGCCTCATACACACCAACGGCACTTTTCATGTAAAAACTCGTATGGATTAGCACCGTGCGAGCTGGACCCTTCTCGATTTCCGCCAGCACGGCACCCATTAGTGCGCGGCCTATACCCTGCCCGCGGAAGGATGCGTCGACAAAGAACTTGTGAAGCTCCACCGTGTCGTCGCCGAACTGGTCGAAGGCGAGGCAACCCGCCGGCAGGGTTCCCGACCGAGCAACGAACGCCACGGCATTCGGCGCGCCGAATTGCGATGCCAGTTGAAGGCCGCTGGTTTCCGGCTGGAAGAGCGCCCTTACATCCTCCTCCGAGACGCCATGAGGTGCGGACGCGTCGACATCCCATTGCGCAAGCCTGCGGCAGAGCATGGCCATGATCACGAAATCTTCGGCGCTGCGCGCCGGTGAAACTGAAATCATCCACGCCCCCGATTAGCCCCGCGCCATCATAGCAGGCACCCTTCGGCGCGAAACGCACATCGTCGAGTGCATTCGAGGGTGGCGTCTACGCCGCCTGTGCCACGCGCTCCGCACTCATCCGATAAGAAATCGCTTCGGCCAGATGGATGCGGCCGACGGCCTCGCTGGCGTCGAGGTCGGCGAGCGTGCGCGCGACTTTCAGCACCCGGTGGTAGGCCCGTGCGGAAAAGGCGAGTTTTTCGCTGGCGTCCTTGAGCAGCGACAGGCCGGCGGCGTCCGGCATGGCGATCGCCTCGATGACCGCGGGAGAGCAATGCGCGTTGGTGGTGGCGCTGTTGACGCCGAGCCGTTCGAAGCGCTCGCGCTGGAGGGTGCGCGCGCGGCCGACGCGGAGTGCAACTTCGGCGCTCTTCTCCGCCCGGTCGGGCCGGATCAGGTCGCTGGCCGAGACCGCCGGCACTTCGATCCTGAGATCGATGCGGTCGAGCAGCGGGCCTGAGATGCGCGCCTGATAATCGGTGCGGCAGCGCTCGCCGCGCAGGCAGCGATAGCCCGGCTCGCCGGCCATGCCGCAGCGGCAGGGGTTCATCGCCGCCACCAGCTGGATGCGTGCCGGATAGGTGACGCGGTGGTTGGCGCGCGCGATCATGCAGTCGCCGGTCTCCAGCGGCTGGCGCAGCGCATCGAGCGTCTGCGGCGTGAATTCGGGGAACTCGTCGAGGAACAGCACGCCGTGATGGGCGAGCGACACCTCGCCCGGCCGCGCGCGTATGCCGCCGCCCACCATTGCCGCCATCGAGGCCGAATGGTGCGGGGCGCGGAACGGCCGCCGGTCGGTCAGCTTGCCTTCGCCGAGCTCGCCAGCCACCGAGGCGATCATCGAAACCTCGAGCAATTCCTTCGGCGCCAGCGGCGGCAGGATCGACGGCAGACGCTGCGCAAGCATCGATTTGCCGGAACCGGGCGGACCGATCATCAGGAGATTGTGGCCGCCGGCGGCCGCCACTTCCAGCGCGCGCTTCGCCGTCTCCTGGCCCTTGATGTCGGCAAGGTCGGGCAGGTCGCGCGCCGAGGCGCGGATACCGGCCTCGGGGCGCGACAGCACCTGCGTGCCGCGGAAATGGTTGGCGATGGCAATCAGGCTGCGCGGCGCCAGAATGTCGAATTCCCGCCCCGCCCAGGCCGCTTCCGGTCCGCACGCGAACGGGCAGATCAGGCCCTTGCCCTCGGCATTGGCACCGATCGCAGCGGGCAAGGCGCCGGCGACCGCCGTAATGGTGCCGTCGAGCGACAGTTCGCCGAGCACGACATAGCCGGCCAGCATGTCGCCCGGAATGGCGCCGAGAGCCGCCATCAGCCCGAGTGCGATCGGCAGATCGTAATGGCTGCCTTCCTTGGGCAAGTCGGCGGGCGCCAAATTGATCGTTACTTTCTTCGATGGCATCGACAGGCCCGACGCGTGCAGGGCCGCCTGGACCCGTTCGCGGCTCTCGGCCACCGCCTTGTCCGGCAGGCCGACGATGTGCATGTTGACCTTGCCGGGCGCGATCATCACCTGCACGTCGACCGGCACGGCCTCGATGCCCTGGAAAGCGACCGTACGAACCCGCGCCACCATTTTCTGCCCCCGATGCCGGCTCGCCGCGGGCCTTGTGAACAGGCCGCGAGCGACGTCAACGCAAGACAACCACAGATTTCAGGCTTAGGCAAGAACAATACAAGAACAAAAAGGACGGATGTTGTGGGAAAGGCTAGCCCTCCTCTCGCCCTCGGTTTGCCCCCACGCAAGGGTTCCATTGGCCCCCCGATCAAACCCGGAACATCTTCGGAACCTGTAACCGCCCGGGTTGCACAGCGTTTGTATGCGGTTGCAGAAAGCGGAACATGGTTAAGACAAAATGAAAACAGGCCATTCGACCCGGCGCCGCAGAGGAGAGGAGCGGGCACGGTCAGTATATATTTTAGCAACTGCTTATAATTGTATGCCGGCTCCAAATGGGATATGAATCCGTCGCGGTTCCGACAATCGCAACGTCAGGCTCCGCGTCGAGTACAGGGAGGATGACATGGCCGGTGTGGAAGTCAGCAAATTTGCGTCCAAGTCTCACAACAGCCCGGATGAAGTTCGCACGCCGGACAAGACGCGCGTCGAAGTGGTGCGCCTTCCCGGCTATACGTTGGGCCGGCTCAACATGGAGCCGGGCTGGAAATGGTCCGAATGCGTGAAGCCGGTGGTCAAGACCGACAGTTGTCAGGTTTCGCATGTCGGCTACGTCGTCTCGGGAACCATCACCATCAAAATGAATGACGGAACCCAGAAAACGTTTGGGCAAGGCACGTCCTATACGATTCCGCCGGGCCACGACGCCTGGGTGGAAGGCAACGAGCGCTTCGTCTGCATCGAAGTCATGAGTGCCGAGCAGTATGCCAAGGCATAGTAGGATGTAGGCTCCAGGCCGAGCGCGGTCGGCAGGTGGTAACGGCTGCCTTCCTTGGGCAGGTCCGCCGCCGATGCCTGGAGCGCCGCCTGTCCGCGCTCGCAGTCACCGCCTTGTCGGGCAGGCCGACGATCTGCATGCCGCCCGGCGCGATTCATCAGTCGGACATCGGCCGTCACGAGGCCTGAAGCCATCGTGCGAACCCGCGCCACCATCTGTCCCGGGCCCTGAACGAAGTCCGTCCGCCACGCTGCGTTCAGGTGAGATCAGATCAACATCCCAGCCCTCGCCGGAGCGATAGCTGCCGCGGCCGACCCGCGTCCAGTGTTCCGGCATGTCAAAACCATCGTCTCCTAATAAGATTATTATTTCAATGAGACAGAAATCTCATTATGAGGTGCCATCGTTCAGTCTCACCCAAGGATCAAACCACATGTTTTCGACCCGAGCATTTCATTCCGATGCCTCTGAACATCATCGCTGGACGCCCCCTGGGCCGATCCTTCGAATGTTGCTCGTAGCGACGCTGCCAATTGGGCTCGCCATGGGCGCCGCGAGCGGCGCGTCTGCCGGATCGTTGAAGGCCGAACTTAGTCAACTGCCGAGAACCCGGGTCCTGCCTGCCGGCGTGGTGCAGATTTCACCCTATGTGCCCGGCATGGGCGAGCATTGGGCGAACCCGGCCAATCTGCCCTTCGGACCCATCTACTGTGTGATCGAGGGCCACATCACCTGCATGGAGTACATGATTTCACAGAAGGATTTCGCCGAAGGCGTCTCCCACAACAAGCTCGTGCCTTGGTTTGACGGCAAGCGGCAGCCTCCCATCAATCACATCGATATCGGGTTCGAGCCAAACGGCCACCATGGCTACGAAATTCCGCACTACGACATTCACATGTATTTCCTGTCGCCGGAGGCCCGTCTGGCCGGCGACAAGCTCGTCACGAAGTAAGACTGCGAATCCGCCGCCGCGCCGATGCCGCGGCATCATTCCCGCGAACAATGAGAACCAAGATGATGCTTACCCCCAAGGACATGGATCGGAAGATTGACGAGCATTTCGGCTTCGAGGCAAGCGACAACGTCGAAGGCGTGCTGCGGACCCTGTCCGAAGACGTCGAGCATGACGTTGTCGGCTGGCCCTTCGGACCCTCACATGGACGCGATGCTGCCCGCTCCTTCTACCAGGCGACGTTTTCCGATCTGGCGGAAAGCTCGGTCGATTGCGTCAAGAGGCTTTACGGCGATGGCTTCCTCGTGGATGAGTCACTATGGCGGGGCCGCGCGCCAGGCCGACCCTTTGGGCTTGAAGGCCGCAATCGTCCTTTGGAGTTCCGGCTGCTCCATGTCATAGAGTTCAACAGCCAGGGCGACATCAAGCGGGAAAATGTCTGGCTCGACCTTGCAGCAATCATTCGGCAACTGCCACAGGACTGATCAATGACCCGAGCGGGTAAGGCCGGACGGCCGAACCAACGGCGGCGGACCCGCAAGGACCTGCTTGAAGCCGCGACGCGGCTCATGAAACAGGGCCGCCAGCCGGCACTCGAAGATGTAGCGGCGGAGGCGCTGGTCTCACGAGCCACCGCCTACCGCTACTTCCCGAGCATCGACGCGCTGCTCCTGGAAGCCTCCATCGACATCGCTGTGCCCGGGCCGGAAGAACTGTTCGAGCATGAATCCTCGACTGATCCGGTGGCGCGCGTTGAGCGCGCCGACCGGGTCCTGCATGACATGATCCTCGCGAATGAGCCCGCGCTCCGTGCAATGCTGGCCCAGTCAATCGAGCGCCGGGCCAGGGCCGTCGAGGACGGCGACCTCCCTGCCCGCCAGAACCGACGCACACCGCTGATCGAAGCGGCGCTCGAGCCGGCACGTGATTGGTACCACCCGGAGGACCTCGACAGGCTTGCGAAGGCGCTTGCGCTCATCCTCGGGCCTGAGGCCATGGTGGTGTGCAAGGATGTTTTGCAGCTCGACGATGCGGAAGCGCGTGACGTGAAGCGCTGGGCGATCAGAACGTTGGTCACGGCGGCGCGGAAATGAAATAGCGCGGTCAGCCGGCTGCGTGGCGGGGTCATTGTCGTGCTGCCCGTGGCAACAGGTGGCGGTAAGCAAAGGTCGGGGCGCTGCCTAGAGTCGCCGCTTGCCTTCAACGCAATCCCAGAAAAGACTGGCGATGTCGGCGCCGCCGAAGCGTTGCACTTCGCGCACGCCGGTCGGCGAGGTGACGTTGATCTCGGTCATGTAGTCGCCGATCACGTCGATGCCGACCAGGATAAAGCCGCGTTCCCTCAGCGACGGTCCGATGCGGGCGCATATCTCGCGCTCGCGTTCGGTCAGCTCGGTCTTCTCGGCTCGGCCGCCGACATGCATGTTGGAGCGCGAATCGTGCTCCGACGGCACCCGGTTGATGGCGCCGACCGGCTCGCCGTCGATCAGGATGATGCGTTTGTCGCCCTTGCGCACATCCTTCAGGTAGCGCTGCACGATATAGGGCTCGCGGAACAACTGGCCGAACATTTCGAGCAGCGAGGCGAGGTTGCGGTCGCCTTCCAGCAGATGGAAGATGCCGGCGCCGCCATTGCCGTAGAGCGGCTTGACGATGATGTCGCCGAATTCCTTGCGGAAGGCGGCGACCTCGAGCGGATCCTTGGTGATCAGCGTGTCCGGCATCAGGTCGGAAAACTCGGTGACGAAGATCTTTTCCGGGCTGTTGCGCACCCAGGCCGGGTCGTTGACGACCAGCGTCTTCGGATGGATACGCTCCAAGATGTGGGTCGTGGTGATGTAGTTCATGTCGAAGGGCGGGTCCTGGCGCAGCAGGATGACGTCCATCTCCGACAGATCGGTGCGCACCTTTTCGCCCAGCGAGTAATGGCTGCCCTTCTCGTCGCGCACCTGCATCTCCTCGACGCGGGCAAACACCTTGCCGTCGCGCAGCGACAGCTGGTCTGGCGTGTAGTGGAACAATTGATGACCGCGCCGCTGCGCTTCCAGCGACAGCGCGAACGAGGTGTCGCCGGCGATCGACACGGTGGAGACATGGTCCATCTGGACGGCGATTTTGAGCTTCATGGCAGGTTCCCAGCGCAATTGGAGCGACGTGCATCCCCTTGGATGGACAAGGACGCTCCAACACTTTTGAATTGACAGCGATATAAGCGTCGCGGCGCCTTCTGCCAATCGGGCCACGCCGCTAACGGTCGAAGACCAGCCGCGAGTAACCCAGGAAGGACAGCGCCATGGCCACCAGCGAAGCGATGGCGAGAGCCACGAGAGGCGAGATTGCCGGCACCGCAAACAGGATGGCCGAATAGACGGCATAGTTGACGATGCTGGTGGCGACGCCGACGCCGCCATAGCGGGCGCCTTCCCTTGTCATTCCCCTGCGCGACGGCGAGAAGGTCAGGTGCCGGTTGATCTGCCAGGTGACGCAGAGCGCGAAGCCGATCGACAGGATGCGGCTGACGAACGGCCCGAGCGGTGTGACGGTGAGCAGCAGCCAGAGTGCGGCCGCATCAGTGACGAAACCGATGCCGCCTGCGAAGACAAAGCGGACGACGCGTTGCATCGTTCAGGCCGCGCGCGAGGCCTTGCCCCGTTCCGGCTTCCGAACCACATCGCCCGTGCGGCGCTCGACACGGCCCGAAGGCATGGAGAGATAGAAGATCCGCTTCTGTTCGGCGCGCCCACGCGAGACCGAATCGAGGATCAGTCCGGTCACCGCCGCCAGCATGGACAGAAGCAACAGCCCGACCGACAGCACCCAGGTCGGCATGCGCGGAACGAGGCCGGTTTCGGCGAATTCGACCAGCACCGGCGCCATCAGGAACAGGCTCGAAGCCAGGAAGAACAGCGAAAAGGCGCCGAAGAAGCGCAGCGGCTGCGTCTCCTTCATCAGCATGGCGAACATCCACAGGATCCTGGCGCCATCGCGGAAGGTCGACAGCTTCGACGACGAGCCTTCCGGCCGGCGGCCGTAGTCGAGCGCGATTTCGCTGACCGGCAATTTGAGCTGCGAGGCGTGCACCGACATTTCGGTCTCGATCTCGAAGCCGCCGGAGACGGCGGGAAAGCTCTTGACGAAACGCCTGGTGAAGACGCGGTAGCCGGAGAAGATGTCGGTGAAATCGCTGCCGAACAGCCATTTGTAGAGGCCGTTGAAGATCCGGTTGCCGAAGGCATGCCCGGCGCGGCCGGCATCGTCGGTGACGCCGCGCCTGGTACCCACCACCATGTCGGACCGCTCGGTCAAGAGCGTGTTGATCAGTTGCGGCGCGTCGTCGGGCGCATAAGTGCCGTCGCCGTCGGCCATCAGATAGATGTCGGCGTCGATGTCGGCGAACATGCGCCGTACCACATTGCCCTTGCCCTGGCGCGGCTCGCGAACCACGATGGCGCCGGCCGCGCGGGCGCGCAGGGCCGTCAGATCCTTCGAATTGTTGTCGTAGACATAGATGGTCGCCGCGGGCAGCGTCTCGCGGAACCGCCGCACCACCTCGGCGATGGTCAGCTCCTCGTTGTAGCAAGGCAGGAGCACGGCGATGACGGGTTCATGGCTGATGTCTTGCGGCATTTTCGTCTCCGAATGCCTTGTCGACCATGCGGTCGCGCTCCGGAAACCGGCCGCGTTCAGGCGGTTTTACTATTTATTGAAGCCGTTAAGGCTAGGTTTAAGACCGACTTCATGAGTGTCGATTGGCCTGGAAAGGCCCGGCATTCCCGCCAAGGGCGATCGGGATGGGCACAGCAAGGGGAACTTCCACCTGGAAGTCCGATACCGCGTTCGCGTTGCTTGCCGCCTTGCTGCTGCTGGCGCTCGAGGCCCTGCAGGGATTCCCGCAACTGGCCAATCCGGCGGGCGACAACGACAGCCTGCTGCAACTGGTCGAAGTCCGCGACCTGCTGGCGGGCCAGGGCTGGTTCGACCTGCACCAGTACAGGATGGGCCTGGAGGGCGGCTTCGTCATGCACTGGTCGCGGCTGCTCGATGCGCCGCTGGCCCTGAGCATCCTTGCCGCTTCGGCCCTCACGGGCAGCACTGCCTTGGCCGAACAAATCGTGCAAGTGCTCTGGCCTGCGCTGCAGTTCTGGCTGGCGCTCTTCTTCACCATCCGCGCCGCGCGCGCTTTCGCCGGCGCGTCCGCCGTGCTGCCCGGCGCCGTCGTCGGCGAGGCTGCCTTGTATTACATCGGCATTTTCTCTCCCGGCGCGCTCGACCATCACAATGTCCAGCTGATGCTGACACTGGCGAGCCTCGCTTTGCTGCTCGAGGCGCCAACGCATCGGCCGGCTGCCCTTGTCGCTGGCATCTGCGCCGCGCTTACCCTGGCCATCGGCATGGAAAGCGCGCCCTATGCCGGCACCCTCGGCGCCGTCGTCGCGCTGCTGTTTCTCGGCAAGGGTGACGGTGAAAGGCTGATCGCCAAGGATTTCGGCCTCGGCGTCGCCGGCGCCTCGGCTTTGGTCTTCGCCGCCACCAACCCCGTCTCTTCCTGGGGCCAGGCCCAGTGCGACACGTTCTCGGTCGTGCAGTTCGCCGTCACGGGGCTTGCCGGCGCCGGCCTGGCAATCATTGCTTCATGGAAGGCCGCCAACGCAACGGCGGCCCGGCGCCTGATGTCGCTTGGCCTGCTTGCCGCCGCCCTCGCTCTCGTTATTGGGCTCCTATTCCCGCAATGCCTGGCGGCGCCCTATGCCCATCTCGACCCGCGCCTGCAGCGGATGTGGCTCGGCTATATCGAGGAGGCGCAGTCGATCGTTCAGCTTGTCGCCGACGATCCGGCCAGGGCCGTGGCGCGTTTTGCGACGCCCCTGGTGGCGATCGTCCTGATGGCGCTCCGCTTCAGCCGTGGCGACTGGCGGCGGCAGGACAGCCTCGTTGCCGCGCTGCTGGTGGCTGCGGTCCTGGTCAGCGCCTGGGAAGTGCGCGGCTCGACCTTCTCCATCGCCTTCGCGGTGATTCCGCTTTCGGCCTGGATCGCCAAATGGCGGCAGCGGGCCGAGGCCAGCCCGTCCAGCGGCTCCGTGCTCAGGATGGCCGCAGCCTGGTTGATCTCGGTCAATGCCATCTGGTCGGGTGCCGCCGAGGCCGCCTCGAGCGCCTTCGCAACCGCCGCACCCGCCACGGACGCCAGCATCGATGCGCCCTGCAACAGCAAGGCCTCGTTCGCCGTGCTTGGCGCGATGGCCCCCACCACGGTGCTTGCCATCTCCAATCTTGGCTCGCCCATTCTCGCCTTTACCGGTCATCGCGTGTTCGCCGGGCCCTATCATCGCAACGTCGCTGGAAACCTGCTCGTGTTCGATGCCTTGCTGGGCTCGGCCAGCGACGCCAAAGCCATCGTCGAAAGCCACCATGTCGGCCTTGTCGCGCTCTGCCGCGGCAACCCGGAAAGCCGGCTGTTCGCGGCCAGGGCGCCGGATGGTTTTCTGGCCGGGCTGATGCGCGGCAGCGTCCCCGATTGGCTGGAGCCTGTGGCGGAGACTAGGGGTAGCCCCCTGGAACTCTACCGCGTCAAGTCAAACGGCTGAAAATCCGGGTGCTTGGAGTTTCTTGTAGCCGGCTTCACGAAGGTATCCGGCGTCTGGGCACGGGTCACGGCGAAAGCCGGATCCCGTTTTCGGGATCGTGCTCCGGCTACAAAAATCGTTTTTGGGATACGTTTCCTAAAGGGTTTGCTGCCAGTCTCGAAATAAATTCCGACGACAAAAGCAGGGACGAGCAGGGACACCGATGCAAACTCCGTTTGGCACCGGTCAGGCAAACAGGGAAAGCACGGATCTGGCGTTCACCGATCCGTTGACCGGGCTTGGCAATCATCGCCGCTTCTTCGACAAGGTAGACCGCCTGATCAGCGATCGTGCCGACGATCCCGCGCCCTTCACCGTCGGCATTCTCGATCTCGACGGCTTCAAGCCGATCAACGACCTGTTCGGCCACAAGGCCGGCGATGACATCCTGATCCAGGTCGCGATGCGGCTGCGCGCCTCGATGGACGGCCATTCGACCGTCTGCCGCATCGGCGCCGACGAATTCGCCTTCCTCTACCCCCTGGTGTTCTCGGAGGAGGCGGCGGCGGAAAAATCCCGCATGCTGATCGAGATCCTGTCGGCGCCTTACGATGTCGGCGAGCGCACCGCCAGGCTCTCGGCCTCGGTCGGCTGCTCGCTGTTCTATTCCGGCGACGAGACCACCGAGATTCTCATCAACAAGGCCGAAACGGCGCTTTACCATGCCAAGCGTTCCGGCCGCGGCCGCGTCGTCGTCTACACCCGTGAGATGGAAGAGGCCGCCAAACGCGTCACCCGCATCGAGCAGGCGCTGCGCCGCGCCGTCTCCGCCGGCGAGGTGGAGCCGCATTTCCAGCCGATCGTCGATCTCACCACGCGCCGCACGATCGGCTTCGAGACGCTGGCGCGCTGGACCGATCGCGACCTCGGCGCGGTGCCGCCGACCGTCTTCATCCCCATCGCCGAGGAGCGCGGCATCATCGGCCCACTGTCGCAGCTGGTGCTGCGCAAGGCGACCGAAGCCGCCAGGAGCTGGCCGAAGGACCTGTTCCTGTCCTTCAACCTGTCGCCCTCCCAGCTCGTCGACCAGAACACCGGCCTGCACATACTGGCGATCCTCGACCGCACCGGCTTCGATCCGCGCCGGCTGGAGATCGAGATCACCGAAACCGGCCTGATGAACGACCCGGCCTCGGCCGCGCAGATCGTCGAGGATCTGCGCCGCGTCGGCATTCGCGTCTCGCTCGACGATTTCGGCACCGGCCAGTCCTCGCTCGGCCGTCTGCGTGAATTCCATTTCGACAAGCTCAAGATCGACCGCGCCTTCGTCTCCTCCATTCTCGACGACCGGCCATCCGAACACATCATCCGCGCCATCCTCGCCATGTGCGAAGGGCTCGGCATGGACGTGGTCGCCGAAGGCATCGAAGAGGAAGCGCAGGCCGACCGGCTGGTCCAGTTCGGTTGCGCCGGCGGGCAGGGCTATCTCTTCGGCAAGCCGGCCGATGCCGACGCCACGTTGGGCTACCTCCGCGATTCCTTCCGTGGCGCCTTGCGCGCCAAGGCGGTCTGAGCGCCAGATTTCGGCATTGCCCGCCATGCGGCGATGCCGCTTGGTGGGTCACGCGCGGACGCCATCGCCTTTTTGTCAGACATAAGCCCGAAATAGGTCTTTTCGCCCTTGCCCGCCGGACGTGTCTGGCTAGGATGCGCGCCGGTTGACCCGGGAGACGAAAACCATGATGCCATCGGCGCTTTTTGCCGACCTCGAAGGCGCTTCGGTGCTGATCACCGGCGGCGGCTCCGGCATCGGCGCGGCATTGACCGAGGGATTCATGCGGCAGGGCGCCAAGGTCGCCTTCATCGACATCGCCGACGCGCCGAGCACCGCGCTCGCAGACCGCATCGAGAAGGAGCTCGGCCGCCGACCGCTCTACCTCAAGACCGATCTGCGCGATGTCGAGGCGCTGCGCGCCTCTGCGGCAAGGGCCGCCGACGCGCATGGCGACGTCACCGTGCTGGTCAACAACGCGGCCTGGGACGAACGCCATGCCGTCGAGGACGTCACCGTCGAATTCTGGGACAACAATCTCGCCATTAATCTGCGGCCGCATTTCTTCACCGCGCAGGCCGTGGCACCAGGGATGAAGCGGGCCGGCGGCGGCTCGATCATCAATTTCACCTCGACATCCTACCTGATCAACCACCCCGACATGCCGGCCTATACCGCCGCCAAGGCAGGCATACTCGGCCTCACCAAGGGGTTGGCCGGCAAGCTCGGCCCCGACCGCATCCGCGTCAACGCCGTCGCGCCCGGCTGGGTGATCACCGAACGGCAGCAGGAGCGCTGGGTGACCGAAGAGGCGCTTGCCGCCCATGTCGCCAAGCAATGCATCAAGGACGTCATGCGGCCGGACGACATGGTCGGCACGGTGCTGTTCCTGGCCTCGGATGCCTCGCGCATGCTGACCGCGCAGATGCTGATCGTCGACGGAGGCTTCCTGTGAGCCCAGCCAGCAACGTTCCGGCGGTCGCGGCGCTCGATTGGGGTACGACCCGGCTTCGGGCCTGGCTGATCGACGGAAGCGGCAAGGTGCTTGCCGAGCGTCGCGGCGACGATGGCCTGATCACCGCGCGCGAAAAGGGTTTTGTCAACGTCCTGGAGGGCCATCTGACAGCGATGGGCGCGCCGGAGGAATTGCCCGTCATCATCTGCGGCATGGCCGGCTCCCGCCAGGGCTGGCTGGAGGCGCCCTATGTCAGCGTGCCGTCGCCGCTCGGCGCCATTCTCGGCGGCGCGGCCCGGGTGCCCGGCCAGAAACGCGACATCCGTATCGTTCCCGGCCTTGCCCAGCGTCTGGCCGACGCGCCTGACGTCATGCGCGGCGAGGAGACGCAGCTTGCCGGCGCCGGCCTGCCGGCCAAGGGCCGCGAGCTGGTTTGCATGCCTGGCACCCATTCGAAATGGGTGCTGGTCGAGGACGGCGCCGTCGCCGGCTTCGGCACCTGGCCGACGGGCGAGCTGTTTTCCGTGCTTGCGGCGCACTCGATCCTGCGCCATTCGCTGGGCGAACATCCGAGCCCGGTTGCCGCCGACAATCCGTTCTTCCGCCGCTGGTGCGAAATTGCACTGGGCGAGGGTGGTGACGTCACCTCGCGGCTGTTTGCCATCCGCGCCGCCGGCCTGCTCCAGGATCTAGAGGCCGATGACGCGGCCGCTTGTCTGTCGGGCCTGCTGATCGGCGGCGAGATCGCCTCGGCGAAACGGCGCCACGGCGCCGGGGCCACGTCGGTGGTGCTGATTGCCTCCGGGGCTCTGGCGGTGCTTTACCAGGCAGCGCTCGACCTTGCCGGACTCGGTGTGCGGACAGTCGATGCGGACGAAGCTGTACGCGCCGGCCTGATCGAGGCCGCGCGCGAGAACGGCATGATCGCCAGAACCGGAGCAGCCACATGAGCCAGACCGCCCCCTTTCCAAAACTCAAGCGCGGCCTGGTCGCCATCCTGCGCGGCCTGAAGCCCACCGAGGCGATCGCCATGGGTCAGGCGCTGTTCGACGCCGGCATCGAGGCGATCGAGGTGCCGCTCAACTCGCCCCAGCCATTCTCGTCGATCGCCAGGATTGTCCAAGTGCTGCCGAAGTCAGCCCTGGTCGGCGCCGGCACGGTGCTCACGGCGGCCGACGTCGACGGGTTGCAGCAGGCTGGTGGGCGGCTGCTGGTCAGCCCCAACATCGATGCCGAGGTGATGGGCCGCGCCAGGACATATGGCATGGTCACCATGCCCGGCGTGTTCACCCCCACCGAGGCCTTCCAGGCGATCCGGCTCGGCGCCTCGGCCTTGAAATTCTTTCCGGCGAGCGCGCTGGGCGCATCGGGCATTTCGGCGATCCGGGCGGTGCTGCCGGCGCAGACGCTGGTCGGCGCCGTCGGCGGCGTTTCGGACAAGGACTTTGCCGGCTACAAGGCGGTCGGGGTGACGGTCTTCGGTCTTGGCTCCAGCCTCTTCAAGCCCGGCATGAGCGTCGACGACGTGGCGGCGCGCGCGCACGCCGCCGTCGCGGCCTGGGACGCGGCATTCGGAGACGCATGATGAGCGAGGTTTCTGTTTTTTCCGACCATGTTTGCGAGCTCGGCGAAGGGCCAAGCTACGATCCCGCCACCGATGCGCTGTTCTGGTTCGACATCGTCAACGGACAGCTCCTGGAAAAGTCCGTGGCCGGTGGTGCGCTGAAGATCCACGAGCTCGGCCAGATGGCGAGCGCCATCGCCGTCATAGACGACAAGCGCCAGCTGATCGCCACCGAAACCGGCCTCTTCGTCCGCGACGTCGCGACCGGCCAGATGACGCTGCATACGCCTGTCGAGGCGGACAACCCCCTTACCCGCTCCAACGATTCCCGTGTCCATCCCTGCGGCGCCTTGTGGATGGGGACGATGGGCAAGAGCGAGTCGAAGGGCGCCGGTGCGATCTACTGGTTCTTCAAGGGCGAACTGCGCAAGCTGTTCTCCGGCATCACCGTGTCGAACTCGATTTGTTTCTCCGCGGATGGCGCGCTCGCCTATTACACCGACACCTCGACCGGCCTGCTGATGCGCGTCGCCTGCGATCCGGCGAGCGGCCTGCCCTCTGGAGAATCAAAAGTGTTCGTTGATCACCGCTCGTCCAAGGGCTATGTAGACGGTTCGGTCGTCGACCGCGACGGCGTGCTGTGGAACGCCGTCTGGGGCGGCAAGGCGGTCAAGGCCTATTCGCCCGACGGCACATTGCTGCGCGAAATTGCGATGCCGGTGACGCAGCCCTCGTGCCCCGCCTTTGTCGGCAGGAACGCCGACCGTTTGGCGGTAACGTCGGCCTGGAAGGGCAAGGACGACAAGCAGCGCCAGCTCGATCCGCAGGCCGGCATGACCTTTCTGCTCGATATTCCCGTCAACGGCCGCTTCGAACCGCGCGTGCTGATCGCCTGAACAGGCCGGCGATCGGCTCCGCTCATATCTATCGTGGTGCTGTCACGCAGGCGTCCGGCTTGAGTCGGTTTCGCGAAAGCCGTTTGCGTCGGTCGTGCGATGCTGGGCGATCGCACCGCCGGGAATGTTCGTCTCATGTCGAGTAACAAGCCAAAGCTGATCCTCGTCCACGAACCTGAGAAGGCCTGCTTCGACCGCCTGGTCGCCGACGGCCATGGGCCGCAGCACGCCGCCGAGATTTCGTCCTACCTGGCGCAATCGACCGATCTCGCCCCCGAATTCGATGCGCTGGCCGCCGCCTGTGACAGGCGTGGCCTCGCCTTCGCCGCGGTGGAGCTGGACCATGCTGCAAGCACGCTCACCGAAGCCGATCCTTCCACGACGCTGGTCTGGACGCTGACCGACGGCATCGCCTATTTCCGTGGCGGCGCCGCACCCGCGCTGGCGCGGCTCAACGGCTTGAGGACGATCGGTGCCGATGATTCGCTCTTCGCGCTCTGCCAGGACAAGTTCCGTTCCGGCGCCGTGCTTGGCGCGCTCGGCCTGCCGGTCCCGCAGGCGGGTCTTGCCCGGGATGGAACCTGGCTGGTCGCGCCGCCGGCCTCCGCGGCGGGCTGGTTCGTCAAGCCCAACCGGCTCGGCGCCAAGATCGGCATCTGGCCGGATTCGCGCATAACCGATCTCGGTCACGCGCTGGAGCTTAGCCGGCGTGTTTTCGCGGCCTATCGCGATGATGTCGTCGTCCAGCCCTATGTCGGCGGCCGCAATGTGCGCGCCAGCTTCCTCGGGTTGACGCCGCAAGTTGGTGTCGAGGCGCTTGGCATTGTCTTTGTCGAGTCAGGCGCCGATTTCCAGACCATGGCCGACAGCCTGGCGCTTTATGGCGACACCGGCGAGGCGGCAAAGGCTGCCGGGCACTATGCCGAACCCGAACTCGCCCCGGTCGCGGCCAGCCAGCCGGTGGCCGATGCCAGGATCCGCGCGATTGCCAAACGGTTGATGGACGGGCTCGGCCTGCGCGACGTGTTTTCCGTCGACCTGCGCGTCGAGCCCGACGATAATGTTCATCTCATCGAGTTCGAGGTCTGCCCCGGCCTGCCGTGCTTCGATTTCCGCTCCTATTGCCGCCAGCAATGGGGGCTGAGCCTGGCCGACGCGATGGCGGAAACCGCGGCGAACAGGCTCTTCCGCTAGATGCCTTCTACCAGCACGATCTCCCCGTCGGCGACCTTCTGGCGGATCGCCACCGCGCGTTGATACTCCGGCGAGTGATAGCAATCATGCGCGGCGGCGAGCGATTCGAACTCGATGAGCACATTGCGCGCCCGCCCGGGACCCTCGGCTTTTTCATGCTCGCCGCCGCGCGCCAGGAATTTCGCGCCGAAGCGCTCGAAAGCTGGTTTCGCCGCCGCGACGTAATCCTTGTAGCCTTCCGCGTCGCGCACATCGACGCGGGCGATCCAGTATCCCTTGGGCATTCTCTTTCTCCTGTTCGTGCGGGCTCGTCAGGCCGAGCGCATCTCTTCGAGTATCGCCTCCGCCGCCGCGCGCCGGTCGCTTGCTGCGACGACCGGCCGTCCGACGACCAGATGGCTGGCGCCGTTGCGGATCGCCTGTGCCGGCGTTACCACGCGCTTCTGGTCGCCATGGTCGCTGCCTGCAGGCCGGATGCCGGGCGTCACCACCGCCATGTCGGGGCCGACGATGCGGCGCACCGCTTCGGCCTCCGCGGCCGAGCAGACGATGCCGCCCATGCCGGCATGCAGTGCCTGTTCCGAGCGCCTGAGCACCAGCGTGTGGGGGTCATATTCATAGCCGGCATCGATCATGTCCTGCTCGTCCATCGAGGTCAGCACGCTGACGGCGAGCAGGCAAAGCTCGCTGCCGCGCGCTGCCTCCACCGCCGCGTGCATCGCCTTGGGATAGGCATGGATGGTCAGCATGGTCATACCCATCTTGACGATGTTTTCGACGCCCTTGGCCACCGTGTGATCGATGTCGAGCAGCTTCATGTCGAGGAAGATTTTCGTCCCGCCGCTGGCCAGCTCCCTGGCAAAGTCGAGCCCGCCGGCGAAGGCCAGCTGATAGCCGATCTTGTAGAAGGAGACGACACCGTCGAGCTCGCGCACCGCCTGCTCGGCTTCCTTCACGGTCGGCACGTCGAGGCCGACGATCAATCTTTCCTGCATGGATTTGGCCTGCATGGGGTGGGTTTGTATGGGGTGGGCCTGCATGGTAGCGGCAGTCACGCCTCGACCCTGGTCGACAGCATGCGCGAGGTTTCGATCAGCGTGCGGCATAGGTGCTCCATCGATTTGTGCAGTCTTTCGTCGCGGAAATGGCCGTCCCCGTCGAAGGCGTCGCCACCCTCCGGCACCGAGCATTCCGGCGTCACCACCTCCATCTGGCAGCGCACCAGGACGGCGCGCAGATGGTTGATGCAGCGGATGCCGGCAAAATGGCCTTTGGAGGACGAGCAGAGGCCCGCGACCTTGCCGGCAAGCGGCCGGACCGACCGGCCGCCATCCCTTCGCACCCGGCTCACCCAGTCGATCGTATTCTTGAGCAGCGGCGGGATGGAGCCGTTATATTCCGGCGTCGCGATCAGCAGCCCGTCATGAGAGGCGATCAGCCGCGCGAGCTTCTGGGCGTTCTCGGGGACGCCCCTTTCCTTCTCCAGGTCCTCGTCTAGGATCGGCAAGGGATAGTCGGCGAGCGAAATGCGGGTGACCTCGGCGCCTTGCAGCGCAAGTTCCTTCTGCGCCGCGTCGGCGGTCCTGCCGCTATAGGCGCCGCCGCGCACCGAGCCGGCGAAGACGAGGATTTTCGGGATCACTGCCATTGGCCACCCTTGTTCTGGGACTGGTACAGCCAAGGTTCGATCAAATCAACGCATCAAACGGAAACCGCAACTCTAAACTTCGTCATCCTGGGGCGAAGCAGGAGCGAAGCTCCGTCGCGGAGAACCCTAGGATCCATGCCGCGACATTCGCCGAAGGACGCAATGGAGCAGAACTCCCCACCGCAGCAGCGCCTCGAAGTCGCGGCATGGATCCTCGGGTCTGCGCCGCGTCGCTGCGCTCCTTGCTCCGCCCGTGGATGACGAAGTCCTGAGGCTTCTGCCAATCGCCAAGGTATGCTGCCAGCACCAGGAACCGCGAGCGCCCCGCGACGAGAATCTAATGGGCTTCGCGCCGGTAGATCCAGAGCTGCGTTGGTGGGATGTTGCGGAAGATGAAGTCGAAATGCTTGACCGTGTAGTCGCCGCGGCCAGCCGGGATCGGCGACATCGGACCATAGGTCAGCTGCACGATCGGCCGTCCGGCCGGGATGCGGTCGAGCAGGCTCTCGATATAGGCGATGCGCTGGGCGACCGGGAAGTTGAGCAGCGGCACCCCGGAAACGACGCTGTCGAAGATCATCCCGCTCTTCTCGCCAAGCGTGGCGTTGAGGTTGAAGGCATCGCCCTCGATGACGTTGACGCGGGGGTAGAGCTGGCGCAGGTGGCGCACGAAATCGGTATTGTACTCGACCGCGTAGAGGTTCTCGGGACGCACGCCCTGGGCGAGGATGGCACGGGTGATGACCCCGGTGCCGGGACCGACCTCGAGCACCGGCAGGCCGGACTTCGGGTTGACGATCGAGGCCATCTTGCGCGCGGTGATCGAGCTGGTCGGAACGATCGACCCGACCGTCTTCGGCTTGTCGATCCAGCCCTTGAAGAATTTGAGTTCGTCGTCGAACTTCTCGGCAAACGCCTTCCGCAGTCCGTGACCACGTGCCATGCAAGCTCTCCTCAGCGCTCCCGTGGAAGCTACTTAACACCTGGGTGACGCAAGGCAAGGCGCGGCCATGCCTCCGTCGTGGATAAGATAGCCTTGGTCGCGTCTCAACGCTCCCCGAAAGACTCGAAAAAGTCCTTCATGCGGGCGAAAAAGCCGCTCGATTGGGGCGAATTGTCCTGCGAGGAGAGTTGTTCGAACTCTTCCAGCAATTCGCGCTGGCGGCGCGACAGGTTCTGCGGCGTCTCGACCGCGGTCTGGATGTAGAGGTCGCCGACATTGGGCTGGCGCAGCACCGGCATGCCCTTGCCCTTGAGGCGGAACTGGCGTCCGTTCTGCGTGCCTTCGGTCACCTTCACCTTGGTCTGCGTGCCGTCCAGCGTCGTCACCTCGAAGGAGCCGCCAAGGGCGGCCGTGGTCATCGAGATCGGTACCTTGCAATAGAGATCGGCGCCGTCGCGCTGGAAGAATTCGTGCGGCTTGACCGCCAGGAAGATATAGAGGTCGCCCGAAGGCCCGCCGCGCAGACCGGCCTCGCCCTCATTGGCAAGGCGGATGCGGGTTCCGTCCTCGATGCCGGCCGGGATGTTGACCGACAGCGAGCGCTCCTCGGTGACGCGGCCCTGGCCGGCGCATTTCGGACACGGGTCCTTGATGGTCTGGCCGCGGCCCTGGCATTGCGGGCAGGTCCGCTCGATCGAGAAAAACCCTTGCGTGGCACGCACCTTGCCGTGGCCGTTGCACATCGAGCAGGTGACGGGCTGGGTGCCCGGCTTGGCGCCGCTGCCGGAGCATTCCGTGCAGGATATCGAAGCCGGCACGCGGATCTGCGCGGTCTTGCCCGCGAAGGCTTCCTCCAGCGAGATTTCCATGTTGTAGCGCAGGTCGGCGCCGCGCTCGCGGCCACCGGAAGAGCGGCGCTGGCGGCCGCCCATCATGTCGCCGAAAATATCCTCGAAGATGTCGGCGAAGCCGCCGGCGCCAAAGCCTTGCGCGCCGCCATTCATGCCGCCCTGCTCGAAGGCGGCGTGACCGAAACGGTCATAGGCCGCGCGCTTCTGCGGGTCCTTCAGCGTCTCGTAGGCTTCGTTGATTTCCTTGAACTTGTGCTCGCAGGAATGATCGCCGGGGTTGCGGTCGGGGTGGAACTGCATGGCGAGCTTGCGAAAAGCGCTCTTGAGCTCCTTCTCGTCGGCGCCTTTTTGCACGCCCAGCGTTTCGTAGAAATCAGCTTTCATTTTTTCCCGCAGTCCGGATCAACGTCTTGATGCATGGTGTTGCGTCGTTTGCCGGCACGTTGTCTCGATTTAGGAGCGGTGCTGCCCGTATGCTAGGGCCGGCGCGAACTTGTCCGTGGTTTTCAGTGATTTTTTCGGCAGTGCTCGCGCTTTTTTCAGCGAGGGTTGCAAAAAAGCCCGGCCTTGCGCCGGGCTTTTCGCATTGTCTTTCCGTCAGGCCGTTCAGGCCGACTTCTTCTTGTCGTCGTCTTCGTCGATTTCCTCGAAATCGGCGTCGACCACGTCGGAGTCCTTGGCGGCATCCGCCTTGGCGTCGGCTTCCGCCGCTTCCTTCTGCGAGGCCTCGTACATGGCCTGGCCAAGCTTCATGGAAGCTTCGGCAAGCACCTGGCTCTTGGCCTCGATGTCGGCCGGGTCGTCGCCCTCGGCGGCGGTCTTCAGCGACGAGATCGCATCGGAAATCGCGGTGCGCTCGGCCTCGGAGACCTTGTCGCCATATTCCTTCAGCGACTTCTCCGAGGAATGCACCAAGGCTTCGGCCTGGTTGCGGGCCTCGACCACGGCGCGACGCTTCTTGTCCGTATCGGCGTTGGCCTCGGCGTCCTTGACCATCTTCTCGATATCGGCGTCCGAAAGACCACCCGAGGCCTGGATGCGGATCTGGTGCTCCTTGCCGGTGCCCTTGTCCTTGGCCGAGACGTTGACGATGCCGTTGGCGTCGATGTCGAAAGTGACCTCGATCTGCGGCACGCCGCGCGGCGCCGGCGGGATGCCGACCAGATCGAACTGGCCAAGCGCCTTGTTGTCGGCGGCCATTTCACGCTCGCCCTGGAAGACGCGGATGGTCACTGCCGACTGCGAATCCTCGGCCGTCGAGAACACCTGGCTCTTCTTGGTCGGGATCGTCGTGTTGCGCTCGATCAGCCGGGTGAACACGCCGCCCAGCGTCTCGATGCCGAGCGACAGCGGCGTCACGTCGAGCAAAAGCACGTCCTTGACGTCGCCCTGCAGCACACCGGCCTGGATGGCGGCGCCGAGTGCGACGACCTCATCCGGGTTGACGCCCTTGTGCGGCTCCTTGCCGAAGAACTGCTTCACGATCTCCTGGATCTTGGGCATGCGGGTCATGCCGCCGACCAGGACCACTTCGTCGATCTCGGCGGCCTTCAGGCCGGCATCCTTGAGCGCTGCCTTGCACGGTTCGATGGTGCGCTGGACGAGATCCTCGACCAGGCTTTCGAACTTGGCGCGCGTCAGCTTCAGCGTCAGGTGCTTCGGACCGGTCGCGTCGGCGGTGATGAAGGGCAGGTTGATCTCGGTCTGCGTCGTCGAGGACAGCTCGATCTTGGCCTTCTCAGCCGCCTCCTTGAGGCGCTGCAGGGCGAGCTTGTCGGCCTTCAGGTCGATGCCCTGTTCCTTCTTGAACTCGGCCGCCAGATACTCGACCAGGCGCATGTCGAAATCCTCGCCGCCGAGGAAGGTGTCGCCATTGGTCGACTTCACCTCGAACACGCCGTCGCCGATTTCGAGCACCGAAATGTCGAACGTGCCGCCGCCAAGGTCATAGACGGCGATGGTCTTGCCTTCCTTCTTGTCGAGGCCGTAGGCGAGCGCCGCCGCGGTCGGCTCGTTGATGATGCGCAGCACCTCCAGGCCGGCGATCTTGCCGGCGTCCTTGGTGGCCTGGCGCTGGGCGTCGTTGAAATAGGCCGGAACGGTGATGACCGCCTTCTCGACCTTCTCGCCGAGATAGGCTTCCGCCGTTTCCTTCATCTTCTGCAGGATCATGGCCGAGATCTGCGAGGGCGACTGCTTCTTGCCGCCGGCCTCGACCCAGGCATCGCCATTGTCGCCCTTGACGATCTTGTAGGGGACAAGCTTCTTGTCCTTCTCCGTTACCGGATCGTCATAGCGGCGGCCGATCAGGCGCTTGACCGCGAAGATGGTGTTTTCAGGATTGGTGACGGCCTGGCGCTTGGCCGGCTGGCCGACGAGACGTTCGCCGTCACCCGAGATGGCGACGATGGAAGGCGTCGTGCGCGCGCCTTCCGCATTTTCGATCACCTTCGGCTCCTTGCCATCCATGATGGCGATACAGGAGTTGGTGGTGCCGAGATCGATACCGATTACTTTTGCCATTTTTCTAGTCTCTCCGCTAAGCAGGCTCTCAGGACCCGGTAAAGGCGTTCCGACGAAAGCCCCTGTTCACAAGAATTCCCGTTCGGCCACCGGTTCTCCGGCGCCGCACGGCTTGGCGCGTATATAAGAACAGGCGGCATCGCGCGCAAGCATTCTGCGCAAGGCGTCCATGAACCTTTCCGCGCCGGCCCGCGACTGATGTCCAGGTGCCGCATGGTGCGGCCCCGGAAAGGAAGCCCCCATGACCAGCAACCCAGAGACTCCATGGTCTCCGGGACCAACAGGAGCTCGGCGCGACCACCGCCTTCGGGACGGGATCGATGCGCTGGGCTTTCCGCTGATTCCGTTGACCCTGCGCAGGAGCAGGCGTATCGTCACCATGAGGAAAGCAGACAATTCGATCAGGGAAGAACGTGCCGGACCATCGCGCCTTGCCCTGATTTGCGCGGCGACGCCGGGTGTTTCTCCCGTGGCTAACGGGGGTAGCTTGATGTCTCGCGTCCGCGGCACGTTCGTGTCTTCTTTCGACTTTGACGGCCGCTTGCGCGGTGCATTTCAGGCCGGCGGCTTGCTGGCGCTGGTGCTTGCCGCCAGCCTGTGGCTTGGAGGCGCCGCCCGGGCGCAGGAAACCCAGATCATCTATCCAGGCTCGATGGCGGTCACCGGCTTTCCCGGCACCATCATCCCCAATTTCGACGAGGGTTTGCCGCCCGGCGTCGATCCGATCGACGAAACCTTCATCGACACTTCGCGCGCCACTTTGCGCGTGTTCGACGTTTCGCACCTGGGCGGCCCGGCCTCCGGCCAGCTCGCCTTCACGCCGCCGCCTTTCGAGGTGACGGCGGGCCAGATCGGCGAGGTGTTCGGCCTTACCTATGATGACGGCGTGCGCGACGGTGTGCCGTCGGGCATTCCCAACCTCTATGCCGCCGCCACTTCGCTGCATGGCGTCGAGATCGTCACCCCGGACGCCGACAAGGACGGCAGGCCGGAGCGGCAGCACCGCGGCACGGCGGGCGCCACCTTCATGGAGGGCCAGTTCGGCACCGAAAACGGCGGCGGACCAGGCACCATCTGGAAGATCGACGGCATCACCGGCCAGGTCGCCAAATTCGCCGACATCGACACCAATAGCGGTCCCGGCATCGGCAACCTCACCTTCGATCCCGTCCACCGTCAGTTCTTCGCCTCCGATCTCGACACCGGCCTGATCCATCGCATCGACGCCAACGGCAGACAGGTCGACACGTTCGACCATGGCGTCGCCGGGCGACCGGCGCATGGGCTGGCTCCCGTCGCCGACGATGGCGCGGTAATGGACATACAGGGTGCGGCCTTCGACACCGAAGACCCCGACAGCTGGGGCTACACCCAGGATGAGCGCCGCGTCTGGGCCGTCTCCTATCATGGCGGCCGCCTCTACTATTCGGTTGGCGAAAAGTCTGAAATCTGGTCGGTGGGCATTGCCCGCGACGGCACCTTCGCCAGCGATTCGCGCTGGGAACTGACGGTCATGGCCGACAAGGACTACGCCGTCACCGACATTGCCTTCGACAACAGCGGCTTCATGTATCTCGCCCAGCGCGGCCCGGTCGAAAACCGCTACGACTACAGCCGCTTCGCCGATTCCGGCAAGGGCGAGGTCATCCGCTACTTCAGGGAAAATCCGGACGATCCCGCGACGGAATCGGTCTGGGTGGAAGCGCCGCAGGAATATGCGGTCGGCTTCCCGCAAGGCAACAGGCAGTCGGCCGGCGGCCTCGACCTGCAATATGGCTACGATGCCGACGGCAATCTCGACACTTCGGTGTGCACGCTGACGCTGGTCAACACCGGCGACAAATTGCGTGACAATCCCACACTTGCCGAAAAGCTCGCCGTCGGCGGGCCGCTTGCCGTCCATGGCGTGCAGATCACGCCCAAGGACCTAGTCAAGCCGGCCAACATGCCGCCCTTCGGCTCCTGGTTCGTCGATTTCGACGGCTATTTCGAGGATCCCGAAGTGGAAGGCCATATCGGCGACGTCGCCGTCTGGCACCCCTGCGAGGGCCGTGCCGGCTATTATGAGGAAATCCCGGGCGGCTATGAGCCTCCTTTCTACCCGCCGGACTTCCCACCGCCCGGCAATCTGCCTCCGTGTCTCGATGTCGAGGCCGTGCAGTATTACTGCACGCCGCGCGGCCTCGAGGCCGATCTCTATCTCCATGACCATGCCGGCTTCGGCGGCGATTCGATCAAGGCCCAATCCAGGACGCCAGGCGTCGGGGTGACCTCACCCATGTCGCATGCACCAGGCAAGCCGTACACGATCGACATCACCGGCCACTATCCGGGCGACAGAGTGGATGTTGGACTTTGCTTCTACAGGAAGTCCGACAAGGACAAGGGTGGCTTCTACCCTTGCTGCAAGATGACCTTGCCGCTCAGAACCCCAGCCGTCAGCTGCGAACGTTGAGGAGGGGAAGATGAACATCCTTGCCCCATCCCCGCTCGCGACCAAAACGCAAAAAACCGTCATGGAGACGATCATGAAACCCCTGTCATATGCCAGGCGCGGTGCGCGCTGGCTGATGGCGGCCGGTATCGCGGTCGCCCTTGCGCCCGCACTGCCGGCATCCGCCGCCCAGACCGTCCAGGCTGTCACCAGCCCAGATGTGCAGCCGTTGCAGCTCGACAATCCGCGCATCATTAATCCGGAGCCCGGACGTGTCGTGCCGTTCTTCACCAAGACCGGTGGCCAGCGCAGCTGCGACTCTGTCTTCTACACCTTGACCTTCGGCCTGCGCGGCAATCCGCAAGGCTTTGCTGATCCGGGCCTCGAGGCGGCACTGAAGAAAGCCAAGCTCGACTTCAAGGACCAGCTTCCGCACGGTCTTTCGATCGTCAACGTGACGGTATCCGGCGACGGCACCGATGCATCGGGTGGGGCCTTGCCGAGTGCTGTCATCAGCAATTCGGCCGGACCCAACGATACGGCAACGGTTTCCGATTTCCGGATTTCCGCCAGCGATCTCGATGGCTCGGGCGCGCTGAACGAACGCGCCATCACCTTCCGCATCACGGCCAAGATCGACCACGCCGCGTTTCCGGCGCCGGTCAATGTCGACAACCAGGGCCTGATCAAGGTCACCGGCGGCGTCGGCACGGGGACCATCATCCCGTCGCAGGATCCGGGCAAGCCGGACGATGGCAACATCGCGACCGGCGAAAAGACCTCGATCCGGATCGACCTCACCAAATGCGACAAGCAACCTCCGCCTCCCACCGACCATGAATGCTTCAAGGTCGAGCGCGGCACGGTCGACTGCTTGCCCGGTGGCGGCGCCTTCATCTATCACATGCCGGTCGGCCCGGAGATGGGCGGCAAGTGGGTGCAGGTTTCGACGACCTCATCAGGCATCACCATCATCCCCGACACCCAGAAGGTGCCGGCGGGCGGTGGCGTGCTCGACTGGAAGATCGTCGGCGCGTCACCCGGCGACGTCATCCACCTCATCGTCACCGGCATCGAGACCTATGCCGGGCCGAAGGAGGGCTGGGGCCTGTGCTGCACGCAAACCATCGACATCGTCATTCCGCGTGACCAGAGGTGCCCGCCCCGGGACAAGGAGCCGGACCTCAAGGTCGAGAAACGCGCCGACGTTCCGCGCTGCACCATGGCCGGCGGCTGCGACTTCACCATCCGTGTCACCAATGTCGGCACGGCGCCCTACAACGGCAAGATCGTGCTCGACGAGGTGACGCTGCCGGCCGGCTCGACGCTGACTTCAGGACCCAATCCGCCCTGGGTCTGCGCGCCGGGAACCACCCCGATGACGTGCACCTATCCGGTGACCACGCTCAATCCGGGGGCCTTTGTCGACCTCAAGCTCGGCTTCAGGCCGGCCGGAGGCTGGCAAGGCAGCGTGCTGCGCAACTGCGCCACCTACAATTACGGCGCCAGCGGCAAGCCGCTGTTCGGCAGCCAGGCCAATGACCGTGGCTGCGCCTCGATCCCGATCTGCCGCCGCGGCGACCGCAACCCGGATTGTCAGCCGCCGGTCGAGAAGAAGGCCGACCTGATCCTCAAGAAGCGTGCCCGCACCGAAGTCTGCACCGCCGACGGCGTCTGCACCTTCATCATCGACATCATCAACAACGGCACATCGACCTACAACGGGCCTCTGACGGTGATCGACAACTATCCAAGCGGCGCGCCGGCATCCTCGACCTTCGGGCCGAGCCCGCCCTGGACCTGCGGCCCGAACGGCCCCGGTCAGTTCCGCTGCGACAATGCCGGCATCTCGCTGCCCGCGGGCGCCTCGACGCCGATCTTCGTCAAGGCGGTGGTGCCGGCCAGCTATCGGTCGGACACGGTCGAGAACTGCGCCGAGGTGAAGGCCATCCCCGGTGAGGTCGATCTCACCAACAACAGGGCCTGCGCCAAGGAACGCATCCGCCATCCCAATGGCGGCCAGCCGACCTTGCGCATCACCAAGGTCTGCAGCGGCTCGCTGGCGGGTGCAGCAGTGGTTTCCTGCCGCATCACCGTCACCAGCGTCGGTACGGCTGCCCCCACCGGTCCGGTACGGGTCAACGATGCCGCCACGCTGGTGTCGGGCGGAGCGCCTGTCCAGATCCAGACCGTCACCCCCGACGGCGCGGAATGGGCGTGCGGACCGGTTCCGGCCAATGCGTTGTCGTGCCAGATTCCCGGCGCCGTCATGACGCCCGGAACCTCCAGGCACTTCGACGTGACTGTCTCGGCCAATGGCGAGTTCGAGAACTGCGCGCGGGGCTCCTATGGCCCGGCACAGGGCGACGACGTCGTCTATCCGATCGGCCAGGCCTGCGCCAAGGGCGGCGGCTCCTCGACCATTCGTGTCGAGAAGACCGGCGACCGCGAGTGCCGCGTCGGCCAGCCCTGCTCGTTCGACATCACTATATCCAATGACGGGACGAGCCCCTTCTCGGGTCCGGTCCGCATCGGCGATGCGATCGGCGTGGACGGGCTTGGCCGGCTGGATGGCGTTGCGATCACTTCGATCGACCCGCCCTTCGGTTGCTCGTCCGAACCGACGACGCTGCCGGCCTCCTGCATCGCCAACTTGACGCTCGGCGCCGGCGAAAGCCAGTCGCACCATGTGACGGTGGTCATTCCCGGCGACGGGCGCCTGGCCAACCTGCAGGGCAACGTCAGTGGCCAGAACTGCGTCGGCGTGCTGTCTCCCGACACACGGGTGCAGGGCGGCGACGTGCTGTCCAAGGATGCGACCAACGGGCAGGGCGATCGCGGCAAGGCCTATGCGTGCCATCCCTTCACCATAACGCATGAGGTGAAGAACCAGTGTTCGCCGAGCTTCGTCATGAACGACGCCGGCCGCTGCGTCTGCCCGGAAGGCACCACCTTCCGCAACGGCCAGTGCACTGGCGGCGGCACCAACCTTCTGCCATTGCCACTGCCGCCGCCACCGCGCTGCGTCCTGCTCGAAGGCCAGATCCGCACCGAGGACGGACGCTGTGTCTGCCCGCGCGGCACGGGGCTGGAGAACGGAAAATGCGTCAGGACCGACAAGCCCGAGCAGTGCACCATCCGTGGCCAGGTCCACAATGCGGACGGGGACTGTGTCTGCCCGCAAGGCACCGAGGTGCGCAACGGCGCCTGCCGTCCGATCCGACCGAAGCCTGAGCAGTGCACCATCCGCGGCCAGGTCCACAATGCGGACGGAGACTGCGTCTGCCCGCAAGGCACCGAGGTGCGCGACGGCGCCTGCCGCCCGATCCGGCAGAAGCCCGAGCAGTGCACCATCCGCGGCCAAGTCCACAATGCGGACGGGGACTGCGTCTGCCCGCAAGGCACCGAGGTGCGAGACCGGGCCTGCCGGCCAATCAAGCCGAAGCCTGACCAGTGCACCATTCGTGGCCAGGTCCATGACTCCGATGGCAATTGCGTCTGCCCGAGGGGTACCGAGGTGCAAGGCAATGCCTGCCGGCGCAAGCAGCCTGACATGCAGCAGTGCGACATACGCGGCCAGGTTCACAACAAGCGCGGCGAGTGCGTCTGTCCGCGTGGGACCGAGGCAATCGACGGCGCATGCCGCAAGCCCAGGCAACAGAGCGAATGCGCGCCGGGCTCGCAGATGGTCAACGGCCAGTGCCAGCCGATCTTCAGGCGACACTGTCCAGAGGGTACGATCGGGCGGTATCCGAACTGCCGGCCGATACGCGGCCAGCCATCGCTGGAAATCGATCCGGGCCAGTTGCTGCAATTGCTGCCGCGACGCAGGCAGCAGATCGACCAGCAACAGGATCCGGTTCCAAACAGGCTCCTGAAACTCCAGCAGCAGTAATCACCCGAGCGACGCCAAACGAGAACCCGCCGGAGCAGTCCGGCGGGTTTTTTCGTGGCTCGGGCAGGCCGAACCGGCTGCGACAAGATCGGCGCCGTGACACCACTCTGTGGAACCGCGCTTGTGCCCTCGACAAGTCGCCGGCAGCGCTTTAGGCAGTCGGTTCGGGGCGTCCGTATGAAAAGGACACCCGGAAAGGCCACGAGATGAGCAAAAAAACCTTGATCGCACCGTCGGTGCTGGCAGCGGATTTCTCGAAGCTTGGTGACGAGGTCGAGGCGGTGGCGGCGGCCGGTGCCGACTGGATCCATCTCGACGTGATGGATGGGCATTTCGTGCCAAACATCACTTTCGGCCCGCCTGTCATCAAGGCGATCCGCAACCGCACCAAGGCCTTTTTCGACTGCCACCTGATGATCGCGCCCGCCGACCCCTACCTCGCCGCCTTCGCCGAGGCCGGCTGCGACGGCATGACGGTGCATGCCGAGGCCGGGCCGCATCTCGACCGCTCGCTGCAGACCATCAGGAACCTCGGCAAGAAGGCCGGCGTCTCGCTCAATCCGGCGACGCCGGAAAGCGCCGTCGAATATGTGCTCGACCGGCTCGACCTGATCCTGATCATGACCGTCAATCCGGGTTTCGGCGGACAGGCCTTCATCCCGGCAATGGTCGACAAGGTGAAAAGGGTCAAGGCGTTGATCGGCGACCGGCCGATCCGCATCGAGATCGACGGCGGCGTCTCGCCGGAAACCGCGCCGCTGGTTACATCAGCCGGCGCCGACGTGCTGGTGGCCGGTGCCGCCATCTTCAAAGGCGGCAGCGGCGAAGCGTACCGCGCCAATATCGAGGCGATCAGGACCGCGGCCGACAAGGCCGCCGGCTAGAGCAATTCCAGGAAAAGCGCGTAGCGCTTTCCCTTGGGAATTGCGGGAAAACAAAGAGTTAGAGCTGTTCGGCAATTCCAACAGACACTGAACCGCTCTGACTCGGCCCGATCGATTCGGTCGAACCTGCCACTGTCTTTGCGCGCGACAGAAAAGATGCTCGCACGGGCACACGAGAAACATATGATTCTGCGTGCATACAAACACGTTCAGTTTCTGCTGGTTGCAGAGATATTCGAATTCCCGCGATCGGCGCGCCGATTGGGTATATTTCTTTGTTCTAAAGTACAATAGCGCGATCTTCTGCTTGAGCCGCGGAAGCGTGGCGCTGTATGGTACATGTACAGAAGGGGAGTGTTCGGACTCGAATTGCCCAAGACGACAGTTGGGGACAAGGAGTCGCTTTGACATATGGAGCTGCCAATCTGAACGACGACGGCACGGAAGCCAAGAGTACGCTTGCCAGCACGGTCTATCATCAATTGCGTGATGATCTTCTCGGCGGCGCTCTGGAAGCCCAAAGCAAGCTGCGCGTCGAATGGGTCGTTTCCAAATATGGCGCCGGTGCCTCTCCGGTTCGCGAAGCTCTCAATCGCCTTGCCTCCGAAGGTCTCCTCGGCCGCCATGACCAGCGCGGCTTCTTCATCATGCCGGTCAGTGCGGCCGAACTCGAGGAGCTGACGCGCACCCGCTGCTGGCTCGAGGAGCGGGCGCTGCGCGAATCGATCGCCCACCGCACCCCCGAATGGGAAGAACAATTGGTGCTGGCGCTGCATCGCCTGGGGCGCGCCTTACGGCTTTCGCCGCAAAGTAGCTCGTCGCTCGATCCGGACTGGGAGAAATTGCACCGCGCCTTCCACCGGGTGCTGATCTCGGCCTGCCGGTCGCACTGGCTGGTGGGCTTCTGCGAGCAGCTTTCCGATCACGCCTACCGCTATCGCCAGATGGCCCATGACGGCGAGAACATCCAGCGCGACGATTTCGCCGAACACCGGCTGATTGCTGAAAATGCGCTGGACGGAAATGCGGATGGCGCCGTCCAGGCCCTGATCGATCACTACCAGCTGACCGCCGCCATGTGCATGGAACGCTTCAAGCAAGGCGAGGCAACAAAGGTCGCCGCCGGTCCGGGTCATCGCGCCCACCGTTGACGGCTGTTTGATCGTCGCGCTCTGCTGTCCCCATCTCTCGAATCTTTTCGATAGACGCCGGGCAGCCGTTTGCGGCCTTGACGGCCGGGCCGGGAAACGCGAACTCTTCGCCGCGTGCCGACCCACGGCCGGCGTCGACATTGCTGTCACCCCCCATTGCCGTCACCCAGGAAGATTTCATGAGCAATCATCTGTTCGATGCATTCCGGTCCCGGATGCCGGCGCCTGGGCATCTGTTGATGGAAACCGATGATGGGCGCTCGCTCACCTATGGCGACATGCTGGCACGGTCGGCGCAGCTTGCGCATGCGCTGCTGCAAATGGATGTCGCGCCCGGCGACCGGATTGCCGTGCAGGTCGAGAAGAGCCCGGAGATGGTTTTGCTTTATCTCGCCTGTGTGCGCGCCGGCGCCGTCTTCCTGCCGCTCAACACCGCCTATACGCTGGCCGAGCTCGGCTATTTCTTCGACGATGCGGCGCCTCGCGTGATTGTCTGCGATCCCGCGCGGTCGGCGGACATCCGTGGGATGATCGACCCATCCGGTGCCGTCGTGGTCACGCTCGACCGTAATGGCCAGGGGTCCCTTGCGGATCAGGCATCGCGTCAGTCCTCCGATTTCCACGATGTCGAGCGTGGCGCGGACGATCTTGCGGCGATCCTCTACACGTCGGGAACGACCGGTCGTTCGAAAGGCGCCATGCTCAGCCACGAGAACCTTGCCTCGAACGCGCGGGTGCTGGTCGAGCAATGGCGCTTCACCAGGGATGACGTGCTGATCCACGCGCTGCCGATCTTCCACACGCACGGCCTGTTTGTCGCCACCAACGTCGTCCTGATGGCCGGCGCCTCGATGTTGTTCGAGCAAAAATTCGACGCGGGCCGAATCATCTCGCTGCTGCCGCGCGCCACCGCCCTGATGGGCGTGCCGACCTTCTACACCAGGCTGCTGCAGCAGGAGGGGCTGGATCGCGAGGCGGCGAAGGCCATCCGGCTGTTCGTGTCCGGTTCCGCGCCGCTGCTGGCCGAGACGCACAAGGCATGGCGCGATCGTACCGGCCACGCCATCCTCGAGCGCTACGGCATGACCGAGACCAACATGAACACCTCCAATCCATATGAGGGCGAGCGGCGCGCCGGCACGGTCGGTTTCCCCTTGCCCGGCGTGTCGCTGCGCATCGCCGATCCCGACAGCGGTGGGCCGCTTGACCGGGGCGACGTTGGCATGATCGAGGTCAAGGGTCCGAATGTGTTCGGCGGCTACTGGCGCATGCCGGAAAAGACCAAGGCGGAATTCCGCGCCGACGGCTTCTTCATCACCGGCGATCTCGGCATGATCGACGCTGACGGCTATGTCCATATTGTCGGTCGCGGCAAGGACCTGATCATATCAGGCGGCTACAACGTCTATCCGAAGGAACTCGAAAGCGAGATCGACGCGCTCGACGGCGTCCTGGAAAGCGCCGTTATCGGCCTTGCCCATCCGGACTTCGGCGAAGGCGTCACCGCTGTCGTCGTGCGCTCGCCCGCGTCGCGGATCAGCGCGGCCGAGATTCTCGACGCCATCACCGGCCGCGTGGCGAAGTACAAGCATCCCAAACGGGTGATCTTCGTCGAGGAACTGCCGCGCAACACGATGGGCAAGGTGCAGAAGAACTTGCTTCGCGACAGCTACAAGGACCTCTACGTCTCCGCCAAAGCCGGCTAAATAGGTACCCGCTGCGGCGCGGAACTAACGCCGGCTCAGGCCGGGTACAAGAGTTCGACGACATGGTCGGCGATCGCCAGGCTTGCGGTCAGGCCGGGGCTCTCGATGCCGAACAGATTGACGATCCGGCCTGCACCATGATCGGCCGGCCCTTGGATCATGAAATCGGCTGAAGCTTGGCCCGGGCCGGACAGCTTCGGCCTGATGCCGGCATAGGCCGGCTGCAGGGCGTCATCGGCAAGGTCGGGCCAATAGCGGCGGATCGCCTCGTAGAAGACGGCGCTTCGGCCCGGGTCGACGGCATAATCCACGCCGTCGATCCATTCGACGTCGGGGCCAAAGCGCGCATTGCCGGCAAGGTCGAGCGTCAGATGGACGCCGAGGCCGCCTTCGACTGGAACCGGATAGATCAGACGCGAAAACGGAGACCGCCCCGGAAGCGCGAAATAATTGCCGCGCGCCAGCCACTGCCGGGGGATGAGGCCCCTTGGGAAACCCTCGATCCGGCTGGCCACCGCCTGCGCATCGAGGCCCGCGGCGTTGACGAAAGCGCCGGCCTCCAGGGCGAAGGTCTCGCCATTGGCATCGCGCGTGTCGATCCGGATCGCGTCGGCTTCGATCGCTGCTCCGGCAACGGAAGTGAGGAAAGCAAAGGATGTGCCGGCGGCCTCGGCGTCGCCGCGCAGCGACAGCATCAGCGCATGGCTGTCTATAATGCCGGTCGATGGCGACAGCAACGCGGAGGCACAGGTCAGCGCCGGTTCCAGGCTCTCGGCCTCGCCGCGTGTCAAAAGCTCGAGATCGTCGACCCCGCAGCGCTTCGCATTGGCCTCGATCGACCGCAGCGCGTCCGCCTGGCCGGGCTCGCTGGCGACGATCAGCTTGCCGGCGCGGCGATGGCCGATATCGTGTTTGGCGCAGTACGCGTAGAGAAGCCGGCGTCCTTCGACGCAGAGCCGGGCCTTCAGGCTGCCAGGCGCATAATAGAGCCCGGCATGGATGACTTCCGAATTGCGTGAACTGGTGACGGTGCCGATCGCGTCGGCCTTTTCGATCACCACCACCTCGCGGCCCGACAAGGCAAGCGCTCTGGCAATGGCCAGCCCGACTACGCCTGCTCCGGCGACGACACAATCGATTGTCTGCATGGCCTCGCTCTCAGCGGGAAGCGGCAGCCTCGAACACCTTGTCGCCGCCGATCCAGACGCTTCCTATGTCAAGATCGTCCGATAGCGCAACGATGTCCGCCGCCGTGCCATTGGCGAAGCGGCCAAGCCGGTGCGACTGGCCGATCGCCTGCGCCGGATAGAGCGAAGCCATGCGCAAGGCTTCGGACAGCTCAAGCCCGACGGTGCGGTGCATGAACCGGATGGCCGAGATCATGTCGAGGTCGGCGCCAGCCAGCGTGCCGTCGGCAAGCCTGAGGCTCCCATCCCGGCGGTAGATGGTGCGGCCGTTGAGCGTGAACGAGCTCATGTCGGTGCCGATTGTCGCCATCGCGTCGGTGACCAGCACGATCCTGCCCGGCCCCTGCTTGGCATCGAGCGCGATCCTGATCGTGGCCGGATGGACATGGATGCCGTCGGCGATCAGCCCGGCCGACAAGGTGCCGATGTCGATGGCCGCGCCCGCCAGTCCGGGCTCGCGGTTGCCGATCTGGCTCATCGCGTTGAAGAGGTGGGTGACGACGCTGGCACCGGCCTCGGCGAAGGCTTTTGCCGTGGCATGGCCCGTATCCGAGTGGCCGAGGCTGACGATGATCCCGGCCTTGGCCAACGCCGTGACCCGGGCCGCGTCGACGGATTCGGGCGCGATCGTGGTCAGCAGCACCGGCAACTTGTTGCGCGCCGCGATCAGCATGGCCTGGTCGGCATCCGTCATCGGCCGGATCAGCGCCGGATCATGCGCACCCTTGCGGGCGATCGACAGATGCGGACCTTCCAGATGCAGGCCGAGAAAACCCGGCACTCTTTGCAGCGCTGCCGCTTCGCCGGCGGCGATTGCCGCGGCGGTGATGGCGGGCGTGTCGGTGATCAGCGTCGGCAGCAGCGCCGTCGTGCCGAACGGCGCATGCGCGCGGCAGATGGTTTCGATCGAGGCGACATCGGGATGGTCGTTGAGCATCACCCCGCCGCCGCCATTGACCTGGATGTCGACGAAGCCCGGCGCCAGCATGCTGCCACCAGTGTCGATGGCGCGGATATCCCCGGGAAGCGCGCCTTGCGGCAGCATGGCCTCGATGAGGCCGTCGCGCACGACGAGGGCTGAGCCTTCATGCCAGTCGTCGCCGTCGAAGATGCGGGCGCCAGTCAGGGCAAAACGGTCGTTCATACGGTCTCCGTCACCTTGCGAAGGTTGCGCGGCGCGTCCGGGTCGAGGCCGCGATGCCGGGCAAAGGCCTCGACGAACATGTAGAAGGAGACGATCAGCGTCAGCGGATCGGTCAGCGGGTGACCGGTGGCGACATGCGGCAGGCGTGTGGCGCGATTGGCGAGCGCCGAGGTGACGAACACCGGGGCGCCCTTGGCCGCCAGGCTGTCGGCCGCTTCGGCGACGGAGGGCTCGGACGCGTCGCGCGCGGCCAGCGCCAACACCGGAAAGTCGGGGCCGATCAGCGCCAGCGGACCATGCATGACTTCGGCCGCGCTATAGGCCTCGGCATGGATGCCGCAGGTCTCCTTGAACTTCAGCGCCGCCTCGTTGGCCATCGCCGCTGACGGGCCGCGGCCGAGAATGAACAGCGACTTCTGCTTCTCGATCGTCTCGGCCAGCACGCTCATCCAGTCGCAGGCGATCGCCTTGCCGAAATGCTCGGGCAGGCGGGCAAGTGCCGCGAGAAGCGCTTCATCGCCGGTCGCATGCGCCATCAGGGCAAGACCCGCAACGGCGGAGTTGATGAAGGTCTTGGTTGCTGCGACGCTGCGCTCGGGACCGGCCAGGATGTCGATGGCGAAATCCGAGGCCCGCGCGAGCGGCGAATCGGCGGTGTTGGTGACGGCGATGGTCAGCGCGCCGCCGGCCCGGGCGGTTTCGGCCATGGCGACGATGTCGGGGCTCTTGCCCGACTGCGAGATCGCCAGGCAGGCCGAGCCGTCAAGCCGGAGCTTGCGGCCATAGATCGAGGCGATGGAGGGGCCGACCGAGGCTACGGCAAGGCCTGCGGTCAGCTCCACGGCATATTTCATGAAGGTGGCGGCATGGTCGGACGAGCCACGTGCCACGGTGACGACGAAATGCGGGTCGCGCTCCCTGATGCCGCGCCCGGCCTCGGCCAGCACCGCTCCCGAGCCGTCGAGCAGGCGGGCGACGGCTTGCGGGATCTCCTCGATCTCGCGCTGCATATGGGTGGTGTTGGCAATCATGGTCGGCTCTCTTCGCTCGGCCCTGTCAGCCGCAGTTCGGCGACGAAATCATAGGCGTCGCCCCGGTAGATGGAGCGGGTGAATTCGATCACCTTGCCGCTCGCCAGATAGGAAATACGCTCGATGTGCAGGCCGGCAATACCCGGCGGCACTTCGAGCAGGCGCGCATCGCCATCGCCGAGATTGGCGGCGGAGATGCGCTGCACCGCCCGCACCGGCCGGTTGCCGGTCAGTTCCAGTGCCGCGTAGAGCGAGGAACCGATGCCGGCCGGGTCGGGCAGCACGCTGGCTGACAGCGAGGCCCGTTCGATCGCCAGCGGCGTATCGTTGGCGATGCGCAGGCGCGCCACACGCGCCACCAGCTCGTTCGACGACAGGCCGAGCACCATCATCTCGTCGGGCGAGGGCGCGTAGAGACCGCGGTCGAGCCAGGCCGAGCGCACCGCCATGCCGCGCCGCGCCATGTCCTCGGTGAAGGAGGTCAGCCGCGACAGCGACTGCTCGACGCGCTCCATGCGCGGCGCGACGAAGGTGCCGGAGCCGTGGCGCTGCACCAGGATGCCGCCCTTGACCAGGTCCTGCACCGCCTTGCGCACGGTGACGCGCGAAATGTCGGCCTTGGTGGCGATGTCGCGCTCGGAAGGCAGCGCGTCGCCCGGGCCGATCAGCCCGCGATTGACGGCGTCCTCGATGCTTTTGCGCAGCTGCAGGTAAAGCGGCGCGCCGCTTTGCGAGGATTGTTTGAGCGCAGCGAAGATCTGGTCGGCGGCATCGCTCATCGCGCAGCCCCCAAGGGCCCAGTGAACAGACGCGCCGCCATCTGCACCGCGCCGCCTAGCGCATCGTCGAGCGGTTCCTTCAGCAGGGCGCGGTAGCGCGCCGACAGGCGCGGCGCATAGAGCGGCGCCAGCCCGCCGAGCAGGCAGAGCGGCGCGCCGGCGGCGAGGTCGAGCGCGCCGAGCGAGGCCTCGACATCGGCGACCGCTCTGTCGAGGATCCAGTTGGCGACGATGTCGCCTTTTTGCGCGTGCTCGAACACTTTCGGCGCGAAGCCGCCGAAATCGCCTGGTTTGGCGTTGGTGGTGAATTCGACCACGTCCTCGGGATTGTTGCGGAAAACGGCCATCATGCTGTCGGTCAGCGGCGAGGCCTGGCGCACGCCGTCATGCGCCAGCAATGTCTGTTCCAGCAGGTCGCGGCCGATGCGGGCGCCGCTGCCCTGGTCGCCGACCTGGAACCCCCAGCCGCCGATGGCACGCGATTTGCCATTTTTGCGCGCCATATAGGCGGTGCCGGTGCCAAGGATCGCCATCGCGCCGTCGCCGGAACCGACCGCGCCTTCGAGCGCGATCTCCGCATCGGTCTCGACGCGGCTGGTGCTGAACGGCAGGATCGCCTCGAGCTGCTGCCGGTAGGTGCCGACATTGGCGCCGGCAAGGCCGAGAATGGCCGGCGTTTGCGGGATCAGGTCCGGGTCCTGCCCGGCGGCGATGAAAGCCTGCCGCGCCGCATCGACGATGTTCGAGCGGGCGCCGGTGAGGTCGGTGCGGATGTTGGCGGCGCCGCTTTTGGCACGGCCGACGACAACGCCGTCCGCTGTAGCCAATGCGGCTCTGCAGCTGGTGCCGCCGCCATCGATGCCGAGCACGAATTTCACGTGATTTCTCCTCCGGGCGGATAATACCAATAAAATACCAATAGCCAAGGGTTAATTTCCGTTTCAAAAAGATTAAGCCGCATTTTATTGAAAAATCTGTGCAATTCGTCGGCTCAGCGATTTCCTGCCCGCAAGTTCGTTAATGCGTGTGGACAAGTGGTATTTTTTTGGTATTGTTTTCGAAGTTTGGAGGAACTGGGATGGCCGAAACGCGCACCGAAGCGCTGCATGGGAATGCCGAGGGACTGGATATCCAGGCTCCCGAAGCGATCCTCGGCTCGCTGGCCGATGCGCAGGTCGAGGCCGCGAAGGCCGTCCGCAACGCCATTCCCTCCATCGCCAGGGCAGCCGAGATCATTGCCGGCTGCCTGAGCGGCGGCGGCAAGCTTGCCTATGCCGCGGCCGGCAGCTCCGGCCTGATGGCGCTGGCCGACGCGCTGGAACTGCCCGGCACGTTCGGCATCCAGCGCGACCGCATCGCCATCCTGATCGCCGGCGGCGACGGGGCCTTCAGGACACTGGCCGGCGGGCCCGAGGATGATGCCGAGGAGGCCTCGACCGCGGTCGCCAATGCCGGCATCGGCGCGGGCGATTGCCTGATCGCTCTTTCGGCCAGCGGCACGACGCCCTATGCGGTGCGCGCCATCGAGGACGCGCGGCGCCGGGGCGCCGCCACCATCGGCGTCGCCAACAACAGGGACTCGGCTCTGCTCAGGCAGGCCGACACCGCCATCCTGCTCGAAACGCCGCCGGAAGTCATCGCCGGCTCGACCCGCATGGGCGCCGGAACGGCGCAGAAGATCGCCCTCAACATGCTGTCGACGCTGACCGCCATCCATCTCGGCCATGTTCATGACGGCTACATGGTCAACCTCATGGCCGACAACATGAAGCTGCGCGACAGGGCGGCGCGGATGGTCGCCGCCATCAGCGGCGCGAGCCGCGAAGAGGCTGCCAGCCTGCTCGAAAAGAGCGGCGGCGCCGTCAAGACCGCCATTCTGCTCGCCGCCGGCGCCGACAGCGCCGACGCCGCGCGGAAGATACTGGAACGGACGGGCCATAAGCTGCGGCCAGCCCTTTCCGCGCTGGGGCATGATCCCGAAAAGTGGAAACCGCTTTTCGGAAAAGATCATGCTCGAACAAAGAAATAGAGCCTGTTTCATCCCGATTTCGATAGGGGTGAAACGGGCTTGCGAGGGGAACAAGGGCTCCAAAGCCTAGGTTCTCATCAAAACCGAACCTGAAAAAGGTCAACAGGGAGACTGAGCATGACAACGAAACTACTGACGGCACTGCTTCTGGGCACAAGCATTCTCGGCTCGGCCGGGATGGCTCACGCCGAGGACGTAACGCTCAACATCGAAAGCTGGCGCGGCGACGACCTTGCCATCTGGAAGGACAAGCTGATCCCGGCCTTCGAAGCCAAGAACCCCGGCATCAAGGTGGTGTTCGCACCATCGGCTCCGACCGAATATGACGCCGCGCTCGGCGCCAAGCTCGCCGCCGGCTCGGCGGGCGACCTGATCACCTGCCGCCCGTTCGACAAGTCGCTCGAACTGTTCAAGAAGGGCAACCTTGCCGACCTGTCGGCGCTGCCCGGCATGGAAAACTTCTCGCCCGTCGCCAAGTCCGCCTGGCAGACCGATGACGGCAAGGCGAGCTTCTGCGTGCCGATGGCATCCGTCATCCACGGCTTCATCTACAACAAGGACGCCTTCGACAAGCTCGGCATCAAGGTGCCGCAGACCCGCGACGAGTTCTTCGCCGCGCTCGACAAGATCAAGGCCGACGGCACCTATATCCCGATGGCGATGGGCACCAAGGACCTCTGGGAAGCCGCGACCATGGGCTACCAGAACATTGGCCCCAATTACTGGAAGGGCGAGGACGGCCGCAAGGCGCTGATCAAGGGCGATCAGAAGCTGACCGACAAGGACTGGGTCGCGCCGTATGAGGAACTGGCCAAGTGGAAGCCATACCTGGGCGACGGCTTCGAAGCCCAGACCTATCCGGACAGCCAGAACCTGTTCACCCTCGGCCGCGCCGCCATCTACCCGGCCGGCTCGTGGGAAATTGGCCTGTTCAACACCCAGGCCCAGTTCAAGATGGGCGCCTTCCCGCCGCCGGTCGAGAAGGCCGGCGACACCTGCTACATCTCCGACCATACCGATATCGGCATGGGCCTGAACGCAGCTTCCAAGCACGCGGACGCGGCCAAGACCTTCCTGTCCTGGGTGGCCTCGCCGGATTTCGCCACCATCTACGCCAACGCGCTGCCGGGCTTCTTCAGCCTGAACTCCTCGCCCGTGAAGATGCAGGACCCGCTGGCGCAGGAATTCGTCTCCTGGCGCGGCAAGTGCAAGTCGACGATCCGCTCGACCTACCAGATCCTGTCGCGCGGCACGCCGAACCTCGAAAACGAGACCTGGGTTGAATCGGCCAACGTCATCAACGGCACCGATACGCCCGAAGCCGCGGCCAAGAAGCTGCAGACCGGTCTCGACAGCTGGTATCATCCGGCGAAGTAGGAGCTCAGGCAACGGAGCAAGGCCGTTCCAAGTGGACGGCCCTGCCTTTTTCGATAGCATCGACTGCGAACGACGGCGCCGCCCCTCATCCGCCTGCCGGCACCTTCTCCCCGTATAGTGACGGGGAGAAGAAACCAGCTGCAACGCTGGCAACCCCCTCTCCCCGTCCTTCACGGGGAGAGGGTAGGGTGAGGGGCAGCGCTGCCGTCGAACGCATTTGCCCAGACCCTTGATCGGCGGGGACCGAACTCATGGCCGCACAAACACGACCGAAAAGACCGTTCCGCTGGCATATCGCCGTTTTCCTGGCGCCGGCGGTGCTGGTCTATACGGCAATCATGATCCTGCCGCTCGCCGGCACGCTGCAGCTCTCGCTGTTCCGAAACGTCGAGCAGTCCCAGATCTTCGTCGGCCTGGACAATTTCCGCACACTGTTCGGCGACCCCAACTGGTCGGTGAATTTCTGGAACGCGCTGCGCAACAATCTCTGGTTCTTCATCATCCACATGCTGGTGCAGAACCCGGTTGGCGTGCTTTTGGCGGCGCTCCTGTCCAGCCCGAAGCTCCGGTTCTCGGCCTTCTACCGCACCGCGATTTTCGTGCCGACCATCCTGTCCTTCGTCATCGTCGGCTTTGCCTGGAAGCTGATCCTGTCGCCGCTGTGGGGCGTGGCGCCGCATCTGCTCGATTTCGTCGGCCTGAAGAGCCTGTTCACGCCGTGGCTCGGCAAGGAGCAATACGCTCTGACCGCGCTCAGCCTCATCTCGGTGTGGCAGTTCATCGGCATCCCGATGATGCTGATCTATGCCGCGCTGCTGTCGATCCCCGAAGAGGTGATCGAGGCCGCCGAATGCGACGGGATCACCGGCCTGTCGCAGTTCTGGAAGATCAAGCTGCCGCTGATCCTGCCGTCGATCGGCATCATCTCGATCCTCACCTTCGTCGGCAATTTCAACGCCTTCGACCTGATCTACACCGCGCAAGGCGCGCTCGCCGGGCCGAACTATTCGACCGATATTCTCGGCACCTTTCTCTACCGCGCCTTCTTCGGTTTCCAGCTGCAGGTCGGCGATCCCAACATGGGCGCGACCATCGCTACGATCATGTTCCTGATCATCCTCGGCGGTGTCTGCGTCTACCTCTTCCTCATCCAGACGCGCCTGCGTCGCTACCAGTTCTGAGGGGCGGAAATGTCACGGCTGAACACCCCCCTCTGGCCTGCCGGCCATCTCCCCCTCAAGGGGGGAGATTGGATATCATCACCGCTTTCGCCAACTTTCGGCGCAGCAGAACTGGTGGCTACATCGATGCTGCCGATCTCCCCCCTTGAGGGGGAGATGTCCGGCAGGACAGAGGGGGGTGCCTTGGCGCCAACCTCTCTGTGCAGGGAGGTTTTCCAATGAGCATCGCCACCCGTTCGCTGCCCCGCACCATCGGCGCCCACGCGATCCTGTTGACCTATACGGTGATCGCGCTTTTCCCGGTGGTCCTGGTCATCATGAATTCGTTCAAGTCGCGCGCCGGCATCTTCGGCGCGCCGCTGACGCCGCCGACGCCGAAAACCTTCGACATGATCGGCTACACCACGGTGATCGGCCAGGGCGACTTCATCCATTATTTCCAGAACAGCCTCGTCGTCACCGTCGGCTCGCTGTTCTTCGTGCTGCTGTTCGGCGCCATGGCGGCGTTCGCGCTGTCGGAATACCGTTTTCGTGGCAACACACTGATGGGGCTGTATCTGGCGCTCGGCATCATGATCCCGATCCGCCTCGCCACGGTCGCCATCCTGCAATTGATGGTGGCGAGCGGGCTGGTTAACACGCTGACCGCGCTGATCCTGGTCTACACCGCGCAAGGCCTGCCGCTCGCCGTCTTCATCCTGTCCGAATTCATGAAGCAGGTGTCCGACGATCTGAAGAATGCCGGCCGCATCGACGGCCTGTCGGAATACACCATCTTCTTCCGCCTGGTGGTGCCGCTGGTGCGGCCGTCGATGGCGACCGTCGCCGTCTTCACCATGATCCCGATCTGGAACGATCTGTGGTTCCCGCTGATCCTGGCGCCCTCGGAAGAAACCAAGACGGTGACGCTCGGCGCCCAGCTTTTCCTCGGCCAGTTCGTCACCAATTGGAACGCCATCCTGGCCGCGCTGTCGCTGGCGATCCTGCCGGTGCTGATCCTCTACGTCATCTTCTCGCGGCAGCTGATCCGCGGCATTACTTCCGGAGCCGTCAAGTGAGTTCGCAAGCCCCTCTTCGTGTAGTCGTCGCCGGTCTCGGCAATATGGGCCGCAGCCATGCGCTGGCCTACCACACCAATCCGGGTTTTCAGATCGCGGCGCTGGTCAACCGCTCCGACGTGCCGTTGCCTGGCGGGCTGTCCGGCTATGGCATCAGGCGGTCCTTCGACGACGCCCTGCGCGAGGAAAAACCCGACGTCGCCTGCATCGCCACCTATTCGGACAGCCATGCCGACTATGCGGTGAGAGCGTTCGAGGCCGGCTGCCATGTCTTCGTCGAAAAGCCGCTGGCAACGACGGTGGCGGACGCGAGGCGCGTCGTCGCCGCAGCCAAGGCTAACGGCCGAAAACTGGTGATCGGCTACATCCTGCGCCATCACCCGTCCTGGATCAGGTTGATCGCCGAGGCGCGCAAGCTCGGCGGTCCCTACGTGTTCCGCATGAACCTCAACCAGCAATCCACGGGCCATACCTGGGAGACGCACAAGCAGTTGATGCAGACGACCTCGCCGATCGTCGACTGCGGCGTGCACTATCTCGACGTCATGCTGCAGATCACCGATGCGAAGCCAGTCGAGGTGCGCGGCATGGGGGTGCGGCTGAGCGACGAGGTGGCGCCCTCCATGTACAATTACGGCCATCTGCAGGTGCTGTTCGACGACGGTTCGGTCGGCTGGTACGAGGCCGGCTGGGGTCCGATGATTTCCGAGACGGCCTTCTTCGTGAAGGATGTCATGTCGCCAAAGGGCTGCGTGTCGATCGTCATGAAGGAAGGCGTCAAGTCCGACGACATCGACACCCATACCAAGACCTCGACCATCCGCCTGCACAGCGCCGCAACCGGGCCGGACGGCAAATTCGCCAGGCCGGACGAGATGCTGTCTATGGAGGGCGAACCCGGCCATCAGGACCTCTGCGATCTCGAACAGGCTTTTGTCCTCAAGGCGATCCGCGAGGATATCGATCTCACCAGACACATGGACGACGCGGTGCGATCGCTCGCCGTCTGCCTTGCCGCCGACGAGAGCGTGCGCAGCGGCAAGGCGGTGCGACTGTGATGGAGCAGATGTCGTCAGGGGTTGCGCTATTGGCGCCCACTCATCAATTTGGAGGACTGCCGTGGGCTCGCTGAAGATCGAGAATGTGAAGAAGGCTTTCGGGCCGGTCGAGGTGCTGAAGGGCATCGATCTCGAAGTGACGGATGGCGAGTTCGTCGTCTTCGTCGGCCCTTCGGGCTGCGGCAAGTCGACCTTGCTCCGCGTCATCGCCGGGCTGGAGGATTCGACCTCGGGCCGGGTGCTGATCGATGGCGAGGACGTCTCCGTCACCCCGCCTGCCAAGCGCGGCATCGCCATGGTGTTCCAGACCTATGCGCTCTATCCGCATCTGACGGTGAAGAACAATATGGGCCTCGGCCTCAAGCAGGCGAACACCCCTGCAGCGGAGATCGATCGCCGCATCGGCGTCGCCTCGTCCATGCTGTCGCTGGAACCTTATCTCGAAAGGCGGCCGGCGGAACTCTCCGGCGGCCAGCGCCAGCGCGTCGCCATCGGCCGTGCCGTGGTGCGCGAGCCAAAGCTGTTCCTGTTCGACGAGCCTTTGTCGAACCTTGACGCGGCTCTGCGCGTCAACACGCGGCTGGAGATCGCGCAGTTGCATCGCCGGCTGAAGGCGACGATGATCTACGTCACCCACGACCAGGTCGAGGCGATGACGCTCGCCGACAAGATCGTCGTGCTCAACGCTGGAAAGATCGAGCAGATTGGTGGCCCTATGGAGCTCTACAATTCGCCGGCAAACGAATTCGTCGCCGGCTTCATTGGTTCGCCGAAGATGAATTTCGTCGACGGCGCCCGGCTCGGCGAGACGGCCAAGACCATCGGCGTGCGGCCGGAGCACCTGACCGTCGATCCCAAGTCAGGCGCCTGGAAAGGCACTGTCGTCCACGCCGAGCATCTCGGCGCCGACACCAATCTCTATCTCGACTGTGAGAAGGCCGGGCTGATCACCGTACGGATTTTCGGCGTCTACGACGCGGAGCCCGGCGCCACGCTTTACGCGACGCCGGATCCGGCGAAGACGTATAGGTTCGGGGCTGATGGGAAGACGATCAGCTAATCTGAAATAGGTCGGCGCCGCCCCTCATTGTCCTGCCGGACATTTCTCCCCGTATAGTGACGGGGAGAAAGAGGCTGGCCGCGATGTCGGCGCCAATCGGCGAAAGCAGCGACAACAGCGTCCTTCTCCCCGTTTCACGGGGAGAAGATGGCGGCAGCCAGATGAGGGGCGGCGCAAGCCTGTGAGGTGACGCTTACACGTCAGCCCTGAACGTCTGCTTCTGCTGGCCGAGCCCTTCGATCCCCAGCTCCACCACGTCGCCGGCCTTCAAGAACACCGGCGGCTTCATGCCGAGGCCGACGCCGGGCGGAGTGCCGGTCGAAATAATGTCGCCGGGGTGCAGCGACATGAACTGGCTGAGGTAGGAGACGAGATAGGCAACGCCATAGACCATGGTCTTGGTCGAACCGGTCTGCATCGTCTTGCCGTTGACGGTCAGCCACATCTTCAGGTTCTGCGGGTCGGCCACTTCGTCCTTGGTCACCAGCCACGGGCCGGTCGGGCCGAACGTGTCGCAGGACTTGCCCTTCGTCCACTGGCCCTGGCGCTCGGCCTGGAAGGCGCGTTCGGACACGTCATGGGCGACGCAGTAGCCGGCGACATAGTCGAGCGCATCGGCTTCGCTGACATATTTCGCGGTTTTGCCGATGACCACGCCGAGTTCGACCTCCCAGTCGGTTTTCTCGGAGCCGCGCGGGATCAGCACGTCGTCGTCCGGGCCGACGATGGCCGAGCTTGCCTTCATGAAGATGATCGGCTCAGGCGGCACGGTGGCGCCGGTCTCGGCGGCGTGGTCGGAATAGTTGAGGCCGATGCAGATGAACTTGCCGGTGCCGGCAACGCAGGCGCCAAGGCGCGGCTTGCCGGGAACCACCGGCAGCGACTTCGCGTCGAGCTTCGACAGCATGTCCAGCGACGCCGGATGAAGCGTGGTGCCGGCAATATCGGCGACATGGGCGGAGAGATCGCGGATCGTTCCATCCGCATCGAGCAGGCCGGGACGTTCGCTCCCCATCTCGCCATAGCGCAGCAGTTTCATGCATCTTCTCCTGATTGCGGCCTCGTGGCCGTTTTACAAACTCTCCGCCGAGGCATCAGCCCTTCCGGAACCGGGCGGACCGTAGCCACCGGCCTGCTTCACGACAAGCGCGGACAGCCTGTTTTGACGGCCGGCTAGCCGGATTTTCAGACTTCCCGATCCTTCGTCAAACCCGATCTTTGTCCCCGGGCGGCGCTCAGATCGACCAGCCACCGTCGATATTATAGGCCTGCCCCGATGTGTAAGTGGCGCCGGCCAGATACACGGCGAGATCGGCAATCTCTTCCGGTGTGCCGAGCCGGCCCATCGGCTGGCGGGCGATGAAGGCAGCGCGGGCGGCGTCATAGTCGCCCTGGGCATGCATGCGGTCCTGCAGCGACGGGCTTTCGACCGTGCCGGGGCAGATGGCGTTGCAGCGTATGCCCTTGCCGACATAGTCGGCCGCGACCGCCTTGGTCAGGCCGATGACCGCCGCCTTGGTAACGCCATAGGCGAAGCGGTTCGGCACACCCTTGGTCGAGCTGGCGAGCGAGGCCATGTTGATGATCGATCCGTCGCCACGCTCCAGCATGCCGGGCAGCACGGCGCGGATGGTGCGGATCATGGCGCGCACGTTGAGATTGAAGGCGAAATCGAGATCGGCGTCCTTCATCTCCAGGATCGAGCCCGAATGAACGAAACCGGCGCAGTTGAACAGCACATCGACGGTGCCGATCTCGGCAAAGGCGGCATTGACCGCCTCGTCGTTGAGCACGTCGACCTTGCGAGTGTTGATGCCGGAGGTCTTGGCGAGTTCCGCCAGCAGCGTCTCGTTGATGTCGGTGGCGTGGACGGTGGCGCCAGCCTTGGCGAAGGCCAGCGCGCTTGCCTTGCCGATGCCTTGCGCCGCTGCCGTGATGACAACGACCTTGCCTGCCAGATCCGCCATGTTTTCCTCGCCTGCTTGGGTCAACTGCCTTTATCGGCGGCCGGCGAAGGCGTCATGTGCCAGTCAGGCGCGATCGTGCGGCCTGTGCCAGTTCACTGATAAAGATGTTTTTTCTCGTTAAAGAACATATACCCGCCCGTCAAGCCCGAACGACAGCGTTCAATCGCCGTAAGGCACCCAGACATTCTTCACCTCGATGGCGCGGCGCAGCAACGCGTCGCCGGCGGCTTCTTCCGAGGCCCAGTCGAGGCTGCGGCCATTGCCGCTCCAGACACGCTTGAGGTTGCCGATGGAGTCGGCTTCCGCCTTGGCGCAGGTGTCGGCGTCAGCAAACAGCCAGAGCCCGTCGACGTCGTCGTGCTTGGCCAGCACGCTGGCAAGTTCGGCGCTGCGGCCGGTGACGATATTGATGGCGCCGGCCGGCACGTCCGAATATTCGATGACCTGATAGAGATCGGTGGCCAGCAGCGGATGCCGTTCCGACGGCACGGCGACCACCGTGTTGCCCATGGCCAGCGCCGGCGCGACCAGCGAGATGAAGCCGAGCAGGGGCTGATTGTCCGGCGCGACGATGCCGACGACGCCGACCGGCTCGTGCAGCGCCAGCGTCACGGCACGGGCCGGCGGCTGATGCACGCGGCCCTCGAACTTGTCGGCAAGGCCGGCATAGAGGAACAGCCGTTCGATCGAGAGTTCCACCTCGTCCCGCGCGGCCTTGGCATTGGCGCCTGTCAACTCGACAAGGCGGCCGGCAAACTCGCTTGCACGGCCGGAAAGGTTCTCGGCCAGGTAATAAAGCACCTGGGACCTGTTATAGGCGGTCGCCTCCGGCCAGCTCTTGCAGGCACGGGCGGCCGAAACCGCGTCGCGGATATCCTTGCGGCTGCCGAGCCCGACCTCGCCGGCAAGCTTGCCCTTGGCGGTGGCGACGGCAATCGAGTAATTGCCGTCCGGACGCACCTGCTTGCCGCCGATGAACAGCTTAGCCGTGCGGTCGATATCAGCGCCATCCGCCTGTTCGACGGGCTGCGCCGAAGACGTTGCCGGCTTGATGACCGGGCCGAGCGGCAGTTTCGCCGCGAGATATTCGAACATGCCTTCGCGCCCGCCTTCGCGGCCGAAGCCGCTCTCGCGGTAGCCGCCGAAGCCGCAGGCGGCGTCGAACATGTTGGTGCCGTTGACCCAGACCACGCCAGCCTTCAGCTGCGGCGCCACATGGAGGGCAAGGTTGACGTTCTCGCTCCACACCGAGGCCGCCAGGCCGTAACGCGTGTTGTTGGCGAGCTCGATCGCTTCCTCGGTGTTTCGGAAGGTCATGGTGGCGAGCACCGGCCCGAACACCTCTTCCTGCGCCAGGATATTAGCCGGCGAAACACCGGTTGCCAGCGTCGGCAGGTGATAATAGCCCGAAGACGGCAGCGCCGCGTCCGGCTGCCAGCAGACGGCGCCCTGCCTGGCGCCCTCGGCGATCAGGCCCTTGACGCGGTCGAGCTGGGTCAGGTCGACCAGCGGGCCGATATCGGTGTTCTTGTCGAGCGGGCTGCCGACACGCAGCCGGCTCATCCGCGTCTTGACCTTGGCGATCAAGGCGTCGGCGATGCCTTCCTGCACCAGCAGGCGCGAACCGGCGCAGCAGACCTGGCCCTGGTTGAACCAGATGCCGTCGACCAGCCCTTCCACGGCGCTGTCGAGGTCGGCATCCTCGAAGACGATGAAGGCAGACTTCCCGCCGAGCTCCAGCGACAGTTTTTTCCCCGACCCCGCCGTGGCCTTGCGGATCATCTTGCCGACTTCCGACGAACCGGTGAAGGCGATCTTCTGGATGCCGGGGTGATTGACGATTGCCGCACCTGCTTCCGGACCGCCCTGCACGATATTGACCACGCCCTTCGGCACGCCGGCGCGTTCGCAGATCTCGGCGAACAGGATTGATGTGAGCGGCGTGAATTCGGCCGGCTTCAGAACCACCGTGCAGCCGGCGGCGAGTGCCGGCGCGATCTTCCAGGCCAGCATCAGCAGCGGAAAGTTCCACGGGATGATCTGGCCGACGACGCCGACACCCTTGTGGCCGGCAAAATCCCGGTCCACAGCCTGCGCCCAGCCGGCATGATGAATGAAATGGCGGATCGCCAGCGGCACGTCGATGTCGCGGCTTTCACGGATCGGCTTGCCATTGTCGATTGTCTCAAGCACCGCGAACAGGCGCTGGTGGCGCTGCATGGCCCGGCCGATGGCGTAGAGCACTTTCGCGCGCTGGTAGCCCGAACTGGCGCTCCATTTCGGCAGCGCCTTGGTGGCCGCAGCGACCGCCGCGTCGATATCGGCGGCATTGGCGTCGGAGACTTTGGCCAGCAGCTTGCCGGAAGACGGTTCGCTGGTGTCGAAAGTCTTGCCGCCACTGGCGGCTTTCCAGTCGCCGCCGATGAACAGCGCCTTGCCGAATTCGCGCGCCGCGAGCCAGGCATCCGCCTCGTTGCGGGCCTCCGGCGCCGGGCCGTATTCCATGGCGTGATAGCGTTCGAGAATGTTCATGGGGCGCTCCAGATAATTGTCTCGGGAAGCATTTCTTCGCCGTAGGGCTCCACGTTCAAAGCCTCGCTCGCCTCAAGCCATCGCGTGGCGATGATTGGCCGAATAATGCCCGGTCAGATGATGCTCGAGCTGGCGCTCGATATCGGTCAGCAGGCTGGAGGCGCCGAAGCGGAACAGCTCCGGCTCCAGCCATGGCCGGCCGAGCTCTTCCTTCATCAGCACCAGCCAGTCGAGCGACACTTTCGCGGTGGAAATGCCGCCGGCCGGCTTGAAGCCGATGAGATAGCCGGTCTCCTCGAAATAGGCCCTGATGGCGCGCACCATGGCAAGCCCGACCGGCAGCGTGGCGTTGACGCTTTCCTTGCCGGTCGAGGTCTTGATGAAATCGGCGCCCGCCATCATCGCCACCATCGAGGCCAGCATGACATTGCGCAGCGTGGCGAGGTCGCCGGTTCCCAAAATGACCTTCAGATGCGCGTCACCGCAGGCGGCCCGCATCGAGACAATCTCGTTGTAAAGCTCGCGCCACTTGGCGCCGAACACCAGGCCACGCGGAATGACGACATCGATCTCGTCGGCGCCGTCCTTCACCGAGGCCTCGATCTCCTGCAGCCGGGTCGACAGCGGCGCCAGCCCATGCGGGAAGGCAGTGGAGACGGCGGCGACATGGATGCCGGTGCCGCGCACGGCGTCGACAGCGGTCGCAACAAAGGGATGGTAGACGCAGACGGCGGCGGGCCGGATGGTCTCGCCCGCAATGCCGAGGCCTTCCATGATGTCGCGGCGCAGCGGGTTGATCGCCTTGGCGCAGAGCCGGCGCACGCGCTCCTCGGTATCGTTGGAGTTGAGCGTCGTCAGGTCCATGCAGGCGATCGCCCGCAGCAGCCAGGCGGCCTGGTTGTCGGCCTTGATCGAGCGCCGCTTGGTCAGGCTGGCGACGCGGCGCTCCAGCGCCGAGCGATTGACGCTGCGCACCGATTCCAGGAAACCGAGGTCGAGTTTCAGGCCGGGATTGCGCGCGATGTGATGGTCCAGCGGTACCGGCGTGTTGGCGGCGGCGCGTGCCGGCAGCGGCGTCACCTTGGTGCCAAGATCGGCTTCGCGGATTGTGCTGCTCATCTCCTGCCCTTTCATTCAGCGGCGTGCGCTCTTGGTGCGCATCGTTCTCCCAAAGCCGTTCGACACTTTGGGCGACACGCACGAAGATAGCCCGCGAAGCCGCGCTTCACGAGTCCTCAAGCGAGAGATAGCTGAAAAAGGCCGCGAAAGCAGCTGATTTTTGACCGGAAGGTCAAAACTCGATTGACGAGAGAAGCGCCAGCCTCAGCCGACGAAGGCGCGCTCGACGACGAAGCTCGAGGGATGGCTGAGCGAGCCTTCCTGGAAGCCGAGGCTTTCGGCCAGCTCCTTGACGTCCTTCAGCATGTGCATCGAGCCGCAGATCATGATGCGGTCGGTCTCTGGATCGAGCTTCTCGATGCCGAGATCGCTGTAGAACTTGCCGGAGCCGATCAGCGCGGTGATGCGGCCCATGCGCGCCGACTCCTCGCGGGTCGTCGAATTGTACAGCGTGACGCGGCCGGCGGTCAGCTCGCCGATCAGCGGGTCGCTTTCCAGCGCCGCCACCAACTCCTGGCCGTAGATCAGCTCGGCATTGTCGCGGCAGGTGTGGGTCAGGATCAGCTGATCGAATTTCTCGTAGGTGTCGGGGTCGCGCAGCAGGCTGGCGAAGGGCGCGATGCCGGTGCCGGTCGAGATCATGAATAGGCGCTTGGCCGGGGTCAGCGCGTCGACCACCAGAGTGCCGGTCGACTTCTGGCGCATGATGACCGTATCGCCGACCTGGATCTTCTGCAGTTCCGAGGTCAGCGGGCCATCCGGTACCTTGATCGAGAAGAATTCCAGCTCTTCGTCCCAGGCCGGGCTGGCGACGGAGTAGGCGCGGTACACCGGCTTCTCGGCATTGGGCAGCCCGATCATGACGAATTCGCCGGAGCGGAAACGCAGCGACTGCGGGCGCGTGATGCGGAACGAGAACAGCCGGTCGGTGTAGTGCTTCACCGAGACGACGGTTTCGGCATAGACATTGGCCGGAATCGGAAACTGCAGCGGGCGGGCTTCAGCGGTATTGAACGCGGGCGTGGTGTTCATCAATTCCAACCTTCTCGCCCAATTACAGACGCGGGCGCCAAACTTTCCCGTGCGCGCCCGGACCATTCAGGTTCCGGCGTGCCATGCACGCTACCGAAGCGGTAAGCTCTTGTGTCCGGAATTTATTAGTATACAAACGATATTTGCGTCAAGATGCCGCCGTAAAACACCTTTCCAAACTGTGGCATATCCGTAGTCCCAGCATTTCGGGTTTCGACAATGAAAGAGAATTTTTCGGTGCAGCCGCCGGATTCCCTGGGCAGCGTCGTCGCCGGCATCGATGTCGGCGGAACCTTCACCGACCTGCTTCTGATCGACGGCAGGGACGGTGGCAAGGTGTACCTAGCCAAGACCCCGACCACGGTCGACAACCAGGCCTTCGGCGTGGTTTCAGCGCTCGGCGCCACCGGCTTTCCGGTCGACGGCATCGACCTCATCGTGCATGGCACGACCACCACCACCAATGCGGTGCTGGAGCGCCGGCTGGCCAAGACCGGCATGATCACCACGCGCGGTTTTCGCGACGTGATCGAGCTCGGCCGGCGCACGCGGCCGCAACCCTATGGCATGACCGGCACCTTCGTTCCGGTCATCCCGCGCAATTTGCGCCTCGAAGTTTCCGAACGCGTCGAGGCAACAGGCGTAATCCGCACGCCGCTCGACGAGGCCGAGATGCGCGCGGCAGTGCAGGCGCTCATCGCGGCCGGCTGCGAATCCCTCGTCATCCATTTCCTGCATTCCTACGCCAACCCGTCACATGAGCGGCGCGCGGCCGAAATCGCCGCCGAGCTTTGGCCGAACGGTTACATCACCACCGGCCATGCGCTGCTGTCGGAAGCGCGCGAATTCGAGCGTGGGGTGACCGCGTCGGTCAACGCCTCGGTGCAGCCGATCTTGGAGCGCTATGTCGAGCGCCTGCGCAAGGAATTGGCCGACAAGGGTTATGCCCGCGATTTTCTCATCATGAACGGCAATGGCGGCATGATCTCGGCGCGCTTCGTCACACGTGAATCGGCCAAGACCGTCATGTCGGGCCCCGCCTCCGGCGTCATCGCCGCCGCCTATACGGGCAAGCGCGCCGGCTTCCAAAACCTCGTCACCTACGACATGGGCGGCACTTCGACCGACGTGGCGCTGATCCGCAACGCCGAGCCGGCTGTCTCGAACGAGATCGAGATCGAATACGCCATGCCGATCCATGTGCCGATGGTGGCGGTGCATACGGTCGGCGCCGGCGGCGGCTCGATCGCCCGCGTCGATGCGGCCGGCCTGATCCAGATCGGTCCGGAAAGTGCGGGCGCCAATCCCGGCCCGATCTGTTACGGGCGCGGCGGGACGGAGCCGACGATCACCGACGCCAATCTGGTGCTCGGCCGGCTGGCGCCGAAGAAGCTGCTCGCAGTCGACAATCCGGTCACGTCGGAGCGCGTCACCGGCATCTTCGAGGACAGGATAGGCAAGGCGACCGGCCTGTCGGGTGTCGAGGCCGCGGGCGCGGTGCTCAGGCTCGGCAACATGAAGATGGCCGGCGCCATCCGCATGGTCTCGGTGTCGCGCGGCCACGACCCCCGCGACTTTGCCCTATTCGCCTTCGGCGGCGCGGGCCCATTGCATGCCACGGCGCTCGCCCGCGAACTCGGCTTGCCCAAAGTGCTGGTGCCGGCGCGTCCCGGCATCACCAACGCGCTCGGCTGCGTCGTCGCCGATCTGCGCCACGACTTCGTCAACACCATCAACCAGCCCGTGGCTGTGCTCGATGAAGCCCGGCTCCACCAAGTATTGGAACGGCACCGGAACGAAGGCGAGGAGCTGATCGCCAAGGAAGCGGTGAAGCCGGAAACGATCCGCGTCACCCACTCCGCCGACATGCAGTTCGTCGGCCAGACCCACATCATCAACGTGCCGTTGCCGTCCTCGTCGGTGACCCGGCACGAATTGCAATCCCTGTTCGAAAAGGCCTATTTCGCCCGCTTCAAGGTAGAACTGCCGGAAATCCGCGCCAACCTCGTCAACCTCAACACCTCGGTCACCGGGGTCAGGCCGGCGATCGACCTGTCACGCCTGATCGACCCGGCCGGGCGGGCAAAAACGCTTGAAGAGGCGCGGCGCGAAATCAGGCCGGTCTGGTATGGCGGGCGCTGGCACGACACGCCGGTTTATATCAGGGAAAAGCTGCCGCTCGGCGCGATCATCGATGGCCCGGCGATCCTCGAACAGATGGACGCCACCACCGTGCTCGAACCCGGCGACCGCGCGCGATCGGACGCCGACGGCAACGTCATCATCGACATTGGCGAGGCCTGAAATGAAGCTCGACGCCATTACCCTTTCGGTTCTCCAGGCGGCCCTGCAGCAGGTCTGCGACGAAATGGACCTGACCTTTTCGCGTGCCGCCTTCTCGCCGGTGATCGCCGAGGCCAATGACCGCTCGGACGGCATCTATTCAGCGGAAGACGGCTCGCTGATCGCACAAGGCAGTCAGGGCCTGCCGGTGTTCGTCGGCGTCATGCAATATTCGACCAGGACGGTCATCGAGATGATCGCCGACGGCCGCTGCCTGGCCCCGGAGCCGGGCGACATCTACATCGTCAACGATCCCTATCTCGGCGGCACGCATCTGATGGACGTGCGTTTCGCCATGCCGGTCTATCGCGGTGAAAAGATCTTCTGCTGGCTGTCCAACACCGGCCATTGGCCCGACATTGGCGGCTCGGTCCCCGGGGGCTTCTCCGCGTCCGCGACCGCCGTCGAGCAGGAAGGCCTGCGGCTGCCGCCGGTAAAACTGTTCAAGAAGGGCGTGCTCGATTCTGAAATCTACGCCATCATCTGCTCCAACATCCGGGTGGCAGACCAGCGCATCGGCGACATCAAGGCCCAGGCCGCCGCGCTGTTGATCGGTCAGGATAGGCTCAATGGAATCCTGGATCGTTACGGAGACGAAACCGTCGTCGAGGCGATCGCCGAACTGCGCCGCCGCGCCGCCGAGCAGATGCGCGCCAACATCGCGGCCATTCCCGACGGCACCTACCGCTCCAAGGCCTTTGTCGATTCCGACGGCGTGGTCAACGAACCACTGACTATCGCACTCGCCGTCGACAAGAAAGGCGACACGCTGACCTTCGATTTTTCAGGGTCGTCAAAGCCCTGTGCCGGGCCGATGAACAGCGTGCTGGCGACGACATTGTCGTCCGTCTATCTCGCCATGCGCCATATCTTCCCGGACGTGCCGATCAGCGCCGGCGCCTTCGAGCCGCTCGAGGTCAAGCGGCCGGAAGGCACCTTCCTCGACGCGAAATACCCGCGCCCGGTCTCGGGCTGTGCGGCCGAGGTCTCGCAGCGCATCGCCGAGGCGGTGTTCGCGGCCATGGTGCAGGCGCTGCCCGACAAGGTGACGGCGGCTCCAGCAGGCTCCAGCGGCAATTTCGCGCTCGGCGGCAACGACCCGGCGCGCGGCCGCGACTACGTCATGTACCAGATCTCCGGCGGCGGTTATGGCGGCAATTCAGGCCATGACGGCCTCACCAATGGCTGCTCGACCATCGGCATTTCGAAATCGCCGCCGGTCGAGATCATGGAGCAGGCCTTTCCGGTGCTCTACCGGCACTATGCCTTGCGCGAAGGCTCGGGCGGCGCCGGCAAGCATCGCGGCGGTTTCGGCCTCGCCTACGAGGTCGAGATCCTGCGCGGCGAGGCACGTGCCTCTTTCGTCATGGACCACGGCCGCTTCGGCCCGCAAGGCGCGCTCGGCGGTGGGGATGGCGAGCCCAACAGCGTGACCGTCTTCCGCAATGGCGGGCAACACATACCGCCGCACCTCTCCAAGGAGCAGGACATCCCGCTGAAGGCCGGCGACCGCGTGCGCGTCGGCACGCCGGGCGGTGGCGGCTATGGCGATCCGCGTGAGCGTGATGCCGATCAGGTGCTGCGCGATGTGGCGCTGGGCTATTACACGGCTGAAGAGGCCCTGGACAAATTCGGCGTCGCCTTGTCGGCGGACCGGCTCACGATCGACTGGCCCGCAACGAAGAAAAGACGTACGGCTTGACGCTTCCGGTGACCTGGGCTGCCGCTACCAGTCCGCTGCGCCGGGATCGGCCGGCGGATGTCGTTTCCGTCTTCGGAAATCGTTGTGGCTCCCAAATTACTCATAGTGGCCAGCGGTTGGCGCTGCCCCTCACCTGCCTGCCGGCATCCTCTCCCCGTATAGTGACGGGGAGAGGAGCGCTCTCATACGATTTCGCCAATCAGCGTGCAGGGAGAACGCCGGCGTCACGACCAGGACAGTGAGGGGCAGCGCCGACGCTCCATGGGAAGGTCACATCGCCGATGGCGCCCGCCATCGCCGAGGCGCCGATCAGTGTCACCAGCGTCACCGTGATGCCTCGGAGTTCAGGGAAACCGGCGGGCTCTTAAAGCGCGATCCAGGCTGTCTTCAGCTCGAGATATTTCTCCAGCGCGTGGAGGGACTTGTCGCGGCCGAAGCCTGACTGCTTGACGCCGCCCAGCGGCACGGTGATGTCGGCGCCGCCATAGGTGTTGACGTGGACGACGCCGGCATTGATGGCGCGCACCATGCGGTGCGCGGTGGAGAGATTGGCGCTCCACACCGCCGACGCCAGCCCGTAGACGGTCGCGTTGGCGAGGCGCACCGCCTCTTCCTCGGTCTCGAAGCGCATGACGCCGAGCACTGGCCCGAATACCTCCTCACGGGCAAGCTGCATCTCCTGCGTCACGTTCTCGAAGATCGTCGGCGCCATGTAGCTGCCGCCGGTCTCGGCCAGGATCCGTTCGCCGCCGGTGACCAGCCTTGCGCCTTCTTCCGTGGCCTTGGCGACGAAACCGAGATTCTTGTCCAGCTGTTCCGCGCTCGACACCGCACCGACATCGCTTCGGAGATCGAGCGGGTCGCCGACCTTCAGCCTCGTGGTCGCCGAAAGCAGCTCGTCCATGAAGCGGTCATAGACCGAGGCCTGGACAAGCAGGCGCGAGCCGGCGACGCAGACCTGGCCGGAATTGCGGAAGATGCCGTTGGCGGACACGACAGCGGCTTGCTTCAGGTCAGGTGCGTCGGCAAAGACGATGTTGGGCGACTTGCCGCCGAGTTCGAGGAAGACGCGCTTCATATTGGAGCGGGCGGAATATTCAAGCAGCCGCCGGCCGACCGGCCCCGAGCCGGTGAAGGCGATCGCGTCGACATCCATGTGCAGGCCAAGCGCCTCTCCAGCGACCGCGCCCCGGCCGGTGACGACATTGAGCACGCCCGCGGGCAGCCCGGCTTCGGCAGCCAGCTCCGCCAGCCGCAGCAACGTCAGCGAGGCGATCTCCGGCGGCTTGACCACCACGCAATTGCCGGCGGCCAGCGCCGGCGCGATCTTCCAGGCGCCGATCATCAGCGGAAAATTCCAGGGAACGATGACGCCGACGACGCCGAGCGGCTCCTTGTGGACCAGCCCGAGCACGTTGTCGGCCGTCGGCGCGATCTCGCCATAGACCTTGTCGATCGCTTCGGCGTAGTAGCGGATGGTGCCGGCGGCCGACAGCGGTTCGGCCTTGTAGGCCATGCCGATCTCGGTGCCGTTGTCGCGAACGCCGAGCACGGCCAGCTCGTCGACATGCTTTTCGATCAGCTCGGCGAACCTGGTCAGTACCTTCTTGCGGAAGACCGGGGCGGCGCGCGACCATGAACCCTTCTCGAACGCCTTGCGCGCCGAGCGCACGGCGCGGTCGATGTCGGCTGCATTGCCGTCGGCGATGCTGGCGAAGGCGCGGCCATCGATCGGCGAGATGACAGGCAGTGTCGCGCCGCTTGCCGCCTCCGCTTGGGCTCCATCGATGAACAGGCCGCGCGCACCGATCTCGGTCTTGCGCAGTGTGTCGATCGCATTTTGACTGATCATGGGGAACCGGCTCCGAAACTGACATGCAATGTGGTTGGCGCCCGGAACTCCCAGCCACGGAACACCGGCTCCTTGCCGGGCACCAGCCTGAGATCGGGGAAACGCTGAAGCAGTAGCCTTACCGCGAGACACATCTGCTCGCGCGCGAAAAACCGGCCGGGACAGAAATGATGGCCGAAGCCGAAGGCAGCGTGATTGCCCTCGTCGCGGTTTATGTCGAAGCGGTCGGGGTCGGCAAAGCGGCTCTCGTCGCGGCTGGCCGAGGAGACGAGTGCGGCGACCGGCGCGCCGGCGGGAATCGTCGCCCCGCCGATCTCGACCGCACGGGTCGTTTCGCGCGTCTGCGTACCGATCGGCGCCACCCAGCGCAGGCCTTCGTCGACGGCTTTGGGCACGAAAGTTTCGGGCTCGTCGAGCACCTGCCGCAACTGGTCGGGATTCCGGAGCAGGCCGACAAGGATCGAGCCGGCGCCGTGGCCCGGCTCCTGCATGCCGCCAAGCAGGATCACCTTTATGGTCGGCATCAGGAAGTCGAAGGATCGGGTTTTGCCCTCGGGCATGCCGTCATGCAGCATGTGCGACAGCGCGGAATCGTCGGGCTCGCTGACGATTCTTTCCAGCGTCGGCATCACGGTGTCGCCGACCTCGGCGCCGATCGCGTCGGCGATTTGCTGCCGCTTCGGGTCGTTCTCGAAATTGATGGCGCCTTGGGCGAGCCCGTAGAACCAGCGGCGCAGGGTCGGCATGTCGATGTCGGTCAGACCGAGCGAGCGCGCCAGGCTGAGCGTCGACACCGGCTCGAAATAATCGGCCATCAGTTCGGCCGAACCGCGCTCGGCGATCGCGTCGAGATAGGGCTCGGCGATCGAGCGCACGAGATCGCCGGCATAGGAGGCGACGGTGCGCGGCCGGTATTTCGGATCGACGCCCTGGCGAAGGTCCTTGTGCACCGCGCCATCGCTGGTCAGGATGGTCGGCTTGCCGAAGGAGCGCTCGACGGGCGATACGCCGTTGGTGACGATCGCCGAGAAGATGTCGGGCGACTTCGCCACCAGATCGACATCCTTCCAACGGGTGACGAACCAGAGATTGACCGACGGCACGAAGGCGACCGGTGCGCTGCGCCTCATTTCGGCATAGATCGGGTAGGGGTCCGCTTCCAGCGCCTCGACGGTGATGTTTTCCGCAAAGCTCAAACCCGCCACTCCTTTTGAGGTCGGAGGGGCGGCATCTCGCGCCGCCCCCGGATGCTTTGAAACCGGTCGTTCAATCCTTCAGCGGCAAACCGAGGCTTTCGAAGGCGACCGGATCCCGGCTCTTCAACGCACCCGCCAGCAGCAGTCCGATCACCGCCGCGATCAGCACCAGCCCCGGCAGGAACACGCCGAGGAAGCCGCCGGCTCCCGACAGGCTGCCGAAATTGATTACGATCAGGTAGATGATGACGGCGAAGGCGACAAAGGTCAGCCCGGGCAGGAGCGTGGTCTTTACGGCATTCTCCTTGGCCGACGGGTTGGCGCGGAAGTACATCACCACGGCGAGCGAGGCGACCGCCATCATCACGATGACGCCGAGCGTCGCGACATTGGTCAGCCACGAGAAGAGCGCCAGCACGGGATCGAGGCCGAGCACGGCGAACAGCCCGACGACGACAGCGGCGAGCACGCTCTGGATGACCGAAGCGACATGCGGACTCTGGTGTGCCGAATGCGTCACGCCGATCGACTGCGGCAGCAGCTTCTCGCGCCCGGAAACGTAGATGTAGCGGGCAACGGCATTGTGGAATGCCAGCACGCCGGCGAACAGGCTCGACACGAACAGGATGCTCATCGCGTGGGTCAGCAGCGTTCCGGAGTAGCGGTCGGACAGGCCGAACAGGAAAGTCGTCGGATCCTGCAGGCCCTGCAGCGCCGGCAGCAATTTGTCGACGCCGGCACCGACCGCCATCAGCCAGGCCGTGACCATGTAGAAGACGCCGATCAGGACGACCGAGAAATAGGTGGCGCGCGGAATGGTGACCTTGGGGTCGCGGGCTTCCTCGGCGTAGATCGTCGTCGCCTCGAAGCCGATGAAGGCGGCGAAACAGAACAGGATGGCTATGGCCGGCGCGCCTGATGTGATCTGGCTCCAGCTGAACGGAGCCGCCGAAAGGCCGCTGTCGCCGCCGGTCTTGAGGATGGTGAGATCAAGGATCAGCACCACGGCGTATTCGCACAGCACCAGCACCGTCAGGATCTTGGCCGACAGATCGACCTGGCGATAACCGAGCACGGCGACGATGGCGATGGCGATGAAGCTCCACACCCACCAGGGCAGGTTGATACCCCAGCCGGCGAACAGCCCGGAGGTGGCAGCACCGAGCAGGCCCATGACGCCGATCTGCATGGCATTGTAGGACAGGATGGCAATCAGCGCCGTGGCGCCGCCGGCCAGACCGCCGAGGCCGCGCGCCGCGTAGGCGTAGAAGGCGCCGGCATTGCCGACATGGCGCGACATGGCGACATAGCCGACCGCGAACAGGAGCAGCAGCACCGTCACGATCAGATAGGTGCCGGCAAAGCCGGCGCCATTGCCCATCAGCATGCCGAGCGGCGTGCCGCCGGCGACCGCGGTGAGCGGCGCCGCCGCCGAGATCACCATGAAGGTGATGGCGCCGACACCCAGACTGTTCTTGCGCAGCCTGTTGGCCGGCGCCGTTTCCGAAATTGCTGACATTGGTCCCTCCTGTTTGCAAGCCGTTTGGCTTGCCGGCCGATCGGCCTGTCCCATACGCTCTGGATGTGGTTCATTATTTGAACCATTATTTTGAATATAGACTTGCAAACAAAGCGGCTTCCTGTCAAGTTAATTCACACGTTAATTGATTGCCCGCTCAGGGAGGATGCATTGAGTACGGTCGGCAAGGCGATTTCGCTTCTGGAGTTGTTCACCGTGGCCGAGCCCGAGCTCGGGCTCTCGGACCTGGCGCGCCGGTCGGGTTTCGACAAGGCGACGACACGGCGCCTGCTGGTGGCGCTGACCGGCCATGGTCTCGTCGAGCAGGATGCGGCCACACGGCACTATCGGCTCGGCGCCGGCCTGTCGCGGCTGGCGCGCATCCGCGAGGCCCGCTTTCCCTTCCTGCGGACCGCGGTGCCGCTGGTGCGGGATCTGGCAAGTGCCACGGCCGAGACCGTGCATCTGTCGGAATTCGGCGTCGACAGGCTGGTCACCGTCCATGTCGAGCATCCGGCACGGGCAAACCGGGTCAATGTCGATATCGGCCAGCTTCTGCCCCTGCATTCGACCGCCTCGGGCATCGTCTATCTGGCCTTCGCCAGGGACGACGCCGTCAAAGGATGCCTGGCTGGCCCCCTGGACGCCTTCACGGCGCACACGCTGACCGAGCCGGCCGCTATCTCCCGCTCCATGGGCGAGGCACGCGAGCGCGGCTATTCGATCTGCGACCAGGGCCTGGAAGAAGGCGTCATCAGCGTCGCGGCGGCAATCCTGGCGGCGGACGGGTTCGCGCTCGGCACGATCGCGGTGGCGGCGCCGAAAGCCAGGACGACAGCGGCTGACATCGTGGAAAGAGGACTTGCGGCCGTGGCCGTGGCGCGGGAGATTTCGATGCGGCTCAACGGCGATAATCTGCAAGCGCTGAGGAGGCAGGCCTGATGTCCGAACAGACGCCCCGCATCCTGGTCATAGGCACCGGCGACACCAAGGCCGACGAATTGCTGTTCATGAAAGCATGCATCGAGGCATCGGGCGGCAGCGCCGTGATGATGGACGTCAGTGTGCTGGGCGACCCGCCCTATAGCCCCGATCATGACAAACACGCGGTCGCCCGCGCCGTGGATGTCACGATCGGCGAGATCGTCGCGAGCGGTGACGAGAACACCGCCATGACGCTAATGGCCGGCGGCGCCGTGCAGCTGGTGCGCAAGCTGCACCAAGCCGGCGAGATCGACGCCTTCATCGCCATCGGCGGCTCGATGGGAACCGATCTGGCGCTGGATGTCGCGCTCAGCCTGCCGCTCGGCGTGCCGAAATTCGTCGTCTCCACCATTGCCTATTCGCACCTCATCCCGCCGGAGCGCGTCGCGCCCGACCTGATGATGATCCTGTGGGCGGGTGGGCTCTATGGCCTCAACTCGATCTGCAAGCTGGTCCTGTCGCAGGCCTGTGGCGCAGTCGTCGGCGCGGCGAAATTGGCACTCGCCTCACGGGCCTCGGCTGCGGCGACCGGCCCGACCATCGGCATGACCTCGCTCGGCAGCTCCTGCCTTCGCTATATGAAGACGCTGAAGCCGGCGCTGGAACAGCGCGGCTATGATGTCGCGGTCTTCCACACCACTGGCATGGGCGGCCGCGCTTTCGAATCGATCGCCGGCCAGGATCATTTCTGCGCCGTCTTCGACTTCAGCCTGCAGGAGATCACCAACCATCTGGCCGGCTCCGTCGTTAGTTCCGGCATCGACCGGCTGGAGAATGCCGGCGCCCGTGGCGTCCCGCAGATCGCGGCGCCAGGCGCGATCGACATGGTTGACCTGCCGACCTGGCAGGCTTTGCCGGCTAAATTTTCCGAACGCCCGTTTCACGCTCACAACAGGCTGATTGCTTCGGTTACCGTCGATGCGGATGACCGCCGCGAGGTCGCCCGCACCATCGCCGTCAAGCTCGGCATGGCAAAGGGCCGTTCCGCCCTCATCCTGCCTTCCCGTGGCATCCAGGAATGGGACGCCGAGGGCGGGCCACTCCATGAGCCAGAAGCGCTTGCCGCCTTCGTCGATGAAATGCGCAAGGCCATTCCCGCGCAAGTGGAGTTCCACGAGATCGACGCCCACATCAACAGCGACGGCTTCGTCGCCAAGGCGCTCGAAATCTTCGACCGCTGGGTCGAGGAAGGCATTGTCCCGCGCGGCGCGCCTGTCAAGGAGGTCGCCGCGTGAGTGCCGTTCCCGCCCAGGCGCTGGTCCTTGATTTCGGCGGCGTCGTCACCCGCACGCTGTTCGAGACGCATGCCTTGACCGAACAGGCGCTCGGCCTTGCGCCGGGAACGCTGCAATGGCGCGGGCCGTTCGACCCGGACTCAGACCCACTGTGGCGCGCCATGCAGGCCGACGAGATCAGCGAACGCGACTATTGGCGAACGCGCACCGGGGAGGTCGGCCGCCTCGTCGGCGAGGACTGGCAGGCGATGGAAGCCTTCGTTCAGCGCGCACGTGGCGCCGAGCCTGAAAAAGTGGTGCGACCCGAAGCCGAGCGCGCCATCCGCGCCGTCGATGCCGCGGGCTTTCGCCTGGCGATCCTGTCCAACGAACTCGACCTGTTCTACGGCGCCGGCTTCCGCCAGCGTCTGCCGCTGCTTGGCCTGTTCGACGTTATCGTCGACGCCACCTATACCGGGATCCTCAAACCCGATCCGCGTGCCTACGCCTTCGTCACCGAAGCGCTTGGCCTGCCTCCCGGCGCTTGCGTTTTCGTCGACGATCAGCAGCGCAATGTCGATGGCGGCCGTGCCGCCGGCATGCGCACGGTTCATTTCGACGTTGCCCGGCCGGCCTATTCCTATGCCGAGGCACTCGGCCATTTCGACCTCGTTCCAGTTGCCTGAGACATTTGCGGAGCCTTGCGATGCGCGACATCAATTTCCTCACCGAGAAGAATGCCAAGCCGATCTGGCACCCGATGGCGCATCCGGCCGAGATGCGGGCCAACCCGCCAAAGGTGATCATGAAGGGCGAGGGCGTGATGGTCACCGACATTGCCGGCAACACCGTGCTCGACGCCGTCGGCGGGTTGTGGAACGTCAACCTCGGCTACAGCTGCGATCCGATCAAGAGAGCGATCGCCGACCAGCTCGGCGCGCTGCCGTACTACTCGGGCTTTCGCGGCACCTCGACCGGGCCGTCGATCGAGCTCGCCTATGAGCTCTCCGAGTGGTTCGAGCCGGAAGGCATGGTGCGGACCTTCTTCACCTCCGGCGGCTCCGATTCGGTCGAAACGGCATTGCGGCTGGCCCGGCAATATTGGAAGATCCGCGGCCAGGGCGACCGCACCAAATTCCTCGCCTTGAAGAAGGGCTATCACGGCACGCATTTCGGCGGCGCCTCGGTCAACGGCAACGCCAATTTCCGCCGCAACTACGAACCGCTGCTGCCCGGCGTCTTCCATATTCCCGCCCCATGGACCTTCCGCAACCCGTTCGACGAAACCGATCCGGCGCGGCTGGCGAAACTGTGCGCCAAGGCGCTGGAGGATGAAATCGCCTTCCAGGGCGGCGACACCATCGCCGCTTTCATCATGGAGCCGGTGCTGGGTGCGGGCGGCGTCATCGTTCCGCATGAGAGCTTCATGCCGCTGGTGCGCGAAATCTGCGACCGCCACGAGATCCTGCTGATCGCCGACGAAGTGGTCACCGGCTTCGGCCGCGCCGGCGCCTGGTCGGGCTCGCGGCTGTCCGGTGTAAAACCGGATTTCATGACCATCGCCAAGGCGATCACCTCGGGCTATTTCCCGCTCGGCGCGACCCTGATCGGCGCCAGGGTTGCCGACGCCTTCGAGGCCGACAAGACCAGTTTCGGCGCGATCGGCCATGGTTATACCTATTCCGGCCACCCGGTCGGCTGCGCGGCCGGGCTGGCGGCGCTTGCCGAGACCAAACGGCTGCGCCTGAACGAGAACGCAGCCGCGCGCGGCGTCGAGCTCGCGGCGGTGCTGGAAGGCCTGAAGGCCAAGCACGCGATCGTCGGCGACGTCAGGTACAAGGGCCTGATGGCGGCGGTGGAACTGGTCTCCGATCGCGCGACGAAAAAGGCCGCCGACAAGAAGACCATGGCCGTCGTTTCCGAGGCTGCCTATGAGGCCGGCGTCATGCTGCGCGTCTCCGGCAACACCATCATCCTGTCGCCGCCGCTGATCATCGGCGCCGCGGACGTTACCAGGATCGGCGAGGCGATCGACGCGGGCCTGTCGAAGGTCTGACGGACACAACGGAGTTTTGGTGATGGCTCAGCAAAAAATGGCCGACGAGGCGCTGGTTAGCCGGCGTTCCCGCCTGCTCGGCGCGAAATCGCAACTGTTCTACGACGAGCCCGTGCACCTGGTGCGCGGCGACGGCGTTTGGCTCCATGATGCCGATGGCCGCAAATATCTCGACGCCTACAACAATGTCGCCCATGTCGGCCATTGCCATCCGCATGTGGTCGAGGCCCTGTGCCGGCAGGCGAGCCTGCTCAACACCCACACGCGCTATCTCCACACCGCCATCCTCGACTATGTCGAGCGGCTGACCGCGACCTTCGATGCCAGCCTGTCGACCGCGATCCTCACCTGCACCGGCAGCGAGGCCAACGACATCGCGCTGCGCATGGCGCAGGCGGTCTCGGGCCAGATGGGCATCATCGCCACCGACGCCACCTATCACGGCAACACCACAGCGGTTTCGCAGCTCTCGACCCGCATGCCGCCGGTCGGTGGCCGCGCCCACCATGTCAGGCTGGTGCCGGCGCCCGACAGTTTTCGCCATCCCGATGCGATGGCAAATGGCAAGGCTTTCGGCGACGCCGTGCGCGAAGCCATCGCCTCGCTGGCCAGGGAAGGCATAGGCCTTTCCGGCATGATCCTGTGCCCGTTGCTCGCCAATGAAGGTTTTCCGTCACTTCCCAGGGGCTTTTTCGACGACGCCGTATCGGGTGTGCGCGAGGCGGGCGGTCTGGTGATCGCAGACGAAGTTCAGCCCGGTTTCGGCCGCACCGGCAGCCATTTCTGGGGCCACCAGCGCGCCGGTTTCGTGCCCGACATCGTCACCATGGGCAAGCCGATGGGCAACGGCCATCCGGTCGCCGCCGTGGTCACCACGAAAGATATCCTGGCTACCTTCCGCAACGCCTTCCGTTACTTCAACACCTTTGGCGGCAATCCGGTCTCCTGCTCGGTGGCCAATGCAGTCCTCGATGTCCTGGAAGACGAAAACCTCGTCGCCAATGCGCGCGATGTCGGCGCCTACGCGCTCGAGCTGCTGCGGCCGCTGGCCGATCGGCATGATTGCATCGGCGAAGTCAGGGGAGCCGGCCTGTTCTTCGGCGCCGAGCTTGTCCACGACCGCCAGACCCGCGAGCCGGCGTCCGATATCGCCGGCCGCGTCATCAACGCCATGCGCGACCGTGGCGTGCTGATGGGCAAGACCGGCATTCATGGCAATGTGCTGAAGATCCGCCCGCCAATGCCCTTCTCCCGCGACAATGCCGATCTGCTGATCGGAACGCTCGACGAGGTGCTCGGCGAAGTCGGTGGAGTGCCGGCGTGAACGCTGTCTCGACGCATGCCGAGCCGGAAACGGCAGCTGACGTGACCGACCTCGCCAGTCGCGCGCTCGAACATTGGGGCGTTCGCCACGGGCAACCGGAGCTCTTGAAATACCGGGAGAATGCGGTCTTCCGGGTTCACCTGCCCGGCGGTCGGCCGGCCGTGATGCGCGTGCACCGGCTTGGCTATCACACGGATGCCGCTCTGCGCGGGGAATTGCAATGGATGAGCTTTCTGCAAGCCGCCGGCGTCGCCACGCCGTCTCCGATCGCAACGCAGGCCGGCGATCCGTTCGTGCTCGTGAGCACCGCCGCCCTGGCGCAACCGCGCCAGGTCGATTGTCTGAGCTGGCTCGAGGGCCGCGCCGTCGGCGCGCGCGGCGTGCCGCTGGGCTATGCGCCGGAACAATTGAAGCAGGTCTTCATGGCGATCGGTCGAAGCGTCGCCCACATGCATACCGTCACCGCCGCCTGGGCGCCGCCTGCCGGCTTCGCCCGCCATGCCTGGGATTTCGACGGCTTCTTCGGCGCGGCCCCAAATTGGGGACGCTTCGAGACCTCGCCCTTCCTCGACGGCGCGCGCCGCGACCTGGTTTTCCAGGCCCGGGAAAAGGCCGTGAAGGCGCTGTCGCAGTATGAACGCAGCGCCCGCAATTTCGGCATCATCCATGCCGATCTGGTGCGCGAGAATGTGCTCATCCATGACGGTGCGGTGCGCATCATCGACTTCGACGATTGCGGCCTTGGCTGGCACATGTACGACCTTGCCGTCGCGCTCTACCAGAACCGCGACGAGCCGCTCTATCCGCTGATCGAGGCATCGCTGCTGGAAGGCTACCGGCAGCAGCGCGAGTTGACTGCAGGCGACATCGCCGCGCTGCCGCTGTTCGCCGCGCTGCGGGCCTTCGCGTTTCTGGGCTGGGTGCAAAGCCGTGTCGAAGGCGACATTACGAGGGAGGTCGGCCTGCGCATGTCCAACATCGCCGCCGATGTGATAGCGGCCTATTTGCGCGACAAATGAGGCGGTGTGGCTGGCGGCGAACCGTCAGCCTTTCGCGAAATGGATGCTGACCGTTCCCGAACCGCCGAAATCGGCGACGATCGTGTCGCCGGGCCGCGCCTCGACGGGCCGCACGAAGGACCCCGACAGCACCACTTCGCCCGCCGCGATCGACATACCGTAGCGGGCGAGCCTGTCCGCCAGCCAGGCGATGCCCATCGCCGGGTGGTTGAGCACGCCGGCGCCAAGCCCGGTCTCCTCGACCTCGGCATTGCGCGAGACGATGGCGCCGATCCAGCGCATGTCGGCTTCATCGGGCCGTTGCGGCCGGCCGCCGATGACGATGCCGGCATTGGCGGCATTGTCTGAAATCGTATCGAAGAAGGTGCGCGCCTTCTTGGTCTCCGCATTGACCCGCTCGATGCGCGTGTCGAGGATTTCAAGCGCCGGCGTGATGTAGTCGGTGGCGTTGAGCACGTCGAAGATGGTCACGCCGGGGCCCTTCAGCGGCGCCTTCATGACGAAGGCGATCTCGGCCTCGACGCGCGGCTGGATGAAACGGCCGGCGGGAATGGTCGCGCCGTCATTGAAGAACATGTCGTCGAAGAGCACGCCCGAATCCGGTGTGTCGATGGCCAGTGCATATTGCATCGCCTTGGACGTCAGGCCGATCTTCCAGCCTCTCGGCTTCAGCCCGGCATCGATCTTGCGCGTCACCAGCGCGGCCTGCACGCGATAGGCATCCTCCATCGTCGCCTCGGGAAAATCGAGGCTGAGCAGCCGGATCTGGCGGCGTGAGCGCTCGGCCTCGAACAGCCGGTCGGCCGCGTCTTCCACTTGGCTCGGGGTCATGCTTCCGCCTCGTCGACGACGCCGTTTCTGAGCACGCCGATGCCGTCGGCCTCCACCTCGATCACATCGCCCGGCTTCAGCCAGACCGGCGGCTCGAAGCGGGCGCCGGCGCCGGTCGGGGTTCCCGTGACGATGATATCGCCGGGCACCAGCGTGGTGAAGGTCGAGATGTAGTTGATGATCTTGCGGAAGGAAAAGATCATCCGGCTGGTGCGGTCCCGCTGGCGCACTTCGCCGTTGACGCGCGTGGTGAGCGCGATGTCGGCGATCTGCGCCTCATCCGTGAACGGCACCAGCCACGGGCCGATCGAACCGGTGCGGTCGAAGTTCTTGCCTTGCGTGACGTTGAATTTTGCATGCCGCACCCAGTCGCGGATGGTGCCTTCGTTACACAGCGACAATGCCGCGATATGGCCGAGCGCGTCTGCCTCGGCGATGCGCCGGCCGGGTTTGCCGATGACGATGACGATCTCGCCCTCATAATCGAGCTGTGACGACTCCGGCGGCCGTACCAGCGGCGCGCCATGACCGACGAAGGAGCTGACGAAGCGGATGAACAGCGAGGGGTTCGAGGGGGCTGCCTGGCCGTCCTTGTACTCCTCGTTGCGGTCGGGAAAATTGACGCCGACGCAGATGATCTTTTCCGGCGAGGGGATGGGGATGTCGTAAGTGATAGCGTCGAGCGGAAAATCGGTGGCGAGGGTGTCTGCCTCTTCAGCCAGCCGCCGCAAGGCGCTGGCCTCGATCACTTCGCGCAATGTCGGCCACTGGCCGTGGCGGGCGGAGAGGTCGACGACGCCTTTCTCGGTGATTGCGCCGTAGCGTGTCTTGCCGTCGATGGTGAAGGTGGCGAGCCGGGCATTCATGCGGCCACCCCGCCATCTGTGTTGTTCGATGCTGGCCAGGCCGGAGTTCTACGGCGCCCCCCTCTGTCCTGCCGGACATCTCCCCCTCTTGGGGGGAGATTGGCTGGCTCCGGCGTTAGCGCTTTCCTTGCGGCGTCGACGATTGGAGAAAGCGGAAATGAAGTCCGATCTCCCCCCTTGAGGGGGAGATGTCCGGCAGGACAAAGGGGGGCGACACAGAACGCTGACATAAAATCAAAATCCCTTACGGCGCGATGATCGGCGACGCCGCCAAGCCCGGCTGCCGCACCTCTGCACCCGCGAAAACGCTGCCCTCCTCGAACCAGCTTTTCGGCGCCGGCGCGCCCCACAGCGTCTGGCGCTGCGGGTCCTTCAGATCCCATTTGATCGGCTCGAGGTCGGGATCGACCGTCTGGTAGTCCGAGCAATAGATCTCGATGCGGTGGTTGTCGGGATCGCGCACATAAAGGAAGAACGCGTTGGAAATGCCGTGCCGGCCGGGGCCGCGCTCGATGTTCGGCAGATACCCGGTCGTCGCCATCAGGTCGAGCAGGTCGATGATGTTGAGCGGCGTCGGCACCCAGAAGGCGACATGGTGCAGGCGCGGGCCGACGCCATTGGTGAAGGCGATGTCATGGACGCCGCCCTTGCGGTGCGTCCAGGCCGCCCACAGCTTCCCGCTGCTGGCGTCCTCGGTGTATTCGGTGACGCGAAAACCGAGCTCGTTGTAGAAGGCGACGGACTCGTCGACATCAGGCGAGAAGCAGTTGAAATGGTCGATGCGCAGCGGCTTGACGCCCTTGTAGAGCGCGTATTTCTGGTGGATCGGCGGCAAGCGCTCCATCGTCGCGTAGAATTCGAGCGGAATGCCGTGCGGGTCACGCGTGCGGAAGGTGCGCGACTGGTAGGGACGCTCGACCCATTCGACCGGCAGGCCCTTGCCCCTGAAGAAATGCTCGGCCTTGTCGAGGTCTTCCTCGGAATACATCTTGAACCCGAGGTCGCGCGCTTCAGCCGTGGCGGCCTTCTTCAGCACGATGCAGTGATGGCCACGCTCCTCCATGGCCCTGAGGTAGATGGCGCCTGCTATCTCGTCGGTGACCTGCAGGCCGAGCGTATCGACATAGAAGGCGCGGGATTTGGCGAGGTCGGTCACCGCCAACTCGACATGGCTGAGGCGCACGATGTTGAAGGCGGGATAGAGGTTGGGCTTGGGCAAGGGCATCTGGTTTCCTCCGGTCAGCCGCCGAGTTTCTGGATCGCGTGCGCTGACGTGGCGAAGGCGATGTTCTTCGTCTCCATGTAGAAATCGAAGGAATGGTCGCCGCCGTCGCGGCCGATACCGGAATTCTTGACGCCGCCGAACGGCGTCGGCAGATGGCGCACATTCTCCGAATTGACCCAAATCATGCCGGCGTCCAGCGCTTCGGTGAAGCGGAAGGCGCGGGTGACGTCCGATGTCCAGAGATAGCCGGTCAGGCCGTATTGCGTGTCGTTGGCCAGCGCCAGCGCCTCCGCCTCGTCCTTGAAAGCGATGGCGGTCAGCACCGGTCCGAAGATTTCTTCCTGGGCGATGCGCATCCTGTTGGTGGCGCCGGTGAACAGTGTCGGGCTGACATAGCAGCCGCCGCCGGGGCCGGCGAACTTGCCACCGCCGGCGGCGATCACGGCACCCTCCGATTTGCCGATCTCGATATAGGACAGCACCTTTTCCTCGTGTACCGGATGGATCAGCGGCCCGACCACGGTTTTCGGATCGAGCGGATGGCCTATTCTGATGCGCTTTGCTTTCTCCGCTACCAGATCGGTGAACTGGTCATAGACCGGGGCTTCCACCAGCAGCCGCGACGATGAGGTGCAGCGCTCGCCGTTGAGCGAGTAGATCATGAACACCGCCGCATCCGCCGCGCGCTCGAGGTCGGCATCGGCGAAGACGATCACCGGGTTCTTGCCGCCGAGCTCGAAATGCACGCGCTTCAGTGTATCGGCACCCTGCTTCATGATCATGGAGCCGGTGCGGCTCTCGCCGACAAAGCCGATCGCCTTGATATCGGGGTGCTCGGTCAGCGCCTTGCCGGCATGTTCGCCAAGCCCGTTGACCAGATTCCATACACCCTTCGGCAGGCCGGCCCCCTCGGCGATCTCGACCAGCAGCCGCGCGCTGAGCGGCGAGAACTCAGCCGGCTTATGAACCACGGTGCAGCCGGCGGCCAGCGCCGGCGCGATCTTCCAGGTCGACAGCATGAACGGCGTGTTCCACGGCGTGATGATGCCGACCGGCCCGATAGGCACCCGCGTCGTCATGTTGACCTGGCCCGTGGTCCTCAGCGTCTCGCCATCGCGCGCTTCCGGCGCACGGTCGGCAAAGAAGCGGAAGTTTTCGGCGCCCCGCAACGCGGCCTTGGCCATGAACTTCAGCGCCTGGCCGGTGTCCATGCATTCGACGAAGGCGATCTCCTCGGCGCGCGCCTCGATCGCATCGGCGATTCTGTGCAACAGCTTCTTGCGCGCCTCGCCCGGCAAGGCGGCCCAGGCCGGGAAAGCCCCCTTCGCCGCTTTGGCCGCACGGTCGATGTCGGCGGCGCCGCCGCGCGCGACCTTGGCCAGTGGCTGCAGATCGACCGGCGACAGCGTCTCGAAGGTCGAGCCGTCGGCGGCCGGCACCGCCTCGCCGCCGATCTGGTTCAGCACGCCGTCGGTCTTGAAGCGGGCGAGGTAGGCGTGCGCCTTTTTCAGATTGCCTTCGAGATCGGACATGTCAGTCTTCCGTCACTTGTCGCGCAGCCGCGGGTGGATTGCATTCTTCTTCCAGCTCAGCACGGGGTCGATTTCCCTGATCTCCAGCGACAAGGCGAAATGCGGAGTCTCGAACAAGCTGCCGAGATACTGACCAATCGCCGCGAACACGGCCTCGCCGGTCCGTTTCTTGTCCTGCGCGCTACGGCCGGTCCCGATGCGAAACGACATATCGAGAAAGGCGTTTTCCGGCAGGCGATCGGCAATGGCGTAGGCGTCAGCGCGAAAGGCCCGCACCCGCACGGCGCCGGTCTCGAACAGACCGGTGTCGAGCACCGTGCGCAACACCAGCGCGCACAATTCATCCATATCGACCTTGGCATCGAGATTGGCCGAATACTCGATGGAGAAGTGCGGCACCGCGTTTCGTTCCCTGGTTTGTCGCATTGTTCTAGTTAACGCGTTAATTACATGACGTACCCCCAAAGTCAAGTCTTGCATCGGGCTGGAGGCGACGATACGGGATGGAAAGGTCGGGTTTCGACGTTGGTCCATGTGGGCCGAAATCCGCTGACCACCGCATTATTGGGGGCGCTGCTTCTTGCTGCCGGAAAACACTCGTCGCTCCTTGCCGATGGCATTGCTTCACGCCCGCGAAGCGGTGATGGCGCGGTTTCGCCCGATGCTTGCCGCGCATGACGTGACCGAGCAGCAATGGCGCGTGCTGCGCGTGCTGAGCGAGGCCGGGCCGGTCGAGGCGACCGAGCTTGCCGATCGCGCCTCCGTGCTGCCGCCCAGTCTGACCCGCATCATCAAGGCGCTCGAGGGCCGGAAATTCATCACCCGCAACAAGGCGGAAGGCGACGGCCGCCGCGTCGTGCTGACCATCGCGCCGGCGGGCTCCGCGCTGATCGACGCGCTGTCGCCGGAGAGGCGTGTCATCTACGACGACATCGAGCAGCGGTTCGGCCACGAGCGGCTGGAGCAGCTGCTCGATCTCCTGGAGAGCCTGATCGACGGCGAGAGTTGACCGCTCCGCGGCCAGGGCCGTTCGCTCCGGCTCACCCCCCGAAACTCCCCAATCGCGTCGGCTGTGTGTAGTTGCGGTCGACATAGAGCAGCGCCGAGCCGCCGCTGCCGTGCCTGACGTCGATGACGCGGCCGACCATGACATTGTGCGTGCCGACGAGGTGCACGGTCTCGATCTCGCAATCGAAGTTGACGATGGCGTCCGACAGTGCCGGCGTGCCCGAGGCCAGTGTCTGCCAGCGCGCGGCCTCGTAACGGGCCGCCATGTCCCTGGTCGCGCCGGCAAACTTTCCGGCCAGGTGCATATGGTCATGCGTCAGCACGTTGACGCAGAAGCGCCGGTTGGCCAGGAACATCGCCGCCTGCGTCGAACGTCCGTTCATGCACACAAGCAGCGTCGGCGGCTCGTCGGAGACGCTGCACATGGCGGTGGCGGTGAAGCCGCCGCGGCCCGCCGGCCCATCGGTGGTGATGATGTTGACCGGCGCGCAGACCCTCGCCATGGCGTCGCGGAAATCGGCCTTCGAAATCTGCGCGGCCATCGGCTTCACCCGGCCGTTGGAGGAAGCGGCGGCAGCCAGGTGTCGCCTGTCCAGCCATGCTCGTCATAGTCGGCCATGCAGGCGTCGACCAACTCTTCCATCGCCTTCAGCCTGCCGCCGCGCTCGGCGCCCTTCAGCACCTGCAGCCGCACCTCTTCCGGCGCGCCGGCATAGTTGAGCTCATAGAGCGCATGGCGGCCGCCGAACTCGGTGCCGGTCGCGTCCCACAACAGCTTCATGATCTTGATGCGCTCGACATGGCCCATGTCGTTGGAGCCGCGCACATATTGCGCCAGATATTTGTCGATCTCGGGATTGTTGAAATCACGCACCGACGACGGCAGGTAGATCAGCCCCGACGCGATCACCCGGCGCACCGTGTCGATGACGCGCGGATAGGCCTCCGACATGAAGGTGCGATAGGCGAGCGCGGCATCGAGATTGGGCAGCACCGCACCGTTCGCCCACGGGATCGGGTTGTGGGCCATGGCGTTGGAAAAACTCCAGAACATGTGCCTCAGCGCGATCACCTCGCCAAGTGCTGCCTGGTTGCCGCGAAAGGCGTCGCCACCGGTGGCGCGCAATGCCTTGGCCAGCAGGCCGGCGAGGAAATCGAGCTTGACGGCGAAGCGCGTGCAGCCCTGGAAACAATAACCATGCATGAAGCCCGACGCCGGATGGAAGGACAGGATCTTCTGCGCATCGCGCAGCACCAGCACGTCCTCCCAGGGGATGAAGACGTTGTCGAGCACCAGGATGGCGTCGTTCTCGTCGAAGCGCGACGACAAGGGATAGTCGAACGGAGCCGCCACCGTATTGGCCGTCTGCTCATAGGAGACGCGGCAGAACATCTTTATCCCCGGCGCGTTCATCGGCACGATGAACATCACCGACAGCGACGGATCCTCGGTGACCGTCGCCGAGCCTTGCGCCAGGAAATTGTAATGCGTCAGCGCCGAGGACGTCGCCACTACCTTGGCGCCGGAAACGAAGATGCCGGCATCCGTCTCCCTGGTGATGTGGACGAACACGTCCTTCACCTGCTCGGCCGGCTTGTGGCGGTCGATCGGCGGGTTGACGATGGCGTGGTTCATGAACAGCACGGCTTCCTGCGCACGTTTGTGCCAGGACAGCGCATTGTCCTTGAACGGTCCGTACCAGTCGGCATTGGCGCCAAGCGTGTTCATCAGCGCCGCCTTGTAGTCGGGCGTGCGCCCCATCCAGCCGTAGGACATGCGCGACCACTCGGCGATCGCCGTCTGCTGGGCCGCGAGTTCGCCGGAGGATTTGGCAACGCGGAAGTATTTGTGGGTGTAGCCGCCCGACCCGGTGTCGGTCGGCGAGGTCAGCATCTCACGACGCTTGCCGTCATGCAGCGCATCATAAAGCCGCGCCAGCGAACGCGCCGAGTTGCGCATGGCGGGGTGCGCGGTGACGTCGGCGATGCGTTCGCCATTGATATGGACCTCGCGCCCATCGCGCAGGCTCTCCAGGTACTCGGCCCCGGTGAACGGGCGCGCCTTGTCCGCGCGAAAATCTTCTGATCGCATTGATGCTCCTCCACTTGGTATCACAACCCTAGCGCCTCCGCGGGGGATCGGGTATGGACGGAACGGCAAAACCGATTGGACTTTTTCCGGCGCCATGAGTCAGAATTCGATTCCCGATTTCTTCGTCTACGGCGAACCGGTGCGGCCGCTCGATGTCGGCTTCCTCCATGTCGAGACAGTGCTTGCACGCAGTAACATTCACCTCGGTCAGGTTGCCGCGCACAAGCACCCGCAAATGGGCCAGATCACCTACTGGACCAGCGGCTCCGGCACTTATCGCATCGAGGACCACTCCTGGGACTTTTCGGCGCCGGCCGTCAGCTTCGTGCCGAGCACTATCGTGCATGGGTTTTCGATCGGACCCGGCGCTGACGCCATCGTCGTGTCCGTCGCCGACGATGCGTTGGCCACGCTCGCCGGCCACAGCCTGCTGCCGCTGGACCGGCCGGTCTTCGCCGACGCCTTCCCGCAGCACGCCGCATGGCAAAGACTGGCGACGGTGCTGGACATGATCGCCGCCGAGTACGCCGAGGCGCAGGCGGGCAACGACAAGGTGCTGCCGGCGCTGATCGCCGTCGCGCTCTCCCATATTGCGAGGCTCGCTCCTGAGGCGACAGATGCCCCGGGCTCTTCAGACACTTCACTGGCGCGGGGGCTACGGAGACTCGTCGATGCGCATTTCCGCGAGAACTGGCCGGTCGACCGCTACGTCGAGGCTCTCGCCACCACGCCGCATTTGCTCGACAAGGCCGCGCACGCGGTGTTGGGCAGCGGCGTCAAGCGCGTGGTCGGCGAACGCCGCCTGCTGGAGGCCAAGCGGCTGCTGCTGTTCACCGTGCGCACGGTCGAGGACATCGCCTACGAGATCGGCTTCGACGACCCGGCCTATTTCTCCCGCTTCTTCCGCGAGCGGATCGGCGAGGCCCCAGCCGCCTGGCGGCGGAGGCAGTTGCGGGACCGGTGATCACCGGATGCGGTTGCAGCCCGCATCCGGTCGGGGTTAGCGCCCCTGATGCTGGCGCGCTTCCCGCTTCTTGCGCCATGGCGCGTTCGCCTCCCAGTCGCCGGCCATGATGCAGCCATAAGGCAGCACTTCGTCGACGATCTCCGCCAGACCGAAATGCTCGATCTGGCGGCGCATCGAGGCCGCGTTCTTGTAGGCGCTCGGCAACTCCGAAATATCCGTCACGCCGGAGAAGAAGCGGGCATCGATGCCCTTCGTCTCCTGCGCGAAGATATCGGCGTCGCTGCGCCCCGCCTGCATGCGCCGGTGCTGGGTGCGCGAGAAATTGCGCCCGGCGCCGTGAGGCGAGAAGCCAAGCCCGTGCACCGCGTTCTTGCCACGTACAATCAGCACCGGTTCCGCCATGTTGAGCGGGATCAGCGTCAGATCGGTGGCGTCGTCGGCCCAGTTGTCGAATGCCGGTGTGGCGCCCTTGCCGTGGTAGAATAGCCCATCCGAGCGGCGGAAGACGAAGTTGTGCTCGTTCCAGAACCGGTCCGACACCTTCGCCGACAGCTTTTCGGCCGCTAGGTCGTGGATGAGCATATGGTTGCCCTTGGTCCATTCGCGGATCGTTTGCAGGGCGTCCCAATACTCATCGCCTTCCCGCGTGTCGACCGGGATCCAGGCGTTCTGCGGCAAGGTTTCCGGCGACAGCGTCTTGCGGACGCCCTCGGCGATCCTCATCCCCTTGCTGTAGAGCCGCGCGCCAGGCGAGCGCGAGCCGTGATGGGTGACCAGCGCCGTCTCGCCACTCGACTTCAACGTGCCGACATAAGCGAAATGGTTGCCGTCGCCCTGCGTGCCGAAATGCTCGATTGCGGCACTGGTCAGGTCGCGCAGCAAGGGGTTGGCCTCGAAACGCTCGAAAATGTCCTTGGCCGGCCGGATCTGCTGGCCCCGCGGACGCCCGCCCGGTCCGAAATGGGTGACCCCATGAACGGCATCGAGCAGCGCGGCGGGCGCCACGCCGGGAAATACCGAGATCGCCATCGAGCAGCAGATGTCGGCAGAATGCATGCCGGGGTGGATGCCTTCGGACACGGCGACGCCGCCGACCGGAATCGTGCCCGCCGGACCAGCCGGGCAGGCGTCCGGCATGATAGCGCCGGCGCGGATCACCGGCGTGCGCATCAGCTCGGTCATCGAGCGCATCACCGCTTCGACATTGGCGGCTTCGTCAGGCGTTTCGGCCTCGATGTTGAGGTGCAGCGGCATGGAGGAAGCCGCATGCAGCGGAATGGCGGGCGGCGGCACGAAAGCGCGCGCGGCCTCTAGCGCATCGCCCTGCGATCCACCCTTCTCCAGCACCGCATTGGCGGCGGCCAGCGCCTTGCCGAACCATTTGCCCTGCGGCATGCCGGCGTCGATCAAATCCTGTCCACTCAAAATCTCGGTCATGTCCTTCACTTTCGATACATCAAGCACTGCGCATTGCGGACGGACGACAAGGGAATGCGAGACATTTTTCCGCCACTTCGCGAAGATGCGAAGGAGGGATACGAACCCTCACGCCTTTCGGCACCCGCTTGCTTGTTTGCTTCGGAGCGGGCCGCGTCTACCTGTAGTCTCGCAGGCATTCGTCCTTATTCGGTCTGGCGACAAGTGTCGGCAAGGCAAACTGAGCTACTTTCCGTCCCAGTGGGATGGAAGGGATGGCTTGAACATCCGACCTTCCGCCGCTTTCGCCGCGGATGCTCTATCCTGTAATCCTGCCTGCATTCGCCATTCATTCCCTTCTCTGCGGCGGGCGACAAATCGAAGCGAGAAACCGATCGATCAACCGATCGACGGGCGGATTCGAACCGCCAGATACCAATGTATTCCCGCAGGCATTCGCCCGTTCAATCGGCTGGCGACAAGGATCGGCAAGACGGTGACTGCGCCACCCCGCTCCAAAGAGCGGGAGAGTGATTTGAACACCCGACCTCCCGTCCCTCGACGGGCGCGCTACCTGTAGTCCTGCCTGCATTCGCCATTTGTTCGGTCGCCGCGGCGACAAGGGATGATGAAACACCGGGAGTCCCGCTCGTGCCAGAGAGCGCCTGCAAGGTGAGGAGTCGAACCTCACGGAGCATCCCGTTCATGTTGCTGTAGTTCCATCCGGCATTCGCCGCGGCTTTGTTCGGGTGTGACGACAAGATTTCTGCGAAAACTGCCTTTCTGCTCTGCCGACTGAGCTACGGAGCCGATTGGCAGCTCCGGCGGGACTCGAACCCGCGACCCGAAAGTTAGGATGTAGTTCCACAGGCATTCGTCACGCCGTTTGTTCAGTTCCTTTCCTTATTCAGTTGCGGCCGAAACCGCGTAATGCCGTCGGGCATGACGACAAGGTTTGATGAAACGTCCCGCTCTATCCACTGAGCTACGGGTCCATAGTGGCGGACCCGACGGGATTCGAACCCGCGACCTGGAGGTGAACAGCCTGTAGTTCCATCGGCATTCGTCATGCCCTGTTTTTGTTCCGGTAGTCCCGGCGGGCGCGCCGCCGGGACCGTTTTCAGAGTTCGATCGCCTCGATCGTGCGCACCCAATGGTCCGGGTCGCCGCTCGACGACAACATCGTCCCAACCACGTCGAAGACGCGGTCGGAGAAGCCACCGACATTCAGGATGTCGGCCTGCGACTTGGCCTGCGTCGTCGCATGGGACTGGATGTCGATGCAGACCAGCTTGGCTGCCGGGTTCAACCCCTTCAGCTTCTGCCATTCCTGCATCGTCGCCGTCCCCTGATGCGCATGCGCCGAGGCATCCACCCAGGACTGGTTGTCCGACACGAACACCACCAGGTCGACATCGGCCTTCTCGCGCACCAGCCGCGCCAGCGGAGCCGAACAGTTGGTCCCGCCTCCACCGACGGTGGCAAGCTTGGCGGCGTTGGTCATCACCGTATCGCGAGCGTTGAGGCTGACATCAACCACATCGTTCTCGAACGGCAACACCCTGGCCGTCGGGTTGCGTCGCAGCAGTGCGGCGGCCACCAGGGCAGCCACATCGATGCAACGCACGGCCGACGTAGCGCCCTGGCGGTAGCCGGTGACGGGCGAGCTCATCGAGCCCGAAACGTCTGGACACACCACCACGTTGCCCTTGATCCGGGGCACGTTGCCGAGCGCGATTTCCATCGCATCCTGCAGCGCGTCCCGAACCACGCCAGGCACTTTCGCATCGGCCACGGTGAACGCCACCATCAGCTGATACGGGAACACCCGGGCGCGCCGGACCTCCTGGGGATCGCGCAGACGCGCCGCCAGCTTCTCGCCGAACCCTTCCACTTCGAACACGCCATTGCGGGCAAAGGTGTTCAGGTTCTGCCGCAGCATCTGCCATCCGGCCGTTTGCGCGATCTGCACCCAATGTTCACGCGACAGCGGCATCGAGGTCAGCATCTGGAACGGCACCTCAGGCACAGGCAGCGATGGATCGCGCTTGAAGGCTTCGAATGCCTTCACCACGTCCGGCAGCACGGCCACGTCGTGCGGCTTGCCCAGGAGATAGCCATAAAGCGCCTCACGCGACGCCGATTTCGGCTTCGGGTGAACCATCTTCACGACATCGGCCAGCGACGGATCGTTGCCGACCGCGGCCCGCATGATCTCGAAGTCGGCCGCCTGCTCGAGCCAGGCCTGGACATGGCGCTTCGGCCGCGTGCCGAGCGACTTGCGGCCGGTGGCGCCCGAACGCATGACCTGCACGAAGTTGCGCAGCATCTTGCCGTTCCGGACGATGCGCCCGAAAGCACGGTCGAACTCGTCGCCCTGCATCGAGGAGAGAACGGCCAGCAGCAGCGCCGGCATGTCCTTCATGTAGCCCTGCTCGAAAGCGTGGACGGCGGTGCGTGCCAGGAACCCCGGCTCGACCTGCCAGGCAAGCTTCAGCACCTCGTCCAGCTGCTCACGCGGCTCGGCGTAGAAGGTGGCGTTGAACGTTCCCGTCGCCGCCAGCTGCGCCAGAGACTGCTCGGGCGATAGGCGGTAAGCTCGGGCACCCTCACGGTTTTTGGCGTCAGCCGGCGGGAGCAGCTTTCCTGCACTCGTCGCAAACACGGATTTGTTCGCCATTGTTCTGATCCTTCATTTCACACCAGCAGCATTACAAGCTGCGTGCCAGTTTGAAGAGCGGGGCTGCTTCAGGTCGCCTCATCGCGCATAATCGATTGATTTTATTGAGAAACAAAAATCACGGACTAAACCTTTTGCATCTGGCGCTTCGCGAGAAGAAGCCTGTAATATAATCCAATTGTATCGACTCTTATATCACGGGATAAGATGCGAAGACGGGTCGCTATAGGTATTCTCGGGACGACGCTCGATGCGGGTCGCACCGACGACCGCTGGAAGAAATGGCGGCCGACGGTTGCGCTGTGCCAGCAGCAGGGATTGTTCATTGACCGCCTGGAACTCATTCACGAGACACAGTCCCGGCAGCTCGCCACGCAGATCATCGCCGACATCGAACAGGTTTCGCCGGCGACAGAGGTCAGGCCGCATATCATCGGCATGAGAGACCCCTGGGATTTCAGCGAGGTCTACACCGGCCTGCGCGATTTTGCCCGGGGTTATGTGTTCGATCCCGAGAAGGAGGATTATCTCGTCAACATCACTACCGGCACGCATGTCGCGCAGATCTGCTGGTTCCTGCTCACCGAGGCCCACTTCATCCCTGCACGCCTGCTACAGCTCTCTCCCCGCAAGGATGGGCGCGACGACGTCTCCGGCAGCCACTCGATCATCGACCTCGACCTGTCGCGTTATGATGCGATCGCTACACGCTTTACCGCGGAGCGCGACGAGGCGACGTCGTTCCTGAAGTCTGGCATCGCCACCCGCAATCCGGCCTTCAACCAGATGATCGACCAGATCGAGAAGGTGACGATCCGCTCGCGCGCGCCCGTCCTGCTCACCGGCCCGACAGGCGCCGGCAAGTCGCAGCTCGCGCGCCGCATTTACGAACTCAAGGAAGCGCAGCGGCAGGTTTCCGGCGCCTTCATCGAGGTCAATTGCGCGACCTTGCGCGGCGACCAGGCGATGTCGACGCTGTTCGGCCACGTCAAGGGCGCTTTCACCGGCGCGCAGAACGAACGCGCCGGGCTGATGAAGTCGGCCAACAAGGGCGTGCTGTTTCTCGACGAGATCGGTGAACTCGGCATCGACGAACAGGCCATGTGCCTGCGCGCCATCGAGGAGAAGCGTTTCCTGCCGGTGGGCGCCGACCAGGACGTAATCTCGGATTTCCAGCTTCTGGCCGGCACCAATCGCGACCTGTCGATCGGCGTGAAGGAGGGCAGGTTCCGCGAGGATTTGTTCGCACGTCTGAATCTCTGGACCTTCCAGCTTCCGGCGCTACGCGACCGCAAGGAAGACATCGAGCCCAACCTCGACTTCGAGCTGCGCCGCTTCGGCGAACGCGAGGGCCAGAACGTGACCTTCAACAGGGAGGCGCGGGATCTCTACCTGAAATTCGCCATCGCGCCGCAGGCGATGTGGCGTGCCAATTTCCGCGATCTGTCGGCATCCATTACCCGCATGGCGACACTGGCGCCGCTCGGCCGCATCAACGAGGAGACCGTGCGCGACGAGATCGAACGACTGACGATGCTGTGGCGTGCCGGGGATGCCGGCGGCCGCGAGGCCATCCTGGTGGAGGCTTTGGGTGTCGAGCGGCAAAGCCGGATCGACCTATTCGATCGGCCGCAACTTGCCACCGTGCTCGAGGTCTGCCGCGACAGCAATTCGATCAGCGCCGCCGGCCGAAAACTGTTCGCCGTTTCGCGGCTGCAAAAGACCAGCGGCAACGATGCCGACCGGCTACGCAAATATCTCATGCGGTTCGACTTGAGCTTCGAGGACATCGCCCGGAAATGATGGACGTCCTTCGTCGGCTGCCCGGCGGGTTCATCCATGGCGAGCGGAAGTCAAAAAAGCTCTGCGGCCTACTCGACCACCTTTTCGTGAAGGCATGCGGGTTGATCCGGCGGCCTGCTTGCCTAGGTAGAGAGGGCGGCCGGGCGCCACGCGATCTCAATAATCGGTATGACATTTTCCTGCATTCGAAAGCTTGCCCTTGCTGGTCTCATCGTCGTCGTCCAGTCTTCCTGCGTCGTTCCCGACGACACGTCGCGCATCGCCAAGGTCGATCCCACGGCGGCGGCGGCTCGCAAGGAAATGGTCGGCCTCAGTGAAGCCGACGTTCGAATGTGCGCGGGGTTTCCGACCGCCACCGCGGATGTCGGTCGGTCCGGGCAGATCTGGACCTATAAGCGCGTCGTCCAGCGCGGCAATCTCAGCGTCGTCGTTCCTGCCTTGGCCGTCGGGGCGATCCCGACGGTCGGCGGTTCCGTCAATGTCGCTCCCGGCGGCTATTGCGACACGCAGGTTCGCATGGTCGGCGGCCACGTCGCCGAAGTTGCCTATGCCGGCGACAACAATCTGCCGAACAGGCGCGACGCGCTTTGTGTCTCAACCGTGGATGCTTGCGTAACCTATGCCCGCCAACACAGGCCGGCAGCCAAATAGCGGCGGCGGATTTAGGAAATCCCCAGCGCCACCCGCCGGATCGGCGAGGCCCCGCTGAAGCTGGCGCTGAGTGATGCCGGCAACGGCCATCTGGTCGCGGCCGGGGGTTGAAGCCGTCCAGGCTCAAACAAGCTCGGTGTGTCGCCGGCCGAGCTTCACATATTCGTGTCACACGCCATGGGGTCGGCCTTGCCGCCATGAAATCCGCGGCCGCCCCTTGCCCTTCCGCCTCATTTTCCTAATGTGCTTGCGGATGACGATCGTTGAGGGCGGCCGGATTCATCCACACTGGGAGGAAATAAACTCATGAAGCTATGCTATGTCGTTTCCGCCGCGCTGCTCGCGGCCACCGCGATTCCCGCCTCGGCCGCCGAGATTTCCGATGGCAAGGTCAAGATCGGCATCCTCAACGACCAATCCGGCGTCTATGCGGATTTCGGCGGCAAATGGTCGGTCGAGGCGGCCAAGATGGCGGTCGAGGATTTCGGCGGCAAGGTGCAGGGAGCACCGGTCGAGATCATCAGCGCCGACCACCAAAACAAGCCCGATATCGCCTCCAACATCGCACGCCAGTGGTACGACACCGAACAGGTCGATGCCATCATGGAGCTGACGACCTCTTCGGTCGCGCTCGCCGTGCAGGGGATTTCCAAGGAAAAGAAGAAGATCGACATCGTCACCGGTGCCGCGACCACCGAACTCACCGGCAAGCAGTGCTCGCCCTACGGCTTCCACTGGGCCTATGACACCCATTCGCAGGCTGTGGGCACCGGCGGCTCGCTGGTGCAGCAGGGCGGCGACAGCTGGTTCTTCGTCACCGTCGACTATGCCTTCGGCTATTCGTTGAAGGAGCAGACCGCCAAGTTCGTCGAGAGCCATGGCGGCAAGGTGCTGGGCGAGGTGCGTTATCCCCTCGGCGCGACCGATTTTTCGTCCTTCCTGCTGCAGGCGCAATCGTCGGGCGCCAAGGTCATCGGGCTCGCCAATGCCGGCCTCGACACCTCCAATTCCATCAAGCAGGCGGCCGAGTTCGGCATCGTGCAGGGCGGCCAGCGCCTGGCCGCACTCCTGTTCACGCTGGCCGAGGTGCATGGGCTCGGCCTGCAGGCGGCGCAAGGCGTCGTGCTGACCGAGGGCTATTACTGGGACCGCGACGACAAGAGCCGCGAATTCGGACAGCGCTTCTTCAAGCGCACCAACCGCATGCCGAACATGATCCAGGCCGCGACCTATTCGGCGGTGACGCAGTATTTGAAGGCGATCGACAAGGCCGGCACCGACGAGACCGAAGCGGTCGCCAAGCAATTGCATTCGCTGCCGGTGAACGACGTCTTTACCGCCAATGGCAAGGTCCAGGCCGACGGCAACATGGTCCACGACATGTATCTCTACCAGGTCAAGGCGCCCAGCGAGAGCACCAAGGATTGGGATTACTACAAATACCTCGCCACAATTCCCGGCAAGGAGGCCTTCCTGAGCGAAAAGGAAAGCGGCTGCCCGACGGCGGCCCAGTGACCGGCGCGGCCATGGTGCCGCCTGATCCGAGCGCGGAAGAGCCGCGGGTGGTGCTTTCCGCCCGCGGCCTGCGGCGTGACTTTGCCGGCTTCGTCGCCGTCAGGAATGTCGACCTGGATGTCCGCCATGGCAACATCCATGCCCTGATCGGCCCCAACGGCGCCGGCAAGACCACCGTCTTCAACCTGCTGACAAAATTCCTGGCGCCGACCAGCGGCAGGATCGACCTGCTCGGCCACGACATCACCCGCACGCCGCCGGCCAGGGTGGCGCGGATGGGGCTGGTGCGCTCGTTCCAGATATCGGCGATCTTTCCGCACCTCAGCGTGCTCGACAATGTGCGCGTCGCGCTGCAGCGGCCGGCCGGGCTCGGCGTCCAGTTCTGGCGCTCGCTGGCGGCGCTCGACCGGTTGACCCCGCGCGCCATGGAGCTGCTGCGTTCCGTCGGCCTCGACGACGCGACGAACAGGCTGGCCGGCGATCTTTCCTATGGCAGGAAACGCGTGCTCGAGATCGCCACGACGCTGGCGCTGGATCCCAAGGTGCTGCTGCTGGACGAGCCGATGGCGGGCATGGGCCATGAGGACGTCGCCACGGTTTCCGCCCTCATCCGCTCGGTGGCGAGTGACCGCGCCATACTGATGGTCGAGCACAATCTGACCGTGGTAGCCGATCTCTGCGACTGGATAACGGTGATGCAGCGCGGCGAGGTGCTGGCGGCCGGCGACTACGCCACCGTCAGCCGCGACGAGCGCGTCAAGGTCGCCTATATGGGCACCGCCGATGACTAGTACCGCGCCCCTGCTTGCGGTCAGCGGCCTGAACGCCTGGTATGGCGAGGGCCATGCGCTGCACGGCGTCGACCTCGAAGTGTTTGCCGGCGAGACAGTGACGTTGCTCGGCCGCAACGGCGTCGGCAAGACGACGACGCTGCGCGCCATCATGGGCCTGATCCGCCGGCGAACCGGCAAGGTCGTTTTCGACGGTGCCGACCTGATGCGGCTGCCGCTGCACCGCACCGCGCACCAGGGCATCGGCTTCGTGCCGGAAGAGCGCGGCATCTTCTCGACGCTGACCGTCGACGAGAACCTGGTGCTGCCGCCTGTCGTCGCCCCGGGCGGCATGAGCGTCGAGGAAATCTTCGATCTCTTCCCCAATCTGAAGGAGCGGCGCAACAGCCCCGGCACCAGGCTGTCGGGCGGCGAACAGCAGATGCTGGCGATCGCGCGCATGCTGCGCACCGGCGTCAAGATGCTGCTCCTCGACGAACCGACCGAGGGTCTCGCCCCTGTCATCGTCCAGCGCATCGGCGAACTGCTGGCGACGTTGAAAAAGCGCGGCATGACCATCCTGCTGGTCGAGCAGAATTTCCGCTTCGCCAGCCGTGTCGCCGACCGCTTCTACCTGATGGAGCACGGCAAGGTCGTGGCCGGATTCCCGACCGGCGAACTGGCGGACCGCATGACGCTGCTCCACGAAATTCTGGGTGTATGATGACGCCATGACGATGATCTTCGGCATCCCCGTCCAGGCATTGCTCGGCCAGTTGCTGGTCGGCCTGATCAACGGCTCCTTCTACGCCATGCTGAGCCTCGGCCTGGCCGTCATCTTCGGCCTGCTGCGCGTCATCAATTTCGCCCATGGCGCCCAATATATGCTCGGCGCCTTCGTCGGCTATCTCCTGCTCACCCATCTCGGCATCGGCTATTGGCCGGCGCTGGTCCTGGCGCCACTGATCGTCGGCCTGTTCGGCGTCGTGGTCGAGCGCCTGGCGCTGTCGCGGCTCTACGACACCGATCCGCTCTACGGCCTGCTCTTCACCTTCGGCCTCGCGCTCGTGCTCGAGGGCGTCTTCCGCTACTATTACGGCGTGTCGGGAAACCCCTACGCCGTGCCGCCGCTGCTGGCCGGCGGCACCAATCTCGGCTTCATGTTCCTGCCCAACTATCGCGGCTGGGTGGTGGTCGCCTCGCTGATCGTCTGCTTCGGAACTTGGGCGCTGATCGAGAAGACCAGGCTCGGTTCCTACCTGCGCGCGGCAACCGAGAATCCCCGTCTCGTCCAGGCCTTCGGCGTCAACGTGCCGCTGCTTTTGACCCTCACCTACGGCCTCGGCTCGGCGCTCGCCGGCCTCGCCGGCATCCTGGCCGCGCCCGTCTATCAGGTCAGCCCGCTGATGGGATCGGATCTCATCATCGTCGTCTTCGCCGTCGTCGTGATCGGCGGCATGGGATCGATCCTCGGCGCCATCGTCACCGGCTACATGCTTGGCCTGGCAGAAGGCCTGACCAAGGTCTTCTACCCCGAGGCATCCAACCTGGTCGTCTTCGTCATCATGGCGATCGTGCTTTTGGTCCGCCCGGCCGGCCTGTTCGGAAGGGACGCCTGACATGGCGGAAGGGACATCCGACATGGCCGAGCTTTCGCTCCGCGAGACATCCGCCAAACCCTCGGCAAGGCTCGAATGGGTGCTGGTCGGGCTCGGCATACTGGCGCTGCTGGCGGCGCCCTTCTTCGTCTACCCGATCTTCCTGATGAAGATGCTGTGTTTCGCGCTGTTTGCCTGCGCCTTCAATCTCCTGCTCGGCTATACCGGCTTGCTGTCGTTCGGCCACGCCACCTTCTTCGGCGGCGCCGCCTATTTCACCGCCCACGCCGTCAAGGTCTGGGGCTGGCCGCCGGAGGCCGGCATCCTGCTCGGCATGGCGGGCGCCGCACTGCTCGGCCTCGTCATGGGCTTCTTCGCCATCCGCCGGCAAGGCATCTATTTCGCCATGATCACGCTGGCGCTGTCGCAGATGTTCTTCTTCTTCTGCGTGCAGGCGCCGTTCACGCAAGGCGAGGACGGCATTCAGGGCGTGCCGCGCGGCGTGCTGTTCGGTGTCCTCGACCTCAACGCCCCGATGAACATCTATTATTTCGTGCTTGTCGTGGTCCTGCTCGGCGTCTTCGCCATCTGGCGCATCGTCAATTCGCCCTTCGGCATGATCCTGCGCTCGATCCGCGAAAACGAGAACCGCGCCATTTCGCTGGGCTATTCCGTAGCCAGCTACAAGCTCGGCGCCTTCGTCATGTCGGCGGCGCTGGCCGGGCTCGCGGGCTCGCTGAAGGCGATCGTCTTCCAGTTCGCCACGCTCACCGACGTCACCTGGCAGATGTCGGGCGAGGTGATCCTGATGACGCTTCTGGGCGGCATCGGCACCATGGTCGGCCCGATCATCGGCGCCAGCCTCGTCGTCGGCCTGGAAAACACGCTGGCCACATCAGGTTTCCCGGTGACCATCGCCACCGGGCTGATCTTCATGGTCTGCGTGCTGGTGTTTCGGCGCGGGATTGTGGGGGAGGTATATGCGCGGGTGATGGGG